>CAXSDR010000049.1:0-15725 GCA_964236445.1 uncultured Motilibacteraceae bacterium | reverse complement strand
AGGCGTTGCTGGCGCAGGCCCCTGCTGCTGGAAACCCGGTTGACGGGACTGTTGCGCTGCGACCGGTCCGCCCCGCAGACCGGCGTGAGCGCTTGTTGCAGTGGATTCATGACGAGCGGACGCCGACCGAGAATCTGGACTCGCTGAGGAGTGTGGTCTGGCACCTCGGAGGTGCGTGGGCGCGACGCGAGGACCCGAGCGTCATCCTGATGCATCACGCTGACCTGTCGCGCGACTTGGAAGGTGAGATGCGCCGCTTGGCCGAAGCCCTCAGCATCAGCGTTGCACGTCAGTCGTGGGGAGCGCTCGTGCAAGCGGCGACGTTCGGCCGGATGCGGGCCCATGCGGCGGCGCTTGTTCCTGACGAACGGCTCGGCCTGTTCACCGACAATCGGGCGTTCTTCCGGTCCGGCGCACCTCGGCAGTGGGTGGCGACGCTCACCGAGAATGATCTCGAAGGCTACGACACGTTGCTCCGTTCGCTGGCGCCGACAGATTTGACGGCGTGGTTGCAGCATGGACGTGCACACGTCGACCGTGACCACCGTCCCGGGGCCGAGCCAGCCACCTAGCCGCGGGCTAGATCCAGAGTGGGCAGTTGAGCGTCAGATAGTGGCTGCGCCCGCCGCGCAAGAGGATTCTTTCCCCGGCGGAACTCTTCTGCTGGCGGGAGACATGTCCGCTTGGTGGAGCGAAACTCTGGCGACCGGTTCGTATCGACTGCGCGGCCTCCTACGCGAGGATCACCACGGGCAGGCGCCACTCGCGCTAGCTGCGACCGTCGGTGAGGTCCTCACTGTCCAAGTCGTCTCCCATGTGCTGGGACTGGAAGAACGACGTGACGGTACGACATGGGTTCCGATGCCGGGACGGAAGTCGCTTCGCGCGGTGGACAAGGGACCGAAGTGGTTCGGATCCCCGCTGATCGCCGGTGCCCGCGTAGGTGCCGAGCGACTGGTCGAGTCCGGCGTTCTCGTCCACCTTGACGTGGCAGATGCCGAAGACAGGCCCGGCCGTGACCCTGCAATCAGCCGCGGGAGGTGATGCACAAGCCTGTGACGCCGCGGTCTCCTGCCGCCGAGGACTTGCACCACTGCTCCCGCACCACGCGGCCTGTCAGGGACCGCTCGGTGTCTGCACGCAGGGGTGCGTGCGGGACTCACGTCATCTCGCGATGACCGCTGAGTGCTTCGATGTCGATGGATCCGATGGCGCGTTGGAGCAAGCGGGCCAAGTGTTGTAGGTCTTCGTCGGGCAGTCGTTGAAGAGGCGCTCCTGCAGTCAGGCTGTGTAGGACACGGGCTCGGACTTCGGCGCCGCGAGTGGTCAGGATCAGTGCCCGCACTCGGCCGTCCTCAGGATCGGGGACGCGCCGTACGAGCCCGAGAGCGGCGAGCCGATCGGCGATCAGGGGTGACGTTGGAGGGGTCACAGCGCAGCTGCGCGGCGATCGCTCTGCGGGACTGCGCACCTCGGGCGGGATCGAGCACCCACAGGGCCGAGGCCAGCGGGTCGCTGGTACCGCCTGACGGCGCATAGCGCGACCGACGTGGCCGGCCGGGCGATCGGTGTTCGCGCCAACGCTGCTGCGACCGATCAGCTGCGTGGGCGAAAAGATTGTGCGCGCGTCACGGTCGCCGACCGCCGTCGATGTCCGCGGCGAGCGTCCGTGCGGCCCACGCCCCGACGTCACCCTTCGCGAGGGCGACGGCCAACAGGTCGGGGAATACGTCAGGCGTGCACGCGAAAGCGGGCACGCCGAGCGCCGCCAGGGCCGCGGCGTTCTCCCGGTCGAAGCTCGGCGCGCCGCTGTCGGAGAGCGCAAGCAGCACGATGACCTCGACCCCGGCCCCCGTCATCGACACGACGCGCTTGAGCATCTCGTCTCGTACGCCGCCCTCGTAGAGATCGCTGATGAGCACGAACAGGGTGTCGGTTGGCCGGCGGATGAGGGTCTGGCTGTAGGCGATGGCGCGGTTGATGTCGGTGCCACCGCCCAACTGGGTGGCGAACAACACGTCCACGGGATCTGTCAGGTGGGCGGTGAGGTCGACGACCTCGGTGTCGAAGACGACGAGCGACGTACGCAGTGAGCGCATCGAGGCAAGGACAGCGCCGAAGACGGCCGCATAGACCACCGACTCAGCCATCGAGCCTGACTGGTCTATCGCGAGGACCACATCACGCGCGACCACCTGCTGCTGTCGAGCATAACCGATGATCCGTTCCGGAATCACCGTTCGGTATTCTGGCAGATAGTTCGACAGGTTTGCCTTGATCGTGGCGTTCCAGTCGATGTCGCGGAGCTTTGGCCGATGTGTGCGACTGGCTCGGTTCAGCGCGCCGGTCACCGCCGATTTCGTCCTGTCGGCGATGCGTTGCTCGATCTGCTGCACGACCGCGGCGACGACCTGGCGGGCAGTGGCCTTGGTGCTCTCGGGCATCACACGGTTCAACGAGAGCAGCGTCGACACCAGACCGACATTGGGCTCCACGGCGCCCAGGAGCTCGGGCTCGAGCAGCAGGGTGCTCAGATTGAGCCGATCGACGGCGTCGCGCTGCATGACCTGCACCACCGTGCTGGGGAAGTAGGTGCGGATGTCGCCGAGCCAACGCGCGACGCGGGGCGCCGACCCGCCGAGTCCGGCGCTTCGATCACCTCGTGAGCTCAGGTCTGTGTCATAAAGCGCCGCGAGCGCCGCATCCATCGCTCCGTCGGCGTCGACCAGTCGCGCGCCGTCCGGGTCGGCGGCCTGCCCGAGCACCATCCGCCACCGCCGCAGGCGCCCTGCCTCGTCGACCACTGGCGTGTCACTCATCGCTGCACCCCGAAGATCAATGCCGCGGTGGCGAGCGCCGCGAGGGCGCGTTCCTCGTCGAGGTCCTGGAGCGTCCTCACGTCGGGTCGCGTCGACACGCGTCTCACCGCATCGCCGATCGCCCGCCGCTGCGCCGCGGGGAATCCGCCGAACGTGCGACGCAACAAGGGCAGTACGTCGGTGAAGCTCTGCTCGGCGAGCGAGCTGAGCCACGTGTCGAGCAGGGCAAGCAGGTCGGCATCGTGCGCGAGCAGCAACCCGCCGCCGTCGAAGAAACCTTCTATCCAGGCTGCCTTCGCCGGTGCGGTCACGCCGATCGACAGGGCCCGCGACAGCCGAAGTGCTGCCTCGGCAGGGTCGATACGCCCGGTGTCGCGCAGCAGCCGCGTCAGCCGACCGGAGAGAACCCCTGAGATGTCGGAGCGCAGCGAGAGCGTTCCCAGGACACCGAGCCATTGGTCGCCGACCCGCGGGTCGTCGCGCAGCATGACGGCGTTGTGCGTGGCGTCGATCGAGTCACGCAGGAGTCGGGCGGCGTCGTCATCGAGGCTCGTCACCGCAGCGGGCAGAGCGGCGCAGATGCGGATCACCAGTGCGTCGGCGATGCGGGCCAGCTGGGAGGTGTCGGTCGCGCGTACGTCGGAGTAGCGGTGCGCGCGTACGAGCGGGGGCAGGGCCCCCATGAGGTGCGCGACGTCGAGGTCGTGCGCCGTCCGCTCCTCCAGGGCCGACAGCAGCGCGGTCAGGGCCTCCGGCAGCTCGGCCAGCAGTGAGCGCTCGACCAGGGCCGTCAGCTCGGGAAGGCTGGCGGTGGTCGCGGCGTCGGCGACCTTGGCCGTTGCTGCGGACACCACGGTCGTTCCCCACATCGCGGCCTCGATGAGTGCCACCGCCAGCTCCGGCGCCCAGGCGAGATGCCAGCTCTCGCGGAAGGTGCCCGATGACGAGGCCGCCCTCGCCGTCGTCAGCCACGGGATGGTCAGCAGCTGCAGCCGGTGGGCGAGCCGGGAGCGCTCGAGGTCTAGCGGCTTGCGCAGGTCGAGCTCGAGCAGGCGTTCGTGCGCCTCCTGCTTGAGGCGAAGCCGCTTCGCGACGGCCTGGAGGTCGCTGGCGAGCGGCACCGTGGGAACACCCTCGGGCACCGAGCCGATGCCTTCTCCGACGACGAGACGTCCCGCGACGAGGCTGAGCATCACCTCGTCCCCGTCGCAGAGCACGGCACGCGTCGCCTCGGTCACCTCGTCGAGCCCTGCCAACGGCCTGCCTCGCATGCTGGCGATCGCCTCGGCCAGGCGTACGGCCTCGATGACCGACGCGGACGAGACGGGCAGGTCCTCCGCCCGGAGGACTCCGGCGACGATGACGAGCCAGCGCGTGACCACGCGGTCGGGGGTGACGAAGAGATGGTGATACCACCCCGGCGAGTCGATCCCTGCGCCGTAGCCGGACGCGAAGGCGAGGCGGGAAGACGTCCACGGAATCCACGTGATGGCGGTCTTGCGCTGAGGCATGGCACGCAGGAGCCGCGCATCGACCGAGGCGGCCGGCAGCTTGCCCTCGAGCGCGGGTGCGTGCCAGGCACCGCACACCACCGCCACCCGGACGGCACCGTCGCGCAGCGCCGCGCGGAGAACCTGGCGCATGTGGGCCTCGCGCCGGTCCTCCCGCTGCTGCTCGTGCGGCGCGAGGACCTGGGCCGAAGCCCGCAGCTCGGTCATGGCCTCGGTGATGACCGGGAAGGGCGTCGGCGCGTCCAGTCGCGCCTCGACGACGTCGTCCCACCAGCGTTCGGGGTCGGAGTAGCCGGCTGCAGCCGCGAGGACAGCGATCGGGTCGCGCCGCAGCTCGCCCGGGCTCGCCGGGTCGGACGGCACCGGAGCGTCGTCCTGGGCAAGCATCACGCTGCTCGGCAGGTCGCAGAACCTGACCTCGACACCGTGCTCCGCGGCCCAGCGCAACGCCTGCCACTCCGGGGAGAACAGCGCGAAGGGCCAGAATGCGGACACCCGCGGCGCATCCGTGGCATAGGCCAGCAACGCGACGGGCGGCTCGAGTCCCACATCGCCGGCGAACGCCGTCAGGGCGTCCGCATCGGCCGGACCCTCGATCAGGACCATGTCGGGATGGAGCCGGTCGAGCGCAGCGCGTACGGCACGGGCGGACCCGGGCCCGTGGTGCCGGATTCCCATGACCTCGACGACCGGGCTGTCGGCGGCGTGCCGCAGTGCGGGTGCGGCCCCGTCGACGGTGTCGGTCATGTTGTGACGTCGCGGCACGCACCGTAGAAGTCGTGCCAGCCCTCGCGCTCGCGTACGACGGCCTCGAGATATTCCACCCAGACCGCCTTGTCGGCGACGGGGTCCTTCACCACCGAGCCGAGGATGCCCGCGGCGATGTCGGAGGGGCGCAGAACCCCGTCGCCGAAGTGGGCTGCGAGTGCCAGGCCGTTGGTGACGACGGAGATCGCCTCGGCCGTGGACAACGTGCCGGAGGGCGACTTGAGCTTGGTGCGCCGGTCGGACGTCTGCCCCGACCGCAGCTCGCGGAAGACCCTGACGACGCGCCGGATCTCCTCGGCGGCAGCCGGCACCTGGGGCAGCGCCAGCGCGACACCGAGCTGCTGCACGCGGCGCGTGACGATGTCCACCTCCTCCTCCTCGGAGGCGGGCAGAGGGAGGATCACGGTGTTGAAGCGACGTCGCAGCGCGGAGGACAGCTCGTTGACGCCCCGGTCACGGTCGTTGGCCGTCGCGATGACGTTGAAGCCCTTCGCGGCCTGCACCTCGGTGCCGAGCTCGGGCACCGGGAGGGACTTCTCGGACAGGATCGTGATCAGCGCGTCCTGGACGTCGGACGGGATGCGCGTGAGCTCCTCGATGCGCGCGATCTTGGCCTCGCGCATCGCGGTCATGACCGGCGACGGCACGAGCGCAGCCATGGAGGGGCCCTCGGCGAGCAGCCGAGCGTAGTTCCAGCCGTAGCGGATGGCCTCCTCGGCCGTGCCTGACGTCCCCTGGACCAGCAGCGTGGACCGCCCGCTGACGGCTGCCGCGAGGTGCTCGCTGACCCACGTCTTCGCCGTGCCAGGGACGCCGAGCAGCAGCAGTGCCCGGTCGGTGGCGAGGGTGGCGACGGCGACCTCCACGAGCCGGCGCGGACCGACGTACTTCGGGGTGATCACCGTGCCGTCGGCGAGCACGCCCCCGAGCAGATAGGTCACCACCGCCCACGGCGACATCAGCCACGCGGGCGGTCTCGGCCGGTCGTCCTGCGCCGCAAGGGCGCCCAGCTCGGCGGCGTAGGTCTGCTCGGCGTGCGGCCGGAGCAACAGCTCGGGCGCCACGGCAGACTGCGCGGTCACGTCGGGAGGAACGGTCAACGGAGCTCCTCGAGCATCGAAAGGCGAGAGCGGACGGTGTCGGCCAGAGCGGTGAACGCTGGCCGCCAGGTGGAGTCCTCGGGAACGAGCTGCGCGGTCTCACGCAGCGCCGACACCGTCGCGTGGTCGCACGGCAGGGCGAGCGCAGCGACGGAGAACAGCTCGCGGTAGTGGCCCGACGGGGATGTGCTCGACCTCGACCGCAGCCAGCGCACGACAGCGGCCCCCAGCTCGGGAGCCCAGGGCGCGTCGCAGGTCTGCAGCCACGGGCCGACAGGTCCTGCCGGGTCGAGGCGACCATCGTCCAGCGCGGCGATCACCTCGGCCACGCGTTCCGCCGGGGCGAGCACCGAGAGCAGGGCGGGAGCACGGTCGAGCGGTACGTGCCGGAGCAGCGCGCTCGCCCATGCCTGGTCGTGCTGGCGCTGGGCTGCTGTCGCCCAGCCGCCGTGGACGACATCGCGCAGGTCATCGCTGACGGGCAGGGCGACGAGGTCAGCGGCCGACGCGTCGAACGTTCGCTCCCAGCGCGAGAGCGGCGTCGCGGCGAGCAGCTGCGCGAGCACCCGGGCGCGAGGTCCAGCAGCCGATGACGGGATGCGGCTCCCAGCGAAGGTTCCGAGACTGCTGTCGTCGCCGGCGGCGGCCGGCGCTAGCACGACCACCAGAGTGCGTCGCAGCCGTCGCCGTTCGAGCTGCAGGCACTCAGCGGCCCGGCTGGCGGCCGCCTGCGAGAACGCACTGCCGGGCAGGCACGCGAGGATGTCCGCGGCCTGCGCGCGGATGTCCTGGCGCGAGTCGGAACGTGCTCGCTCGAGCAGCTCCTCGTCGGCGACGGACAGGTGATCCTGCAGCGCGGTCAGGAAGGCTGTCCGGTTGGCCGGCGTCTCCTTGCGCCAGGGCGTCGATGCCAGGACCGCCCGGGCGGCCGCGGGATGCAGGTGGCGAAGGGAGGCAAACCAGTGCTGGCGCTGCTCGGGACTGCCGTGGGTCCATCGCGCGTCCAGCGCCAGCACCTGCGGATCCGCGTCGGGCGCGTCGAACGCAACCCCGCTGACCCCGCCGGTGGCAGGGAAGCGGGCAGCCCAGTCGGGGCGGTGGGCCGCGAGCCACCGCCCTCGCTCTCCGAGAACCGCAGCCACGTCTGCCGCCAGCGCACGGCTTCGTCCGGCACGGTCGAGCAGGGCAGGCAGGTGCTCCGGTGGCGCGACCACGCCGGCATCGGCCGCCGCCTGGAGCCAGGCTCGCAGCAGCGTCGTCCCCAGCTCATCGCCCCGATGCAGCAGGTCACCCAGGCGGGTGGCGGCCGCCGGCGGGCTGGCCCGCACGAGCTCCTCCGGGCTGGCGGACAGGGTGAACTCCCCAGGCCCAGCGCGCGCACCGGCGCGGCGGTAGGTCGTCATCAGCGCGGCGGTGTCGAGCAGCCGCGCAGCGGGATCGGCCGGCGACAGGGCTGCGGCCACTCGCCCGAGCTCGCCCGGCAGCGGGCCACCAGCGGTCGGTCGCCGCGCTGACCCCAGCAGCGCACAGGTGACGAGGTCGTCCCAGGGCAACGGAGCGCCGTCGGTCATCGCACACTGACCAGTCGGTGCGGAAAAAGTACCGCGGCGACGTCGAACCCGTCGGTGGTGCAGTCGCCCATGACCGTGACGCGACGGCCACCCGACACCGCGAGCAGGGTCCACAGCGCGTCGCCGGCACGCAGGCCCAACCGGTCGCCCGCGGGGTCGACCAGGAACCACCCGCGCGTGCTCGCGTCGCCACTCACCTGAGGTGCGACATCACCCAGCAGCACCGGCACCGCGGTGGTCCACGGATCAGCAGCGAGAGCGGCTCCCCACGCCTGCTCCGCCTCGACGACGCTGCATCCGAGTGGCTCGGACAACGGACCAGGCTCATCGTGCTGCACCCCCATGACTGCACGCAGTGGATAGGCCCCCGGATAGAAGTGAACGTCGGCGTCGACGCATGTCCCCGGAACCAGGGAGGCATCAAGGGGCTGGCCCGACGGCGCGAACGACAGCACCACGGCGACACGGCCCGTCCGCGAGCCGCGCAGCGAGACCCGTCGCACGATCAGCCGGTCGTCAACGGCGTCGCGCAGCGACAGCACGTCCCAGCGGTCGCGCACCGCCGGGGCGCGAAGGACGTCCTCGACCTTGACCGGATAGCCGACCCGGGTGCGCACGGTGGCGGCAAGCGCCTCGGGCAGGTCGTCGACGCGTTGGTGCGCGACCGTCAGCAGACGCACCATCGCGAGCTCTTCGAGCAGGCGACCGGCCCAGCCCTCGCCTGAGGCGACGACTGCGGGGAACCGGCGTACGGCTGTCGCGAGTCCCGGCGCCTGGGCGTCGACGAGCCGGGCGGCGACGACATCGGTCAGCTCGTGGCCGGCGCGCCCGGCGCCGGCCAAGCCGGTGCGGACCAGGTCGCGCAGCCACTGGTCGAGCTCGGCGACTCCTGCGGTGATGCGCGAGGCGCGCTTCTCGGCGCGCTTCTGCGCCGCGAGCGGATCTGCTGGAGCCCCCGTCTCATCGGCGGGGTGGTTCTCGCCGTCGGCCGCCTTGGCGGCCTTGACGACTTTGGCCGCCCGGGCAGAGAGCCAGGTGTCGGCGAAGCCGGCGGGCGACGCCTCGTCCGGCAGCTGTCCTGAGGACCAGAGCAGCAGCAGGCCGAGAGCGTGCTTGCAAGGGAACTTGCGGCTGGGGCAGGAGCACGAGAACGCGGGACCGGTGAGGTCCACGACGGTCTGGTAGGGCTTGCTTCCCGAGCCGGCGCAGAGGCCCCACAAGGCAGGCGGCTGCGCACATGCCGCGGCGGAGCGCCACGGGCCGGGCGACGCCAGCTTGCGCCCTGCCGTGCTCGACGAGGAGTCCGGCGACAGTGCCAGCACCTGTTCGGTGCTCCATCGCTCGCTCACGCGGCAACGGTAGTCACGACACCGACGCCGCGGGTGCCCTTCGCGAAGTTGCAACGATGTGCACGCAGCCGCGCGCGGGAGTCTCCCCCCGTGTCCGACTGAAGATCACCTCAAGATGTTGACGGAGCGCGCGATCACGAGTCCGATCGTGACGAGAGCGACGGTCGACTGCAGCGCCATCATCACCTTCGCCCACCGCGCCATGGGCACC
This sequence comes from uncultured Motilibacteraceae bacterium, assembly GCA_964236445.1. Lineage (GTDB taxonomy): Bacteria > Actinomycetota > Actinomycetes > Motilibacterales > Motilibacteraceae > CAXSDR01. The sequence continues at coordinate 6,396 of CAXSDR010000049.1, read as the reverse complement.
GTGTCGGTCGGGCTGAACGCTGTCGAGTTGGTGTAGCTGAGATAGAGATAGTCGAGCAGCCGCGGCTCCCAGTGCGGCGGCGACAAGTCAGGATTCGCCATCTGGGGGAAAAGCAGGTCGGCATGCTGCACGTCACCAGCGGCTCGGCGTACGGCCCCACCGCGGTCGACTTCCCAGTACCACAAGGCGAAAGCGACGACGTTGGTCGTCCAGATCGTCGCGCCGCTGGCGAGCAGCGCGACCGCGCTGCCCGTCTCACCCTTGGACTGCAGCAGCTCCCTCACGAGCAGTGCAGCGGACGTCGCATTGGCCAGGCTCACCAGCGCGACCAGGGCGAGGCCGCCATAGCGCAGACCCGGATGACGACTCTCGAGCCGGCCAGGATTGGCGATGACCAACGCGACGAGCAGCGCGGCCTCGAGTGCCGGCAGCAGCAGCTTGGGACGCAGGCCGAGCTGGTCGGGCAGGGCCAGCTGCAGGGCGATGGCCGAGAGCACGACGACGACGAGGTGCCAACGCGGTTCGCCGGCCGTCGGGCGCCGCCAGGCCGGCATGGCGGGCATGGCCGGCATGGCCGGCATGGCGGGCATACGCGGGATGGCCGGCATAGGCGGTGGCGCTGGGGGAACGGGCACCGCGCCATCATCCATGGGCACGTCCCCCGTAGGGATGTGCCGCGGCCCAAGAGGCGCGCCGCGGCTAGCGACGCTGCGGGACCGCGGGAACGACCTGTCGCGACAGCAGCCGCCACCCGACGCCGCGGACCGTGACCAGCAGCGGCGCTGCCTCGCCGAGCTTGCGACGCAGTCGGCACACCAGCACGTCGATCGAGCGGTCGCCGGCAAAGACGCCGACCACCTCGGACATCGCCCCGCGCGTGACCACCCGGTCGCGGCGCGCGTCGAGGGCGGCGAGCACGCGGAACTCCTGCGCGCTCAGCAGCACGACGCGACCGTGAACGCTCGCCTCCCAGCGATCGCCGTCGACATGCAGCATTCCGCGGCCACTGCGCTCCCCCGCCGGTGTGCCACCGGCGGTCGTGGGCAACCCGGCCGCCTCCCACGCCCGGAAACCGCCGGCGAGGTCCGTTGCCCGGCGCACGCCCAGCAGCTGCAGCGATGCCGCCGCCAGTGAGGACGTATAACCCTCGGAGCACACGACCACGACGTGGGCGTCGTAGGACGCCTCCGGGACACGGGCCGAAGAAGTCGGATCGAGCCGCCACTCGAGGACGTTGCGTTCGAGAACCAGTGTGTCCGGGATCTCGCCCTCCGCAACGCGTTGAGCGTGTGGACGGATGTCCACGAGCAGGGCGCCGGCTCGCTGCGCGGCGTCGACCGACGCAGGACCGAGCCGGTCCAGAGTCGCCCGCGCATCGAGGAGAAGGTCGGCGACGGTGCGAACGTTCGGGCGCTCGAGGAGCTGCATGGCGCTCATCGCACGACCTCGGGCTCGTGCGTGGCGACGGTCGAGAGGGGGCGCAGCCCGCCGGGCACGGGCTCCCAGAACGTCATGGTCTGCAACCGCGGCGCGTAAGCGTGGATGCTCACGGCAGGGCCCGTGCTGCGGTTGCCGACGTCGTGAACGGCACCTGCGGGGACGACGGAGACGGAGCCTGCCGCGAGGACCGTGCTCACCAGCTGCCCGCCGGGACGTACGCGGACTTCCTCCAGCTCTCCGGCCACGACCGTGAACGCGGCGGTCGCGTCACCGTGGTCGTGCAGGTCGGTGCACTGATCGGGCAGCCACGTCAGCAGCCAGAGATCGGCACCGTCGAGGGCAGCAAGCTGGTGCCAGTAGCGCGAACCGGCGTCGAAGCGGATGTGCCTGCGCCAAAGCGCGGGGCGGTCGGCGACGGCACGGACGAGATCGTCGAGCGATCGGACGGGTGAGAGCAGCATGGCGATGTCCTTGGTCGAGTGGGTTGACGAAGCTGTCGCTGACCGGTCAGGTCAACAACAGCGATCGTCGAACTCCTCACCGGAGACGGCCGGCTCGGCCGGGACGCGGGCCATGGCTGTCGATGTCGAGGACGCGAATCGCTTCGGGTGGCACGACGGCTTGAGCCCGAGAGACCGCCGCTCCTCCCGGACGTCGGGTCGAGGATCCATGCAGGCGACGACCGTGCGGAGCTCGGCCGGAGGGAAGGGGAAGCTGCCCGTCGAGACGCCTAGGGCAGACCGCTCGCCAATCGCGAGCAGCTGGTCGGTGACACCCACAGCCGACCTCCAGACGTCGAGAACGAGGCCGTCCCGGCCACTTATCTAGTAATCCTATCAGATAACTAGGGAAACCTGCCAGCATGGTCCTTGCGCCGCCCTAGACATACATCAGCGACCCGGAGTGGTCAGCAGCTCACCGGTCTCGAGCCACGTCTTGAGACCCGACAGGATCATCGGCCACCCGCCATAGACCTGCTCGTTGCACCCTTTGCGGATCTGGTCGTGCGTGACGCCGACGCGACACGAGTCGCTGACCGGGGTGATCTCCCACGTGATGCGCGACGTTCCCTCGCTCTTGACGTCGTCGCTCCCGAGCGCACGCATCGTGGCGACGAGCCGGCGTGGTGGGTCCACCTCGAGGTTCTCACCCTCGCCCAGCAGTTCACCGGTCTTCGGGTTGAACTGCTCGAACCTTTTAGTCACATGTCAACGACGGCCGGGTAACCCCCCGGACCGTTGCGCGGAAGTGATGCCACGCTGTGCCGATGCCTTCACACGCGCCGGAGACCACGAGCCATGACGCCCATCGTCGCGAGCTCTGGCGCGACAAGGCGGAGGCTTATGACCGTACGTTCGCTGCGCTGTGCGCGCATCCCGTGCCGCTCATGCTCGATCGAGCGGCAGTGGGCCGGGGCACCCGCGTGCTCGACGTCGGCTGCGGCAGTGGCACGGTGACCGTGCTGGCTGCAGGTCGCGGGGCGCGTACGGGCGCGGTGGACGCCGAGCCGAGCATGGTGGCGTTGACCCGGTCACGCGTGCCGTCGGCCGCCACGGTGGTCGGAGCGCTGCCGACGCTGCCGCTGCGCAGTGCGTCGTTCGACGCGGTCGTCTCCAACTTCGTGGTCAATCACGTGCAGTTCCCGCTGCGGTGCGTGACCGAGCTGCGTCGACTGGCTCGCCCCGGCGGACAGGTTGCGGTGAGCATCTGGTCCTCGCCGCCCCCGCCGTTGCAGCGGTTGTGGGGCGAGGTGATCGAGGCGGCAGGTGTCGTCGGACCGCCGACACCCATCCTGTCGCCGGAAGACGACTACGAGCGCACGGTCGAAGGGTTGCAGGAACTGCTGTCGGTCGCCGGCCTGCGCGACGTCACATGCGAGGAGATGCGGTGGGAGCACCGAGTCGATCCCGAGGTCTGGTGGTCCGGACCCCTTTCCGGAGTCGCCAGCATCGGGCATGTCGTCAGTCACCAGGACGAGGCGACCGTGGTTCGGATGAAGGCGCACTACGACGAGCTCAGCGCGCGGTTCCTGCGCAGCGACGGGTTGCTGCACCTCCCGACGTCGGCCGTCATCGGCGTGGGGCGGGTCTGACCCGCACTAGATCCAGTCCCGGCGCCGGAACGACCAGTAGAGACCGCCGGACAGCGCGACGATGAGCCCACTCGACACCGCGAAGCCCCAGTGGGCAGCGAACCCGGGATAGGGCACGTTCTGACCGTAGAACCCCGTGACAGCAGTGGGAACAGCGATGATCGCTGCCCAGCTCGTCACCTTCTTCATGATGAGGTTCATGCGATTGCTCTGGATCGTGAGGTTCGTCTCGAGGATCGTCGTGACGAGATCGCGCAGCGACTCCGTCCACTCCGTCGCGCGCAGGACGTGGTCGTAGACGTCCTGGTAGTAAGGCATCATCTCGTCGTCGACGACGTGGACGTCGCGGCGCAGCAACGAGTTGACGAGCTCACGCATCGGCAGGACGACGCGGCGCAGCAGCACGAGGCTCTTGCGAAGCTCGAAGGACCGCCGCTGCACCTCGGTGTCGCGCGGGCGGTCGGCGAAGAGCAGGTCCTCCAACAGCTCGATCTCTGTGTCGAGCTCCTCGACGGTGGCGAAGTGCCCGTCGACGATCTCGTCGAGCAGCCCCCACAGCAAGAAGCCGACGCCGTGCTTCGCGAGGTCCGACGAGTCGTCCCAGCGCTTGATCACCGGGGCGATGTCGAAGCCCTCGTCCTTGCGCACCGTCACCAGCGCCTGCCGGGTCACGAACGCGGCGACCTCGCTCGTCGCCAGCTCCCCCGTCTCGTGGTCGAGCCGCACCGCATAGCTCGTCAGGAACAGATGCGAGTCGTAGCGGTCGAGCTTCGGTCGCTGGTGCTCTTTGACCGCGTCCTCGACCGCCAGGTCGTGCAGCCCGAGCTCCTCGCGGATCGCCGCGAGGTCGTCGGCGTCAGGTCGGCAGAAGTCCAGCCAGACGGTGGCCGTCTGGTCCTGCAGGTGCTGGGAGATGTCCTCGATGGGGAAGTCCTCGAGCTCGAGAACCCCGTTGAGGTAGAGCCGTGTGTGCGCCATGGGGCGACTCTGCCACCGACTTCCTGCACGGAGCCTGACAGGCGCGATTTCAGACCCGCCCCGGTCGATGTCGAGGAACTCGGGGTGAACCTTCGAGCACTGCGACCCGTGGCCGTCTCCGCCGCCTGCACTGCCGCTTTCGGCGGAGCCACCACCGCTCTGCTGCTCGGGGCGGCGGCAGTACGGCGGCACGAGGCCGTGCTCCTGGCACCGGCGTACGCGCGGAGGATCGACGCCGCGGGGCCGCGCACCCGGCATGGACGATTCACGACTCCGGGCTGCTGGCGTTGGTGCCGAGCGCGGGTGACGTGCTCGGGCCGACCCTGCGCCTCGCGCTGGGGCTCACCGCTGTCGTCGGTGCGCTCCTCGCAGTGGCCGCAGTCCTTGTCGCGCACCGCCACACCGGATGGGCGGGCGCAGCCTACGCCGCAGCAGTCGTCAGCGCAGCCGCCGGCGGCGGACCGCTGAGCCTGCTCGTCCCCACCATCAAGGTGGACGCGCCTGAGATCGCGCCGCTGCCGTCCTACGCAGCTCCGCTGTGGTGGGCGATGCTCGGGTCCTTCCTGCTGCTGGTGGCCGCGGCGACGGCCGCAGGCGCCTGTCTGCGCGGCTGGCGGTCGCTGGCAGTCAGCGTCCCGGTCGTGGCCGCCGCCGCCGCTCTCTCGGCATCGGTGGCTCAGTTCGGCGGCGCGCCCCGGGTGGCGGGCTGGAAGCTCGCGGGAGCGCCACCGGCGTACGGCTCCGTCATGCTGACCTCGGCCGTCGCCGCCGCACCCGTCGCGGGGGGTGCGGCGGCCGCGCTCGCCCATCGCTGGCACGCGGTACTGCGGCCGTCGACGGCGGCCCGGGTCCGGCCGCGTCCCGTCTAGCTAGCCGGCCAACGCCGCGTTGATGTCCGTGTCGCCCTGTTTGAGCGCCTTGTCCACCGACGCGTGCTGGAACCAGATCGATTCGATGCTCGCCACCAACGCCTTCGACACCGCCGGCCACGCCGCGATGTGCGGGACGGGGTGTGCCACGCTCAGCCCGGTGTCGGCGTACGTCGCTCGCTGAGGTGCGGCCTTGTAGGCAGCGCTGTTGAGCACTGAGGTCCGCGCGGAGATGTGACCGGTGCCCAGCGCCCAGTCAGCGTCGTGTGCGTAGAGGAAGTTGATGAACTCGATCGCAGCGCGCTCCTTGACCGGGTCGGCCTTGGAGTGCTTCGGGATCACCCACGTGTGGGAGTCGGCCCAGACCGCAGGCTTTTGATACAGCGTCGGGAAGTTCGTGACCTCATACTTGAACTTCGCGTCCTTGTTGTATTGGTCGACCACCCAGGTGCCGTTGAACAGCATCGCGGCGTCACCCTTGAGGAAGGACTGCTGTGCTGCGTCGTAGGTCTGGTTCCCGTTGACGTAGCCACCCGAGAACAACTTGTCCATGAAGCTCAATCCGGTGCGCGCCTGGGGCGAGTCCAACGTCGACTTGGTGCCGTCAGCGTTGAGGATGTCGCCACCCTGCTGCTCCATCAGACCTTCGAGCAGATGAACGCCCAGCTGGTCACCGACTCGTGCGATGGCCATGAAGTTCTTGCCCGTCTTCTCTTTCATCGTCTGCGCGTCAGCGAGGAACTCGTCCGCCGAGCTGGGCATCTTGGGCGAGCCGTCGGCATTGACCAGCCCCGCCTTCGTCCAGAGATCGACGTTCAGGTGCGCCAGCGCAGCGTGCACGTCGAACGGGACGGCATAGTTGGCGCCGTTGTAGGCGATGGCGGTCTTGGCAGCCGGCACCGCATCGGCCAGGTCGATGTGGTCGACCGCGGCGAGTTGGTCCATCGGCTCGAGCAGGCCGCGCTTGGCATAGTCGACGAGGCTGGACCCGTGCATGATCGCGACGTCGGGGGGGTT
>CAXSDR010000048.1:0-25646 GCA_964236445.1 uncultured Motilibacteraceae bacterium | reverse complement strand
GAAAGTGTCAAGGAGCCGTCTGGGGCTGCCGATCCTCGGTCCATCAGCGGACTTCAGAGTCCGGTCATCAGGTGAGGGTGAGGGTAGGGCTCGTGCTGCGCAACCTAGGGATCCGCGAGAAAGTGCTCGCAGTCCTTGCTGTGCCGATGGTGCTCGTGCTCGCACTGACCGGCGTCATTGTTGCCTCGGCAACGTCGACGGCGGCGCGAGCCAGTCGAGTCGAACAGCTCGCGACCGTGACCAACACGATCAACACGGCGACACATGCCGTGCAGGCTGAGCGAGCTGCAACGCTCGACGTCCGCCTCCATCCGGGCGACAAAGCCCTGTTGGGCGTCCAGAAGGACTCCCGCAGCGCGACGGACGCCGCGGTGTCGAAGGCGTCGGTGGCCATCAAGAAGGCCCCCTACGGCTCTGTCTCGCCGGCCCTTGGCAAGGCTGCCAAGTCCCTCGAGGCGCAGTACGCCTCCATCCCGACCATCCGCACCGCCGGCGATCGCAACAGCACGCTGCGCGAAGAGGACACCAACGACTTCGACGCGATCGTCGATGACTCGCTGATCCTGCCCGACCTGATCGTCCAGGCTCTTCGTGGCGACGACGTCCTCGCCAACGCGCTGAAGGCGTCCACCGCGATGTCGCGCACGATCAACGACCTCAGCAAGGAGCGCGACCTCACGGCGCTGGCGCTGGAACGACAGGACCTCACGCAGGTCGGCTTCCGCTCCATCAACAGCTTCCTCGGCCAGGCCGACAGCGAGCGCGCTGTCTTCGAGGGTCTCGCGACCAAACACGACATGAACATGCTCAACGAGGTCATCACCCAGGCTGACCTGTTCGGCATCGACGGCGCCCGCGGGGAGACGGTGCTGCAGCTGTCAGGCAACATCTCGCGTGTCACGCCGGCCACGTGGGTCAAGTCCGCCAACACGATGATCCTGCCGCTCGCCTCCGTCGAGACGTCGAGCATCAAGCACGCCGCGAGCATCGCCGGCAGTCATGCCGGCTCTCAGCGCAACCGGGCGATCTTCGTCGTCCTGCTCACCGTTCTCTCGTTCATCGGCGTCATCTTCATGGGCCTGTTCCTCTCCCGCCGCATGGTCGAGCCGCTGCTCGACCTGACCGACGCGGCCGAGGCCGTGCGTGAGGAGCTGCCGCGCATGGTGGCCCGCATGCAGAAGCCCGGTGAGGGCCCCGGCGTCACGATCGACGAGATCCCCATCGAGAGCAACGACGAGATCGGCCGTCTGGCTGCGACGTTCAACGCTGTCAACGCCACGGTCGTCATGGTTGCCAAGGAGCAGGCCGCACTGCGAGCAAGCATCGCGGAGATGTTCGTCAACGTCGCCCGTCGCAACCAGGTGCTGCTCGGTCGCCAGCTCTCCTTCATCGACTCGATGGAGAAGCGTGAGGAGGATCCCGACGTCCTCGAGAACCTCTTCCGACTCGACCACCTCGCGACCCGCATGCGCCGCACCTCGGAGAGCCTGCTCGTGCTCGCCGGCATCGACGCGAGCCGCCGCCTGCGCAACCCGATGCCGCTCTCGGACGTCGTCCGCACCGCTGCGTCGGAGATCGAGCAGTTCGAGCGAATCGACCTCGCAGCCAACGTCGACCCGCTGGTCACCGGCCGCGTCGCCCTGACGCTCGCCCATCTGTTGGCCGAGCTGCTGGAGAACGCGACGAACTTCTCCAACCCGGAGACCCGTGTCATCGTCTCCGCGGCGCTCAAGCCGGGACTGGTCGAGCTGAGCATCACCGACTACGGCCTCGGCATGACCGAGGAAGAGGTCAGTGTCGCGAACGACCGCATCGCCAAGCCGCCGCTCGCGGAGATCGCCGTCGCCCAGCGACTCGGCCACTTCGTCGTCGGTCGTCTTGCCGAGCGTCTCGGCGTGAAGGTCGCGCTCCGTCGCGGTCGCAGCGCAGGCACGGTCGTCTTCATCGAGCTGCCGACCTACATCTTCCAGGCCGGTGAGCTGCCCGTCAGCGAGGCACCCGCGCTGCCGGCGGCATCGCAGCCGACCGTCAAGGCAACGGCTGTCGCGACAGAGCACACCACGCCCGCGGCGATCCTCGAAGGTGAGCACAACGCCGAGATCCTCGAGGACGACGGCGCGGTCTTCCAGTGGCCCGAAGACAACTTCGTGCGTGGCGAGGTCTCCGGGCCGGTGCTCAAAAAGGGCATCATGGGGCGGCGCAAGCTCGAGGAGAAGCTCAAGTCGGTCAAGGCGGCTCCCAAGCCCAACCCCGTCGAGACGAACCCGGCCTTCGAGTCGGCCGCCGAGCAGGTCGCACCGGCGGTTGTCGCCTCGCCGACTGCTCCGGTCGCCCAAGAGGTCTCCGTCCCCGAGGGCGCACCCGTCGAGGCACCCGCGCCTGTCGCTCCGGCGGCAGTGGCCACGGTCGTCGAGCCTGTCGCCGAGGTGACGCCGGCTCCGGCGCCCGTGGCGCCCGTCCCGACACCGACAGCAGCCACCACGCTCACCGAGCTGGCCGTCGCTCCGCAGCCTGAGGTCAAGGCGGTCGAGAAGCCCGCGTTCGCCACGTCGATGGACATCTTGCCCGGCAAGCCGCTGGCCCGCCCGGCTGCCGAACACGCCGTACCCACACAGCGGCCCGCACCTGCCACACCGGCAGGTCGGCCCGCGGACGCGAGCAGTGCGGACAAGCTCGACAAGGAGCACGCCGAGCAGGCCAGCGCCCGCGAGAGCGTCGCGGCGGGGGCGCAGATCGCCAGCGCTGCCTTCGCGGAGCTCAGCACGCTGTCCAACTCGTCGTACGCACCGAAGTTCGCCCCCGGAACCGTTCCGGAGGCGGCCAGCAGCAACGCCGGTCTCGTGCGGCGTCAGCCGAAGCACGAGGCTCCCGCGCCCGCGACCCCGTTGACTGCGGCACCCGCCGCGGCGCCCCGTCGCGATGCGGAATCCGTGCGCTCAACCCTTTCCGGCTTCCGAGCCGGTGTGGAGCGCGGGCGTACGGCCAGCGTGGAACCCGCAAACGGCGCCGGCGACTCGTCCAGCGCTCCTGAGTCATCTGCCAAGAAGAACTGATACCCGTGACATCGATTAGCGGAGGAAACGTGAAGACCCTCAGCAACGAGGCTGCCAACTTCGACTGGCTGCTCGGCAACTTCGTCCGCAGTGTTCCGGGTGTCCGCCACACGCTCGTCGTGTCGGCCGATGGACTGCTGATGGCGATGTCGGAGAACCTCGATCGGACACAGGGCGACCAGCTCTCGGCCATCGTGTCCGGCCTGTCGAGCCTCACCCGAGGCGCGGCCCGCCAGCTCGATGCCGGCACCGTACGACAGTCCATCGTCGAGATGGACGAGCTGTTCCTGTTCACGACGAGCATCAATGACGGCTCCGTTCTCGCCGTTGCTGCCGAGTCATCGTGCGACGTCGGACTCGTCGGCTACGAGATGACCCTTCTGGTCAGTCGCGCCGAGGTCACCATGACCCCGCAGCTGATCACCGAGATGCGCGCGCACCTGCCGGTCACCGGCTCGCTGCGCCAGGTTGTGGGGTAGTCGTCATGGGTGCTTACGACGACGACGAGTTCGTCGAGGAAGAGGCCAGGACCGTCCGTCCCTACACGGTGACGGGTGGCCGGACTCGCTCTCGGACGACAGATCTGCCTCTCGAGGCGCTGGTGCGCTCTCTCAAGCTGCCGGACGAGCTCATCGGCATCGCCATCGAGAAGCGGCGCATCCTCGAGCTCACCACGAACCGGCTCCTGTCGGTCGCCGAGCTCTCGGCGCACCTCTCGCTGCCCCTCGGCGTCATCCGCGTTCTCGTGGGTGACCTGACGGCGGACGGGTCGGTGTCCGTGTCAGGGGTGTCGACCAACCCCAACCACAGCCCTGCGACCGACCTTCGGGTCCTGGAGAGTCTCCTCAATGGCATCAGCGCACTCTGACGTCGCCGGGCAGTCAACCGCGTCGGGGTCCCTGCCTGTGCAGGGAATTCCCGTGGGATCGGACGCCCCGCCCGTCACCGTCAAGATCGTGGTCGCAGGTGGCTTCGCCGTCGGAAAGACGACCTTCATCGGGTCTATCTCCGACATCGAGCCTCTCTCGACCGAAGCGGCCATGACCGAACACAGCGTGGGCGTCGACGACGCCGGCGGGGTCAGTGACCGCAAGACCACCACCACCGTGGCCATGGACTTCGGGCGCATCGCGCTCCCGGGCAACCTGTGGCTCTATCTGTTCGGCACCCCCGGACAGGACCGGTTCTCCTTCATGTGGGACGACCTCGTCCGCGGCGCCATCGGCGCCGTCGTCCTGGTCGACACCGGCCGGCTCGAGCAGTGCTTCGACGCCGTCGACTACTTCGAGGCGCGGGGCATCCCGTTCGTCGTCGCGGTCAACTGCTTCGACGGCTATGCGCACCACAACATCGAAGACGTACGCGAGGCTCTCGCGGTCCGTCAGGACGTCCCGATGTTCTACACCGATGCCCGCGGTCGCGCTGCCACCAAGCAGGCGCTCATCACGCTGGTCAGTCACGCCATGACGAGGTTGACCCGCTGATCGGACACTGCGGTTCGTACGACACTGCGGCGGGTCCCCTGGCATAGCGGCGGGGGGGTCCGCCGCAGCCACATGTCTGCGCGCGACGCGCACACGTTGCATGTTTTCGTCGATGCCGTTCTTGCTAGGTTCCCGGGATGGCACACCCACCGTTGCGAGCAAGTGAGCGCGTGATGCTCGAAGCGTTCTACGAGGCTTATCGAGGTGGCATCCTGGCGGCCCTTGCCGACCTCGATGACGCAGCTGCCGGACGACGGGTCCTACGCGCGTCAGACCTGACGGTTGCAGGCATCGTCGTGCATCTGGCGCACATGGAAGACCTGTGGTTCTCGGAGCGGTTCCTCGGTCAGTCTGCGTGCGAGCCATGGGCCTCGGCGGCCTACGACGATGACCTCGACTGGGATTTCCACGCAGGCGCGACAGGGGGAGTGGATCGCGCCCGCCAGCTCTATGCGACAGCCTGTGAGCGGAGTCGAGTCGCCGCGGCCACCGCCATTGATCTGGATGTGGCTGCGAAGGTGCCGTCGTTCGGCGCCGGTCCCGTGACTCTGCGCTGGATCTACGTCCACATGCTCGAGGAGACCGCCCGGCACGCGGGACATCTGGACCTGCTGCGTGACGAGCTCGCGAAGTGACGTCGGATTCCCGGCCTCAGCATGAGCGGCCGAGCACGATCGAGGCAACGAAGCTGCCCACGGTGAGAAGCAGATAGCAAACCCCCAGGCTGCAGAAAGACCGGGGGTATCTCCTGCCTAGAGAGGCGCCCGAGCTGGCGAAGGTGAGGCGGTCGATGCGCGTGACCGCGGCGACCAGCAGTCCTGCGAGAAGCACCGGTGCCGTCAAGAACGCGGCATCCTGCAGCGTGAAGTCGCCGGTGACGAACTCCAAAGCCGCAAGGCAAACCCCGCCCACGCATGCCACATATCTGCTGCGTGGCCTCGGTGGCCTCGGCGCCACATTCTCGCTGAAGGCGGCCACAACAACCGTCACCAGCCCCATCCCTCCACCGAGAGTCGCGGCGAACAACCACTGCGGGCCGCCGCTCTGCCAGCAGCCGCTCACCGGGCGCCCGGACGGCTTCTCAAGGGCGACGTCGGTCGGCGGCCTGCACTGGCCGAGTGTCGCAGATATCCGACGTTGACCGCGTTCGGTTCGGTTTGCACGCGCACGGTGTATCACGGCTCCTCGTGCCGGCTCTGCTGCTGTGTGCAGGCACTGTGGCCCCTCAAGTCCGCTGGCATCACCAGCTTCACGCAGATGTGAAGGTCAGTCGGTGTCGATGCTGAAGACGATGCGTTCGATGCGGCGGTCGGGAACGAGCCACATCAGCGCGATGATCGCGTAACACGCGACGGCGAGCCATGGTTGAACGAAGGCCAGGCCGATGCCGGCTGCGAGGATGAGCGGCGAGACCTTGCCCTTGATGTCGCGGCCGAGCGCTGCGGCGAGAGGCCAGTCAGCACCCTGCTCCTTGACGACCGCACTTTGCAGCACGTAGTAAGCGACGGCAGAAAGGATCGAGACGACGCCGTAGGTCGCGACCGGAGCGGAGGCAAGCTGGTGCTCGCCCATCCATGCGGTCGTGAACGGGAACAGCGACAGCCAGAACAACAAGTGCGTGTTCGCCCAGAGGATGTTGCCGTTGACGCGGCGCGTGGCCTGCAGCAGGTGATGGTGGTTGTTCCAGTAGATACCGAGATTGACGAAGCTCAGCACGTAGGCGAGGAAGACGGGGATCTTCGCTTGCAGCGCGTGAAGGTCCGTCGACTCCGGTGGCCGTAGTTCGAGGACCATGACGGTCATGATGATCGCGATGACTGCGTCGCTGAATGCTTCGAGCCGCCCCTTGTCCATGCCCCGACCGTAGCCGGGCACGACAGTGTCCGCCGCTGTCGGGCGGGAGACCCGCGGCGGATGCCGGCCTTCACCAGGTCGAGTCAGCCGTCGCCTATCCCGGCAGGCTCATGCCTATCTCTGTGTTTCGGCCTCGAGCCGCAGCGCCACCAGCGCCACGTCGTCCTCGCACCGCTCGGGCACCAGCCGTTCGAGCAGCTCGTCGCACGTCTCCTCGAGCGGATGTCCCGCCAGGTCGCGCAGCACCGTGCAGAGCCGGTCGAGCCCACACTCGAGGTCCTCGTCACGACGTTCGATGAGGCCGTCCGTGAAGACCAGCAGCGTCGCGCCTGGCGACAGCGTCATGTCGTGCGCGGTGCGCTCGGTCAGGCTGTCGACTCCCAGCAGTAGCTCCGGCGGCGTACGCAGGACTTCCACCGAGCCGTCAGCGCCGAGGAGCACCGGCGGCAGGTGGCCGGCGTTCGACCACTGGATGTCCCTGGCTCCATGGTCCGCAGCGGGCCGTGCGATGCGCAGCACGACGCTCGTCGCCGGCGTCGTGACGTCGAGTCCCGCCATCACGGCGTCGACCCGCCGCAGCACCTCGGACGGTTCCGCACAGCGGTCGTAGGCGATCCCGCGCAGCAGGTTGCGCACCTGGCCCATGACACCCGCCGCGCGTACGTCGTGGCCCATGACGTCACCGAGGACGAGCACCGTGCGGCCACCAGGCTGCGTGAAAACGTCATACCAGTCGCCGCCGACGCGTGCGAGGTGAGCGGCGGGGCGGTAGCGCACGGCGATGCGCAGGTCGTCCGGGCAGCCGGGCGGCCCCGGTTTCAGCAGCCGTGGCGGCAGGGTCAGGAGGCTGCGCTGCAGGCTCTCGCTGACCCGCCGTTCCGCCGCGCCGACGAGCACGCGGTCCAGGGCCTGCGCGGTCTGGGCAGCCAGCGCGAACGCGAGGTCACGGTCCTCTGGCGGAAATGTCCGCGGCTCACGCCACGAGATCATCAGCGCGCCCAGGGCCCGGCCGGGCACGGCAAGCGGCAGGGCCGCGACGCCCTCGGCGTTGACTCGCCGCGTGAGGTCCGCCGTGTCGGGGAACATGTCGATGTTCGCCGCGGCGTCGTGCAGGAACAGCGCCCGGCCGGTGCGAGCGGCGTAGGTCGAGGGCAACGGCGTGTCGATCGACACGTCGGTGAAGTGCGCCTTGATGTCGTCGTCGACGTCGTCACCACTGCGCCACACGCGTACGCGCCGGCCGGTGGCGTCCGTGACCGCGAGCACTCCACGTGCGGCGCCGAGAACCTTGAAGCCCCCGCCCATGACGACATGCACGACGTCTTCGACTGAGCGTGCGGCGTTGAGCGACAGGGCGACCGCTGACAGGCTTGCCATCCGCTGCGTGGCCGAGAGCTTGGCCGCGTCGGCGCTGCGCAGCTCGGTGACGTCGAGCACCGCCCCCACGACCCGCGTCCTGCCGCCCGCGGACTCGCCACGACTGCGACACAGCAGGTGGCGCATGCCGTCAGGGAACTGCGCGCGCAGCGTGCACTCCTGTGGTCGTCCCGCGCGCGCAGCCAGGCGGGCGCTGGTCTCGAGCAGCGTGAGGTCCTCGGGGTGGATGAAGTGCAGCAGAGCGTCGAAGCCGGCGTGCTCTGCGCCCTGACGGCGGCCGAAGAGCCGGGCGCAGGCGTCATCGAATGTGACCGTTGCGTCGTGCGGATCCCATTCCCACGTGCCGATCCCGGCCACGGCGAAGGCGCGTACGCGCGCGGAGTCGCCGCTCGTCGTTGTAGGCGCGCGCCCGCCCTGATCACCCACAGCAACAGTCTGGACTACGGAACGCTGGGATGGGCGGTCTTGTCGGGTGACACCTCACCCGGTCGGCCCACTGCTGATCCTGCCTATCGCGGCTGCGAACGCCGGTGCGAGCGAGGTGCTGAGCTCGACAGTCACGTGGTCGGCATCGCGCGCGAGCCACCGGTTTCCCAGATTCGTGCGGCACACCTGCGCGTCACACATGGCATCGAACGGGTCGACGGTCGAGACGCCGGGCAGCAGGCCGACCGACCGTTCCGCGCCCATCGCGGCCGCTCGCCACGCCTGCGCGTCGCTGCGTCGGATGCGCTGGCCGCAGTCGTGTGGTGAGCGTCGCACGAGCGGTCCGTTGCAGGTGCCCGGCCGCCACGTCCAGAACCTCGGTGCGGGATGCACGATCACCACGCGATGGCCCGCAGCGAGCAGCGGCCGGACGGTCGCGGCCAGCGCCAGCTCCCACGCCGCTGCCCGCTGCGCGCGACCGGTGGTGCCGAGGTCGAGGACCTCGTTGTCGACATAGCTGTCGGACTCCACCGCGAGCACCACCACGCCGGGCGGTTGCTCCGCGAGCCAGTGCAGCGAGGAAGCGAGGTCGGGGCAGTGGCGTACGCCGTCCGGCACGATCCACGGGCACGCATGCTGCGTCGCGATCACCGTGCGCCAGTGCAGCGCCGCCGCCGCGCCCAGCACCGCCTCGCTCCACATGCCCGCCTGCGAGTCACCGACGAGATAGACGGTGCCGGCAGTGTCAGGCCCGATGGCGCACCGTCGAGCCGGAGGGTGGGCATCGCTGGGTGGCACGTCGCAGCCCAGGCGGTGGTCGGTGTGCGAGCTCGTCGTCTGGGTGGTGAAGGCCCGTGTCGCCGCCGACTGCGAGCGTTCACTGGCGACAGCGGGCACGGCGGCCAGCAGGACGGCGGTTCCGGCGAGGGCGGCCACGAGCCGCGGGGCGCTCCAGGCGCCGAGCACCGAGCGCCGGCGCACCGGCTGCTCGACCCACCGGTAGGACAACACGGCGGGCAGCGCGGACAGCGCCACGGCGCCGATGGCCACGACGAGTGATTCCGGCGCCGCGATGTGAGCGAGTACCACCGCCGGCCAGTGCCACAGATAGAGCGAGTAGGAGACGTCGCCGATCGCCACGAGCGGTGCCCACGCCAGTAGCCGCGACACCGGCGACCAGCTTGGGCTGCACCCGGCGGCGAGAATGCCGAGCGAACCGAGGACCGGGAGCAGTGCCGGCGTGCTCGGCACGCCGCTCGAGGCGTCGAGACGCGCGAAGGCGGCGGTGAGAAGTCCGATGCCGGCGATGCCGCAGATTCCCCCGCCGCGCCGGCCGGGCGATGCGCCGCCGGCCACGGCCAGGGCGAGCAGGACACCGGCGACGAACTCCCACGCCCGCGTCGCGGCGCTGTAGAACGCCGTTTGCGCCATCGCAGGTCGGTCGGGCGGCCCGATCTGGAGCACCCAGTGGTGCGCGAGCGCGAACGATGCCGATCCGACCAGCGCGAGGAGCACGGCAGCGGGCAACAGCGGGTGCCGTCGGCCTCGCCCCAGCCGAAGGCCGAGGATCAGCAGCAGCGGCAAGACGAGGTAGAACTGTTCTTCGACCGAGAGCGACCAGGTGTGCAGGAGCGGGTTCGTCGTCGCCGGCTCGTCGAAATAACCGCCCGTCGTCCGCGCGACCTCGATATTGGCGACTGAGGCGACGGCGGCCACGCCGGTGCGCACGGTGCGGTGGGCGATGGCCGGTGATTGCAGCACGACCGACGCGACGCACACGATCCCGACGAGGGTTGCCAGGGCGGGAAGCAGGCGGCGTACGCGCCGGGCATAGAACCCACGAAGTGAGAATCCTGCATCGGACTGCGTATCACGCACGATGGACGCGGCGATCACGAAGCCGCTGATGACGAAGAAGACGTCCACCCCGGTGAATCCGCCTGGCACGGGCAGCCCGGCGTGAAACGACATGACCAGCAGGACGGCGACTGCCCGCAGTCCCTGGACGTCGGGTCTACGGGAACTCTCGCGCGAGCGGCCCGTCACTCGGCCGCGGGACTGCCCGACGGCTCCCCGTGCTCCCTCGGCTCCCTCGGCTCCCTCGGCTCCCAGGAGCTCGCTAGGCGGGCGGCCTTGACCGCCGCAGCGCGTACGTCATCCTGGCTGCCGCCGGCGCGCGCCGCGGCCCAACCGACGAGGAACGTGGTCAGGGGGGCCGCCGGTCGCTCGACGCCGTGGGCGGCATCGCGGGCGATATCGAGCACCAGTGGCACGTCGATGACGGCGGGGTCGAGCTCGAGCTCGGCGCAGAGGGCGGTGACCCAGTTCTCCAACATGGGCTCAGCCTCGCAGCCGCGCCCGCACCCGGGCCAGGTCGGCGGCCGTGTCGACGTCGAGAGAGACGGCCTCTGTGTCGGGCAGGCGGTTCAGGTCGAGGCCGCCGAGCAGCCACCGCAGCGAGCTTCCCGGCCGTCCGGCGACCGCCGAGCGGCGATAGGCGCCGACCAACGGCTGGTCGCGGCCCTCGCCGTCGACCAGGAGCGCACCGTCGGACGTCCCGATGGCATCGAGCAGTCGGCGCACGGTGCTGCCTCGCACCAGCGGCGTGTCTGCGGCGAGCACTACGACCACAGGTGCGCTGGTCAGGGCGATCCCGGCTCGCAGCGCGCTCGCGGGCCCCGAGCGCGCGGGTTGCTCGCGCGTCCAGCGCACGGGCGTCGTGACGTCGCGTTCCGGGCCGACCACGACGATGCGCTGCACCTCGCCGAGGGCGTCGAGCACCCGCTGCAGCGAGGTGCGGCCTGCTATGTCGAGCATTGCCTTGTCCGCGCCGCCGAGCCGTCGACCGCGACCGCCTGCCAACACCACCGCATCGGCCCCGAAGGGGGGCACGGTCACGTCGTTCTCCTCACAGGCTGGCTATCAGCGACGCTGCCAGCGTGAGCATCACCAAGGCGATCCCGGCGTCAAGCACTCGCCATGCGCCGGGCCGCTCGAACAGCGGGCGCAGCAGGCGGGCGCCGAAGCCGAGCCCCGCGAACCACATGGTGCTGGCGGTGCACGCGCCGGCCGCGAACGCCCACCGGTGGTGGGCATGCGTCGCGGCGACCGAGCCGAGGAGCACGACGGTGTCGAGATAGACATGCGGGTTGAGCCACGTCAGCGCCAGGCAGGTGGACACCGTGGGGCCCAGCCCGGGACTTGCGCGCCGGCTCGGCGGGTCGGTCTCGGCGTCGAGACGTCCTGGCCGCAGCGCCCGGAGCGCGGCGAGCCCGGCGTAGCCCAGCAGGAAGGCAGCGCCTGCGACCCGGACCACACCAAGGATCCCGGGCGACCGGCTGACCAGCGCGCCGGCCCCTGCGACGCCGGCCACGATCAACGTGATGTCGGAGAGCACGCAGATCGCCACGACGGGCGGCACATGCTCACCTCTCAGGCCTTGTCGCAGGACGAAGGCATTCTGCGCGCCGATCGCGATGATCAGCGACAGCCCGAGGCCGAGGCCCGAGGCCGCCGCAAACAGGGATGCGGTCACGCCCGGAATCCTGACAGGTCGCGCGAACGGCTGGCCTTCCTGGAGCGATCGCAGGGCCTGAAGCGTCTGATCTAGGTTGTAGACGACGGCTTCTTTCGGGTGAGGTCGCCCGGTGCGGTTCGCCGCCCGAACGCGGAAGTGAGGTGCCATGGGCAGGTCTAGCTCGCCGGCGGATCGTGCGGGCGTCGCCGCGATGCGCGAACAGGCGCACCGCGACCGCCAGCGCCGGCGCAACCTGCGCATCGCGGTCGCCGCGGTCGCGGCGGTGGTCGTGGTGCTCGGCGGCCTCGTGGTGGCGAAGCTCGCCGGCGTGGGGTCACCGAGGTCTGCGGCCGTCTCGACCGCCGCTGGGACGCCGAGTGCTGCCGTCCTCGAGGGCGTCACCTCGGTGCCCGTGTCGGTGCTCGACACCGTCGGCGTCGGGTCCGCGCAGAACGCCCCGACGAAGGTCAGCGCCCCCGCGCTGGTGGACGGGACGAAGCAGCGCGTGCTCTACATCGGCGCGGAGTACTGCCCATACTGCGCGGCGCAGCGTTGGCCGCTCGTCGTGGCGCTGGCGCGCTTTGGAACCTGGACGGGTCTGCGCACGACGACGTCGGCCAGCGATGACGTCTTCCCCGACACGCCGACGCTGAGCTTTCATGGGGCCTCGTTCAGCAGTGATGTCGTGACGTTCAACGGCTACGAGCAGCTCGACCGGGACCGCAAGCCGCTGGACACCCTGCCTGCGGCAGACAGTGCCGTGCTCGCCACCTTCGACGCCCCGCCATACGTGCCTGCCGACGCCAAGGGCAGCATCCCGTTCCTCGACATCGGTGGCGTCTATATCGCCTCCGGGGCGTCGTTCAGCTCGGACTTGCTGGCGGGCAAGTCGCACGAGCAGATCGCGACAGCCTTGTCCGATCCGCGTAGCGACATCGCCCGGGCCGTCGACGGCAGCGCGAACGCGATCACCGCAGCCATCTGCGACGTGACCGGTGGGAAGCCCGCGTCGGTGTGCACCGCGAGCGGAGTGACGGCCGCGAAGGTGACGCTGGCCACGAAGAAGTGACCACCGCTCGCGCGCCTCGGGCGGCAGTGCTGGGCTCCCTGGGGATCAGCACCGTCGGCCTGGCCATCGCGGCCTACCTCACGGTGGAGCACTTCAACGCCTCGACGACGTTGGCGTGCCCGGAGTCGGCCACCGTGAACTGTCTGAAGGTCACGACCAGCAGCTACTCGAGCCTGCTCGGCGTGCCCGTCGCTGTGCTGGGACTGGTCTTCTTCGCCGCGATGCTCGGGCTGTGCCTGCCGGGGGTGTGGGCGGTCAACGGCCTGCTGGGGCGGTGGGTGCGCCTGGCCAGGGTGACCGCTGCCACGGGCGGCGTCGGCTTCGCGCTCTACCTGATCTGGGCGGAGCTGTTCGCGATCGGTGCGATCTGCCTGTGGTGCACTGCCGTGCACGTCGCAGCCGTGGCACTGTTCGCGGTCATCGCGATCGGCACCGCCTCGCTGAGCGCTCCGGAGGCCTGAGGACATGAGCGCCATGCCGGTTCCCAGAAACTGGTGGCGCTCGGCTCTCGGGAGCCTGTCAGCGCTCTTGGCGGAGGGCTTGGCGGTCGGTGGCCACGTCCTCGGTGCAGGAGCCGTCTCCCCTCGGGCTTGGTGGGTGCCGGTCCTCGCAGCTCCGACTCTGCTCGGCGCGGTCGTCGCGTCCCTGCGTTGGACGCTGCCTCGGCTGCTCGTCGCGTTGAGCGTGACCCAAGCGGCCGTTCACCTGTGGCTCAGCTCGCAGACCATGAGCGGCACGGGGACGTCATCGGCCGCGCCGATGGGTGCGATGCACATGGCCGGGATGCCGGCCGACACCTCGGGCCCATGCGGCGCGACCGACTGCGCCATGGACGCGCGGATGCTGCTCTGGCACGCCGCCGGAACGCTCCTGACTGCCCTGCTCCTCGCCCACGCCGAGCGTGCGTTCGCTTGGCTACTGACCGGCCTGCACTTCGCCCGGCGCCCCGCGCCGGCCCTGCTGGCCGCGTCCTCGCGGTCGTCGTCCGCGGTCACGCAGCCCAGGCCACGTCGCCTGTGCCAGGCGCTGCTGCTGTCCGGTGGGATCGGGCGACGCGGACCGCCGGCGCGGGCGGTCCTCGTCATGATCTGACGCCCTCACCAGCACCCGTGACCAGCCGCGGAGAGGTGAGGCGTTCCCGCCCGCCGATAACCAGGAGATCAGCATGCTCCGCAGCCTCACTTCCCCTCACGTACGCCCGCATCTGCGCGCCCTCCCAACGACGACGACGTACCGGCTGCGTCGAATCGGCCGCGTCGCCACCCTCGCCACCCTCGCCACCCTCGCCACGGTCGCGACCGTCGCGACGGCGCTCCCGGCGTCCGCTCATGTGCACGTCGTCTCCGACGACGCGGCACCCGGCGGCTACGGAGTTCTCACGTTCCGGGTTCCGACGGAGTCATCGACCGCATCGACGGTGAAGATCACCGTCGCCCTGCCCAAGGACACCCCGTTCCCGTCCGTGTCCGTCAAAGCGCACCCCGGCTGGACCACATCGGCGCCCAAGCAGGCGCTGGGCAGGACAGTCAGAGCAGGTGACTACAACCTGACCGACGCGGTGCTCGCCGTGACCTGGACCGCTATCCGCGGAGGCGGAATCGCACCCGGCGGGTTTGACGAGTTCGAGCTGTCGGTAGGCCCGTTCCCGAAGGACGCCAAGCAGCTGGTGTTCGTCGTCGACCAGACCTACAGCGACGGCAAGGTCGTGCACTGGAACGAGCTGCAGGCTGCCGGCGCCGAGGAACCAGAAAGCCCCGCTCCGGTGCTCAAGCTGACCGGTGCGGCCGTGCCGGCCGCGACGGCAGGAGCGGCCGTCCGATCGGCCACGGACACCACGACCCTGACCATCGCCATCTGCGGACTCGTCGTCGCACTCATCGGGACCGGGCTGGGGTGTCTAGCGCTGACGAACGGTCGCCGGCGACTGCACGCTGTGCAGGCCGCCTGAGAGCCACCGCAGCAGAGCGGCCCAGGACCGGGCGGCGCGGTTTCGCTTCGTGGGCGGATGACCGCGCCGCCACCCAGGGTCCAGAAGGGTCACGAGGGCGCCAAGGCGACGTCGAGGGCGTTGAGGTTGGTCCTCATCCAGGACAGGTAGTGCTGTCCCGGCGGCAGTGTCTCGGTGACAGCGATGACCGGGATCCCGTTGGCTCTGGCTGCCTGCTCGACGCGTTGGGTCACCGGGCCGCTGGTCTGCTGGTTATAGACGAGCGCCTTGACCTGGTGTGCGGTGTAGAGCGCGAGCGTGTCGCGCAGGACCGTCGGTGAGACGTCGTTGCCTTCTTCGACCGCCTCGCTGAACGCCGCAGGGGTCTTGTTGACCAAGCCTTCGGCCTCGAGCAGATACAGCGGGACGGGCTCGGTGATGGCGACCGCGACGCCATTGTGGGCGGCCTTGGCTGCAGCCTCGCGGGCAACGAGGCCGTCCACCGCCGCGAGAAAAGCCCGGCCGTTGGTGACGAACAGGGGTGCTGACCCGGGGTCAGCCGCGCTGAGCTCGACAACGACGCGCTGAGCGAACCGGCGCACAGCCGCGAAGTCATACCAGACGTGCTCATTGAGGTCGGCGCCTGCTGATGGCTTCCTGCCGGAGAGGTCGACGGCGTTGAGGACCGGCGCCTTGGTGCCGGCGGCGCTCACCAGCCGGTCCATGAAGTCGTCGTAGCCACCGCCGTTCTCGACAATGATCGCGGCCTTCTTCACAGCGAGCTTGTTCTGGGCGCTGGACTCGAACGAGTGCGGATCCTGCGACGGGTCGGAGATGAACGCGGTCACGGCGACCTGGTTCCCGCCGATCGTGGACACGATGTCGCCGTAGACATTCGTCGAAGCCACGACGCGAATCACATCCGGCCCTGTGGTGGTGGGTGGTGTGGGCGGCCTCGTGCTCGTGGTGACCGCAATTCGCCCAGGAGTGCCTGACGAGCCAGTCGCGCAGCCCGCCAGCAGCAGGGCCGCGCTCACGCACGACGGCAGGCACAGCACACGAAGCGGGTGGTTCTTCCTGGGGTGTCTCGGTCGACGGCTCATGACCGCAACCTACTACCTAACGAATATGATTGTCATAACCGTCTCATTTTCGACGGGCGGGTCGGGTCTCCGTAGGCTGGGCCGATGAGCGCGCACGCCCACAGCCACGCTGGCCCGCCACCGGAGCTGGCGCCGGCGCAACGCCGACGTGTGACGCTGATCCTCGTGCTGCTGATCGCCCCGCTGGTCGGCCTCGTCGGTGCGGGCCTTGTGCTGCTGTGGCCCCATGACGTCGCGTCCGCGCTGCCGACGGGCGCGCGCTACGCAGCGGGTGGCGTCCAGACGGTGCACGCCACCGTGACCGACGTCGTACCGTTCGCGTGCGGCAACAGTGATCCCGACGTCGCTGCCACAGCCGGCTCACAAGGCGTCTGCGCGAACGTGACAGCGACCGTCACCGGCAAGCATCATTCGGGCGAACGGGCGACCTTCGTGGTCCAACCGCCTGTCGTGAGGGTCGGGGTCTACCCCGGCGACAAGGTCCAGCTCCTTCGCGTTCCCAACCCCACGGGGGCGACCGCCTCCTACAGCTGGGGTGACTTCTCCCGCGGGCGCCCCCTCGTTCTGCTCGGGCTCGTCTTCGCCGGGCTCGTCATCGGCGTCGCCCGCCTGCGCGGTGCGCTGGCGCTGGTCGGGCTCGGCGTGACGTTCTGGCTGCTGGTCGCGTTCCTGCTGCCAGCGCTGCTTCAGGGGCACAGCCCGCTGCTCGTGGCAGCGGTAGGGACCTCAGCGATCCTCATCGTCGTGCTCTACCTCGCCCACGGCGTCACCATCCGCACCACCACCGCGCTGATCGGCACCCTGGCAGGGCTCGCCGCATCCGCCGGGCTGGGGTCGTGGGCGGTCGGGGCGGCGCACCTGACCGGCATCGCCAACGAGGACGACCTCACCGTCCAGGCGTTCGCCCCCCACATCAACTTCACCGGGCTGCTGCTCTGTGGCGTCATCATCGCCGGGCTCGGCGTTCTCAACGACGTCACCGTCACCCAGGCGTCTGCGGTGTGGGAGCTTCACGCCGCCGATCCGACTGCCTCGCCGCCAAGGCTCTTCGCCGCAGCGATGCGTATCGGACGTGACCACATCGCCTCCAGCGTCTACACGATCGCGTTCGCCTACGCCGGCTCTGCCTTGCCGCTGCTTCTGCTCATCCAGCTCGCCCAGCGACCCGTCACCCAGACCCTGACCAGCGAAGCGCTCGCCCAGGAGATCGTCAGCACCCTGGTCGGGGCCATCGCCCTCGTCCTCGCCGTCCCCCTGACCACCGCCGTCGGAGTCGTCCTCGTGAACACCGCCGGACACCGACGCACCGACCGCCCCGCCCGGCGCCGCCGTGGGCATCGCGTGCCGGACCACGTTTTCCGCTCCGAGCCCGACTACTGAGACCGGCGCGGGGCCAGGACGTGCTGCGCTGCGCGTACGAGCGACGGCTGGGAAGTCGGCGACCCGCAGGTCATCGGCTGCGGCTCACGCGAGCTCTGCCGGCAAGGGGCGGCTGTGCACGATCGTGACGGCAGACACCGCCCGGGTCAGGACGACGTAGAGCCGCCGCAGGCCCCGTGGCTCGGCGTCGGCGATGTCGGCCGGCTCGATGACGACCACGTGGTCGAACTCCAGTCCCTTGACGAGCGATGCGGGGACCACCGCGAGGCGGCCGGACATCGGCGCGATGCGAAGGTCGACCGGCTGAAGGCCCGCGGCGGCAAGGGCGAACAGCATCGTGTCGGCGGTGGCATCGGCGCAGACCACGGCGACGGAGCCGTCCTCGGGATCGAGCGATGTCACCACGTCGGTGCCACGCGCTGTGGCGTCGGCCGCGGTGTGCAGCGTCAGAGCTCCACTCGACGAGCGGACCGACTCGGCCGGTGCGACGCCGGGCGCGATGAAGGGGAGCAGTCGGTTGGCATAGTCGATCAGCTGTCGCGGGACGCGGTAGCCCTTGGTCAGCACCTCGACGACGGCGCCGGACTTGCCGAGATCGGTCAGCACATCGCTCCACCGGTGCGCCGCCCAGGGTGTGGTTCCCTGCGCGAGGTCGCCGAGAACCGTGGCGGAGCCGGTCGAGCAACGCCTGCCCACGGCGCGAAGCGCCATGGCCGAGAGATCCTGCGCCTCGTCGAGGATCACGTGTCCCACGCTGGGAATGCGGTCCAGCGCGTCGCTGGCCTCGTCGACGCAGTAGGCGTCGCCGAGGGTCCAGGCGCATGCCTTGAGCGAACGGGGTGCATGGGTCCACAGCATGGTCACCTGTTCTTCTTCGCTGTAGACGCCGTCAGCCGCAGCGGCGAGCACGGCGGCGTCGCTGAAGAGGGTTCGTACGACAGCGGGCGCCGACAGCTTGGGCCACAGCGCGTCCACGGCGGCGCGCACCGGGCGCATGCGCGCGAGGCGTTCGACGGTGAGGTCCTCAGGCGTGTCGCCGGACTGTTCGATCTGGCGCAGCACCAGATCGGCGATGCGCAGTGCGAGCATCGAACGGCGCGCGTGGTAGCGCGCCCCGTGCACCCGCGGCTCCTCGATCATGCGGAGGAGTCGTTCTGGACCGACCCGCGCTCGACGCGAACCGACCGGCACGACGATCGCGTCTGTCGGCGCACTCACGTGATTCCAGACCGCGCGAGCGAGAACCTCGGCCATGCGTGACTGGCCGATCAACGCCTCACGGTTCATCGCGCGCTCGTCCTGCGGTGTCGTGGCTGACACCGCGATCCCGTCGACGAGATCTTCGAGACTTCGTTGCGTCACCGTGATCTCTCCCAGCGCGGGCAGAACTTCGGCGATATAACCGAGGAAGGCGCGGTTCGGCCCGACGACGAGGACACCCGATCGAAGCAGCTGGTCCCGGTGGGCATAGAGCAGGTAGGCCGCCCGGTGCAGTCCGACGGCCGTCTTGCCTGTGCCGGGTGCGCCTTGCACGCACACGGTCGTCTTGAGGTCGGCGCGCACGATCTCGTCCTGGTCGGGTTGGATCGTGGCCACGATGTCGCGCATCGGCCCGACCCGCGGTCGCTCGATCTCGCGCTGCAGCAGCTCGCTCGCGCCGGTGGCGTGGGTCCCGCCACCCGTCGCAGGGCCGTCCGGTGCGGGAATGGCGCTCAGGACTTCGTCCTCATAGGCCGTCAGCCGACCGTTCGCGAAACCGAACCGGCGGCGTACGCGCACCCCCCGAGGATTCGCAGCAGTGGCGCGGTAGAACGCCGTGGACGCATCCGCGCGCCAGTCGATCACGACCGGGTCGCCGTCGTCGTCATGGATGTGACGGCGACCGATGTGCAGGCTCGCCGGATCGCCAGCAGTGTCGGCCGCCCGCAGGATCCGACCGAAGAACGGCGGCGCTATGCCGTCGTCGGCCAGACTGGCCACTCGGCGCGCGAGCGCGCTGGCCAGCAGCTCGGTGGCGTACTTGTCGCCCGCGACGGCACCCAGGCCCATCGTCCGGGCCTGCATCGCGCCCAGGCAGGCGCGGGCCGTCTCGAGTGTGGCCCGCTCGGCGGCGAGATCGTCGGTCACGCGTTCGCACCGGCGTCGGATTTCCAGGGGTCCTCGACCTCGCCGATGCTCGAGTCGTTGGCGGTCACACGCCTGACGCTAGTGGAGCGTCTCAGTTTTTCCTCGCCCGGTTCAGCACGCTGTATGCCGGCAGCCACAGCAGCAGTTGAAGATGACCGACCAGCAGCGTGAGGTGTTGCAGAGGTGGAGGGTCTCGCGGACTGCGCCGTATCGTTGAACTGCAGCACGCGCAGGTCTCTCGTAGGCTGGTTCACCTGCACGTGGCCGAAGAGGAACGGTGGCGTCGATCTTTCAGCCGCCCGACGCAACATCTATGGCCGGTCGCCACCCCAACCTGCGCTCCTGCGTGTCAGGAGCCGAATCCGGCAACTTGCTGGGTGAGGGCGGCGACGTCGGCGCGGAGCTGGTGGGAGCTCTTGGACTCGTTGGTCAGCAGGTGTTCAATGAGGTCTGCGCGCGTGGCAGCGAGCAATGCGTGCGCGCGCCAGGCGCGATCGCCCGGTGCGCCGAGTGCGGACAGCAGTCCGCTGATCAGCTCGTGCATCCATTGGTATGTCGATGAGCCGTAGGGACCGGATCCCGGCGCACCCTCCAGTGCGAGGGACAGATGCCGGTTGTCCAACTTGACGGTGACGATGGCGTCGAGCACCGCGAGGAGTCGTTCGCGCGGTGGGACGACGTCGCCCAGCGGAGGCTCGTGGCCGGCGGCGGCCGTACGCAGATCGGCGGTTCGCGCGTCGTAGACCGCGCGGACCAGGCCGGTTCGATCACCGAACCTACGAAACAGCGTGCCCTTTCCTACTCCCGCAGCTACCGCAATATCGTCCATCGACACGTCGCCCGGCGCCGCACTGGTCGCAAAGAGGGCGTCGGCGGCGGCAAGCACGGCGTCCCGATTGCGTACGGCGTCTGCCCGCAGAGTGGACCTCTTTCCGTCTTGCGAATCGGACTAACGGTCCGATACGCTCGCTTCTCACGGACTTGCAGTCCGGATCCTAGCGGACAGGAGCGGGTTGATGAAGTCGCACCATGTGGAGGGCTGCCCGATGAAGATGCGTCCCGTCGCTGCCACGGCAAGTCGGCCCAGCAGATGAAGGCGGCGCTGTTGGAGGCGTTCGGCTCGCCGCTGAAGGTGGGCATGTTGCCGGATCCGGTACTCGGCACGGGTGAGGTCATCGTGGATGTGGTCGCAGCGGCCGTATTGCCCTACGCCGCGGAGATCTTTCGCGGGGAGCGGCAATACCTGCTCACCTTGCCGGCAGTTCCGGGCGCTGGGGCGGTCGGCCGGGTCCGTGAGGTGGGGCCCGACGCGACCAAACTGGCTATCGGCGACTGGGTATTGTGCGACCCGACGGTGCGCTCTCGCGACGACGCGCTGACCCCGGACATCACGTTGCAGGGGTTGAGTGCCCGCGGGCCGGGCGGCACAGCTCTACAGCAGTATTTTCGGCATGGCTCCTTCGCCGAGCAGATGCTGGTCCCGACCGAGAACGCGGTGCCCCTCGGCCCGATCGATCCTGCGTCGGCATCACGGTGGACTGCAATGACCCTCTGCCTGGTTCCCTACGGCGGGTTGCTCGCCCGTGAGCTGGCTGCCGGTGAGACCGTGCTGATCAGCGGTGCGACAGGCAACTTCGGCAGCGCCGCTGTGACCGTCGCTCTGGCCATGGGCGCAGGCTGCGTGGTGGCGCCCGGGCGCAACCAGCGCGTCTTGGAGGGCCTCGCCGATCGGTTCGGATCCCGAGTGCGCACGGTGCTGCTATCCGGCGACGAGATCGAGGACCGAGCTCGGATGACCGCCGCCGCACCCGGCCCGATCGACCTCGTTCTCGACCTACTTCCTCCCTCAGCCAGCACCGTCCCCGTGCGCGCTGCAGCCATGACAGTTCGCGAACACGGACGGGTGGTCCTCATGGGCGGTGTAGGCATGCTCGGCGGGGACGACCTTGCCCTGCCCTATCCGTGGCTCATGCGCAACAGCATCACTGTCCGCGGCCAATGGATGTTCCCGCCGCAGGCAGTCGGTCGACTCATCGCCGTCGCTCGCGCTGGACTGCTCGACTTGGGCCAGTTCGACGTCACCGAGTTCGACCTCGACCGCGCCAATGACGCCGTCACCTCGGCCGCCGAGACCAGCGCGCCGTTCCGTCTTACCGTTCTGCGGCCTTGAATTTCCGGGCCACCGGGCGCGCGACGACGAGCGCAATGGTGACGAGGGCGACCGTCGACTGCAGGGCCCTCATCACCTCGGCCCAGCGCGCCATGGGCACAGTGTCCGTGGGGCTGAACGCACCGGATCCCGGACATCGCAATCGCCGACGCCGATGTCGTGGCCTGCCCGGAGACCCGGGTCGGCCCGGCTGGGACTTCAGCTACGACCCGGCCTACCGCATCAGCTGGGACGACGGCCAGCTCGATCGGGGCTGTAAAATGTGGGCGGCCTACACGCAGTCCAAGCATGCGAGTTCTCTTCCCCCGGCACCTGGATCAACGGCGCCGAGGCGCTACGTCTGTGAAAGCTCTCCTCGGCACTCACCGGGACCGATCCCACGACCCAGTGACCGAAGGCCGTCAGTGGCTCCAGTGCAGACCGAGGTAGTGCCTCGCGTGCGCCTGCAGCGCCAACACTGACGCCCCGCGCCGAGGGCCACCAGGTCCGAGGAACGCGACCTCGCACCGCGCGTTGTAGGCCAGCACCCAGGTCGCTGCTGCGGCGGCCACCGCCTGCTCCAGCGGCGTGAACGGCTGCCCCCTCGCGAACTCGTAGTCGCGCAGGAACGCCATGACCTCTGCGACATCCGGTGCGTGGTCGCCCTCGGTCGACCCGAACGTGAAGGATCCGCCAGACAGCCCTGCCAGCACCGGTTCGGGGGCCGCGGCGACGCTGTCCCAGTCGTACGCCGCACTCACCTTCCCCTCGGCGAAACGCAAGTTCACGCACGCCCAGTCGGCGTGGGCGACGGCGTCGCCGGGACCCGATCGCGTCAGCACGTCCGCTGCTGCCCGGGCAACATCGTCGAGCCACGTGTAGCCGTGCGGCGTCGTGCTGAAGTCGAAGATCGGGTCGTGCGGTCGCGGCCAGGGACCGTTGGCGTAGCGGCTCCATGCCGGCGCCCCGACCGCGAGGTCATCGGCGGGGAAGTCGCGCAGCGGTTCGAGCTGAGCGTGCAGTGCGCACGCGATGGCCCGCCGGACATCGGGGTCATGGCCGTTCCCCGGCTCCCCGTGCTCGAGCAGCGTCTCGACCACGGCCATCACCCCGTCGGTCGCCGCGGGCCCGTCGAGCAACGCCGGACACGGGAAACCCGCCTCGAACAATCGGCGTTGGCACGCTGCGGCGGCGGCGAGATAGGTCGGGTCGGCGGGGCTGCGGTGGACCTTGACGGTGACGCGACGCCCGTCGCGAAGCTCAGCACCATAGACGGCCGAGATGCGCCCCGACCGGAAGAGCACCTGCGTCAGCTCACCGCCGATCCGTGCTTGCAGGTGAGCCGCCAGCCACGCGTCGATCTCGCCGTGACTGCGCGGGCCGAACACCGCCCGCTCGATGCCGCTCGTCGCCTCAGGATTCATGCCTTCGCTCGTGGAACGACGATGCGTCCCACAGACACTGCTTTTTCCTTCGCTGCCGCGGGCGGGGCGGATCCACCGAACTTGACCACGACGTGGGTGCGGCCCGTCATCACGTCGAGCTCGTTCGCGTCCGGCACCCAGAACGCCATGTCACCGAGGCCGTCGATCGCCTGGGCGCCTGCGGAGATGCTGCGCTCGTTGTCGAAGTCGGAGCGGCCGCTGGGCTGGGAGTTGTCGCTGACGTAGAGCAGCTCCTTGCCGCCGGCGAGGGTGAACACGCACAACGGCGGCCAGCTCTCCAGGTTGCTGGTGCGGGTCACGGCGACGCCGAGAACAGCGGTGACGTCGGGCGGCTCGATGGTCCGGCAGGGATCCGGCAGCTTCGACGGGTCCCAGGCGCCGGCGGATTGCAAGCCGGTCGACGCCGGCGACGGTGAGCCCATCGCAGCCATCTGCGCCGGCGTCATGGAACCGGCCGTCGACGAGGACGCGCCGCAGCCGGTGGCCACCAGCACCACAGCGCCGAGAGCTGCAGCACGCGCGGCTCTTGTCGACCTGCCGTCAGAGCTCGCGGTGCGCATCCGCGGCAATTTACACACCGGATCCGACTCTGGGTAGGTCACACCAACAGCCTCTCGCCGACGTACGACCCTCGTGCGATGCCGGGTGGGCAGGCGAACAATGCGCTCGCGAGGTGCTGGCTGAAGGCGTTCAGTGCGTCCGAGGAGGCGAGCCGTCGTTGGACCGTGACGAACTGCGCGGGGTCGCGCTGGAAGCAGATGAAGATCAGACCGGAGTCGATCAGGCCGTTCGGATCGGTGCCGGAGTCGTAGGAGAACGAGCGACGCAGCAGGGTGACGCCACCGTTGGCCGCCGGCGCGGCGAGCTGGGCGTGCGCGGTCGGGGACGACGCAGTTCTGAGGTTCGAGTCGCGTGCGCGCCCGAGGACAGCTTCCTGATCGGTGCGGATCGTGCGGTCCCAGGTGTCGAGGAGCAGGCGGATGTGGCGCGTGACGAGGTAGGTGCCGCCGCGGAGCCACTCGGGCCCGTCACCGACCCACAGGTGCTTCGCCGTCTGCGTGGCGTCTCGCACGTCGAGGTTCGCAGTGCCGTCGCGGAAACCCAGCAGTCCGCGGGGATCCCCCGGTCGACCGGAGTCGCGGAACCCGGTCTGCCGCCAACGCAGCTTGGCGTGCGGGCGTACGCCGTTGACCAGGCTGCGCACCGCGTGGTGAGCGAGCGTCGGGTTGCTCGCGCAGACCTGCACGCCGAGGTCGCCGTTGCTGGCGCCGGGATCGAGCGCCTCACCCGCGAACGCCGGCAGTGCGACGAGCGGCGCGGGCCGCCGATCGGCCAGCCCGAAGCGGGCGTCAGCGAACAGAGAGGGCCCGAAGCCGAACGTGAACGTCACGTCGCCATCGCAGGACGCGACGATCTCCTCGGCGGCGCGGGTCCACGTCTGCAGCACGGTGACAAGGCCGTCGCGCCTGCGAGTGGTCATGTCGAACGCAGCGAACGACAGGAACGGCAGGGGGGCACTGACGATTCCGCCTTGGCGCTCCCCGTGAAGCCGGCGCACCGCCCGGTGCTGCGGCACGTCACCGCCGAGGACCGATCCGCCGGCGGCGACCCCGGCCGCGGCCACCCCTGTGCCGGCGAGGGCGTTCAGGAGCAGGGCGCGCCGGGACACGCCTCGCGATGCCGGCGGTCTGACCATCCTCATGACGCTACCTCCGCGTCGGCTTCCGGGCCGTCTGCCCGGTCAGCCGCCTGCCATCGCACCGATCACCAGGTAGGGCTCCTCGCCGCGTACGACGGGGCCGGGCAGCGGCGCATCCGGCTCCTCGTGCGAGAGGTCCAGCTCGCAGGCGTAGAACCGCACGAAGGGCCGCCGCCTGGCCGTCGCGCGGTCGCGGATGGTGCCCACGAGCATCGGGAACTGCGCCTCCACCGCGTCCAGCACCGATCGTTGCGTGGCGGGCTCTGCGACCTCGACCCGGACCTCTCGCGTGCCGCTCGGGATCCGGGCCATGGCACGCAGATGGGCCGGCAGGTTCACCCGCACGGATGCGCTCATGGCAAGGTCTGCACCTCGACGGACAGCACGGCCGGCAGGTCGCGCACGATCGGCGCCCAGGAGTCGCCCGAGTCGTTCGACGCGTAGACCTGACCGCCCGTGGTGCCGAAATAGATGCCGCAGGACTCGTGCTGGTCGACGGCCATCGCGTCGCGCAGCACGTTGACATAGCAGTCCTGCTGGGGCAGGCCGTTGGTCAGCGCCTCCCAGTCGTCGCCGCCCGTGCGGCTGCGATAGACGCGCAGCCTGCCCTCCGGCGGGAAGTGGTGCGAGTCGCTCGTGATCGGCACGACATAGATGGTCTCGGCCTCGTGGGCGTGAACCGCGATGGGAAAGCCGAAGTCCGTGGGCAGGTTGCCGCTGACCTCGTGCCAGGTGTCGCCGCCGTCCTTGCTCCGCATGACGTCCCAGTGCTTCTGCATGTAGAGCACGTCGGGATTTGCCGGGTGCATGTCGATGCGGTGGACGCAGTGCCCGACCTCGGAGTCCTCGTCGGGAATCTCACCCGATCGGAGGCCCTTGTTGATCGGCTCCCACGTCCGGCCGCCGTCGGAGGTGCGGAAGGCACCGGCCGCGGAGATCGCGACGTAGAGCCGGTCAGGGTCGGTGGGGTGCTGGAGGATCGTGTGCAGGCACATGCCGCCGGCGCCGGGCTGCCACTGCGGGCCGGTGTCGTGCT
>CAXSDR010000047.1:0-26454 GCA_964236445.1 uncultured Motilibacteraceae bacterium | reverse complement strand
TTCGGACCATCGAACGCCTCGACGAGCGGCTTGAGCTCGACGAGCTGGCGTTGCAACCGCGCCGTCAGCTCCTCACGGGGGTCCGTGAACGGCGACCACGGATAGCGCGCCGCATGCTGGCGAGGGTCGCGGATCTCGGAGCCATGAAAAACCAGTCCGACGTCGATCCCTGCTGCGGCCAGCGTCTGCGCGTCACCCAGGAAGTTCGAGCCGTTGACCGTGCCGGCGAGGGGGCGCCCCGCTTCGAGCAGCACGTGCGTGGCTGTGTCGAGGATGTGGTCCAGCGCCTCGACCTGCCAGGCGGTGTCCTTCGCGAAGGTTGCCGGGTCCACCCGGACGTCGGCGTCGAAATCGAGGCCGCCCTTCGACACGGCGAGCACCTCCGTGCGTACGCCGGGCAGCTCGCGTTCCACCGCCTTCGCCCAGGCCCAGCCCTGACCCGCCATGTTGGCGGGACCGATGACGAGCACCCGCTCACCGTCGTCGCGGGCCCGCTGCGCGGGTGCGGTCTCGACCATCCCCTCGACGGGGAAGGGCGGCAGCGTGTCGGGATCGGCGAGGTGGCCGATGCCGACGAGCTCGACGTAGACGTCACGGAGCACCTGCTCCTGGTGCTCCCAGGTGTAGGCCGCCAGAAGCTCAGGGTCGCGGACCCGCGCGAGGTAGCGGTCGCGGTCGGCGAGCAACCGGCGTACGGCCGACGCGAGGTCGACGGCGTCACCGGCGACGTGCACCTCCCCCGTGCCGTGCTCGCGGACGAACGCCTCCTGCGCGGCGCAGTCGCTCACCACGACTGGCAGCCCGGCGTGCAGATACTCGAAGAGCTTGTTGGTCAGCGCCATCTCGTGGCTGCCGTAGTGCAGCAGCGGGAGCAGGCCGACATCGGCGCCCGACAGGAACGGCACCACGTCCGCCGGCGCGACCGGGTCCAGCAGGTGCACGCGGTCGGCCACCCCGAGCGCCACGGCCACCTCGTGCAGCCGCTCGACCGCGACCGTGCGGATGTGCGGCACGGCCACCACGGCGAGATGCACGTCGGTCAGGGACGGCAGTGCCTCGACAGCGGTCTGCACGCCGCGTGCAGACGTCACGCCGCCGCTGTAGACGAGCAGCGGCACGTCGGCGCCCAGGCCGCAGGCATCCCGCACGGTGCGCGTCTGCTCGCCATGGTGGACGGCGTCGAACACCGGCACGTTGAGCACGATCGCGGGTGGCTTCGCGAGGTGGTGGTGCTGCTGCAGCGCGACGCCGATGGGCGGCGAGACCGTGATGATGCGGGCGGCGGAAGGGGCGAACTCGTCCTCGAGGTCGGCCCACGCAGCGCGTACGCGCGCGGTGCGCCCGCCGTAGAGCGACAGGCCGCGCACGTATTCGTGGGCGTCATAGACCCACGGGACGTCGCGCTGCTCGTCACGCCAGGCGCGAGAGGCGGCGCGAGCGGCCACCGCTGTCATCTCGACGTCGTGCGCATGGATGACGTCGGGGCGCAGACCGTCGATGACGCGGCGATAGGCCAGCTCGAAGTCGTGGACCTGCGGCACAGTGCGCCGCCACTGCGTGCCGACCGGCAGGGAGGAGATGGCTTTGTCATAGGCGCGCCATGCCTGACGGAAACCGAACGTGAAGTCGCGCTGGGCCCGGCGCCGGGCTCGCACCATGACGGCACGTCCGCGCCAGTAGTTCTTGCCGAGGTCGCCGGGGAGCCCACCGCGCAGGGTGCCGTCCTGGAAGCCGAGTTCGGCGCGTACGCGCGCTTCGCGCTCCTCGAACCTGCTGCCGTAGCCGAACAGCCGAGGCGCGGTGCGACGGCGCTCGCGCCGGTCCTTCACCGCGTCGCGCACTCCCCACGTGATGGGCACGCGAACGATCGTGACCGGGCCGAGCTGGGTCGTACGGCGCCGGCCGTCGCTGGCATAGGCAACCACGGTGACGCGCAGGCCGAGCCGCGCGAGCGACAACGCCGTCTTGCGGATGCGCGTGTCGGTGACGACGTCGTTGCCCGCCAGCATGACGACGTGCGGACGCGGGTCCTGCGATTCGGGCACGGCCTAGCCGGCCCCGATGACGCGGCGCACGACATTGGGGAAGTTCGATGCCGAAGTCACACGTCGGCCGTCGACCAACGCCTTGATGCCTGGCAACTGTGCGGCTCCGATCTCGCGGTAGTCGGCGTGGTCGGTCTGCACGACGACCGCATCGACCGGCTCACCGAAGTGATAGGGCGCGAAGCCGAGCCCGACGAGCTCGTCGTCGGTGTAGAGGGGATCCTGGACGAGAACCTCGGCGCCCTTGCTGCGCAAGGCTTCCACGGTCGGGAAGACTCCGCTGAACGCCGTCTCCTTGACCCCCCCGCGGTAGGCCGCACCGAGCACGGCGACCTTGGCCCCGGTCAGGTCGCCATAGGCACCTTCCAACAGCGTCACGGCGTAGGACGGCATCTCGGCGTTGGCCTGGCGGGCGGCGCGTACGACCGTCGCGTCGGGGTCGTTCCAGAGATAGAAGCGCGGGTAGATCGGGATGCAGTGACCGCCGACGGCGATGCCGGGTCGGTGGATGTGGCTGTAGGGCTGCGAGTTGGAGGCGTCGATGACGGCCATCACATCGATGCCGTGATTGTCGGCGAAGCGCGCGAACTGGTTGGCGAGCCCGATGTTCACGTCGCGGTAGGTGGTCTCCGCCAGCTTCGCGAGCTCTGAGGCCTCGGCGCTGCCGAGATCCCAGACGCCGTTGGGTCGCGGAAGGTCGGGGCGGTCGTCGAAGTCGAGGACGGCCTCATAGAACGCGACACCGCGCGCCGCGCTGGCTTCGTCGACACCGCCGACGAGCTTCGGATAGCGCCGAAGGTCCTGGAAGACCCGGCCGGTCAGCACGCGCTCGGGGCTGAAGACCAGCAGGAAACCGTTCTCCGCGTCCCCAACCTTGAGCCCCGAGCCTTCTTCGAGCATCGGACCGAAGCGGTCACGCGTCGTGCCCACGGGCAGCGTCGTCTCGTAGGAGACCAGCGTGCCGGGCTTCAGGCCCGCGGCGATGGAACGCGTGGCGTCGTCCATCCAACCGAAGTCTGGCGTGCCCTCGGCGTCGACGAACAACGGCACCACGATGACCACGGCGTCGGAGTCGGCCACCGCACTCGTGGTGTCAGTGGTGGCGCGCAGCAGGCCGGCGTCGACCGCCTCGCGCATCTTGGCCTCGAGGAACGCCTCGCCGGGGAACGGCTCCTGGCCGGCGTTGACCATGTCGACCGCACGCTGGCTGACATCGGCACCGAGAACCGTGTGGCCCTTGGACGCGAATTGCACGGCGAGCGGCAGCCCGATCTTGCCGAGGGCGACGACGCAGATCTTCACAGACAAGCTCCGGTTTTCTGACGGGATGAGCACCCACCAACCTACCGGCGCTCGGGACCAACCGATCCGCCGCCTCGACGGCTCCTAGTGGGCATGACACCCCCTCGGGCCCACGCCGTGCGGCGCGCCGCCCAGCTTCTCGCCCTCACCCTCGGCCTGGCCGTGTCTGCTGGGTCACCCGCAGCGCAGGCGCTCGAACGTGTGCCAGGCACGGCGACGAGGTTGGAGTCGCTCACCTTCGACCAGGCGGCGCTGACCCTGACGCGCGGTGCTCTCGCCAGAGTCAACGTGAGCGCCCACCTCATCGACCCTGATCCCGACGGCGTCGTCGCGGCATCCGAGGGCGTGAGTACCGACGCCGGCGCTCCCTGCCCGTGCGTCATCGTCGGCCGCGAGTCCGATGTCGGCACCAGGCAGGCATCCGGCTGGCGCGTCGTCTCGCTGAGCCTGGCATCGGGCACCGCCCAGGACGGCGTGTGGGTCGGCGGATTCACCCTCGGGGCGATCGACAACGGGATGTGGACCGCCACCCAGATCGCTGCAGGCGACCTGCGCCGGCAGGAGGAATCCCAGTTCGACTCGAACACCGTGGCGGTGGACGGCCTCATCGACGCGGTGCCTGTCGTCGCCGTCACCGGATCGGACTGGCCGGTGCTGTCGCTGACGCTGCCACGGGGCCCGGTGCCCTTCGCAACGGCGTACGTCGTCAGCGGGACCGCGCGCTACAGCGCAACCCACGCCCCGGCGGCCCGCTTGTCCCTCCAGGTTCGCCACAGCTATTGCGACGAGAGCGGCGCAGGACAGCTGTTGACCACGGTCACCACCGACGCGGCCGGCCGCTTCACCGCGACGGGACGGCAGGCGGCAGGCACGTGGTGCGCGTTCTTCGGGGCCGGAACCGGCACCCAGCCGGTGTCGGAGGTCAACGCGCACCGCGCCTTCGTGCAGTCACGTGTCAGCGTCCGGCTCTCGTCCCCGACAGTGCGCGCCGGTCGCCCGGTGACCCTGCGAGGAACGACCGGCGGGGCCATGGAGGCCGTGGTCGAACGACTGCAGGGCCGCCGTTGGGTGCGCGTCAAGACGGTGAGCGGCACCCGGTGGAACGTCACCTTCGTGCCACGCCGTGGCACCACCACCCTGCGCGTACGCACGCTGCCCGACACGTCGAACGCCCTGCCCTTCGCCACCCCCGCCTTCCGCGTCCGCGCGATCTGAGAGTGAGAACCATGCGCGCATCGAGACTCCTGCCCGCCCTGCTCGCCATGACGCTCGCCGTCGGCGTGGCCGCTGTGCCGGCGACGGCGTCGGCAGCCGACCCGGGAACACCTGTCGGGCAGGACGCCCTGTGGTTCACGACCTCGCCCTCGTCCTTCGGCGTCAACGACTTCTGGCGGTCCTCGGTCGACGGCACCGACGACGACCTGCTCGTCTCGGGACTCGGCAATGCGGTGCCGTCGCCGAACGGCAGCAAGCTGGCGTGGACAGCGCGCGACACCCACCTCGACCGGCAGACGGTCGTCGTCGGCGACCTCCGCGGCCGCAACCAGCTCACGGTCGCGCGCACCTCGCCGGGCGAGTTCGTCTCCCGGATCGAGTGGTCGCCGGCATCGGACGCCGTCCTCGTGTCGACGGACGTCTACGCCTCACAACCCCCGGGCGGAGCCCCGCAACCGCACGTCACGGTGGTGCCGCTCTCGCTGGCCGAGCCGCTCACCGTCGTCCCGCGCACCGAGAACGTGACGAATGCCGCGTACGTGCCGGGTGATCCGACGCGCCTCGTCGGCATGGAGAGCGTCGGCGACCTCTCGGTGGTGGTTCTGCGCATCGGCGAAGAACCGACGGTGCTGCCCGGAACCTCGCGGGCCTGGAGCGGCCTCGTGCTGCCCTCCCCCGACGGCACCCACGTCGCCTACGAGGCGCGGGTGACGGAAGGCGGCGTGGAACGCGACGAGCTCCGGCTGGTGGCACTCGACGGGAGCGGCTCAACCGTGCTGCTGCGCGACGCGACGAGGTTCAAGCCCTCCGCGTGGTCGCGCGACGGTGCCTACCTCTACGGGTCGCTGAGCACGCCGACGGGGCACGGCCTCGAGAGCCTCGACATCGCGCGCCTGGCCGTCACCAGCGCGGGATCGGTTGCCGCACCGGTGGTTCTGCGACACACGCCCGCGGTGTCCGAGCGCGGCATCCGCCTGGCGCCCGGGCCGGTTAGCGGCAGTCCCGGAGTCCGCGGACTGACGGCGACGCTCAACGGCTCCCACCCGACGCTGGCCTGGCGGCTGCCTGACGGCGCGACGCGCGTCGATGTCTATCGGGCCGCGGGCGCCACCCCGACGCAGCGCGGGACGCTCGTTCAGTCGGGCCTTGCGACGTCGTTCACCGACACGGTCCCGGTCGGGACGACGTCGACGTGGACGGTTGTCGCGATCGACGGGTCGGGCGAGCGCGAGGCCGTGCGCACCAGGGCGGTCGGCGTCGGGACGCCCCCGGTTCGCATGCCGTTCTCGGCAGCCCTCACCTCTGCCTCGCCCTTGTTCGACGTGCAGTGGTGGGCGGCAGGTGACCTGGGCAACACGAGCTATGACGTGCAGTGGGCGAGCCGGAATGTCACCGGCACGCTGTCGCCGTGGCGTACGTGGTTCGACGCAGGCGGTGGGGGCGGCGCGACGTTCGGGGACCGCGGGGTGCCCACCAAGCCGCTGCCGGGCACGACGTACGCCATCCGCGCCCGCTCGGTCGACCGCTACGGCAACGTGTCTGCGTGGTCGGTCCCTGCCCAGACGAGCGTCCCGCTCGACCAGGCGAGCGCGCGGTTCTCGCGTCGCTGGCTGCGGGTCGTGGGCAAGGACCGGTGGCTCGGCGCGGCAGCGAGCACGACGGTCGCGGGGCAGACGGCGACGTTGCAGGTCGCCGCGTCCCGCCTGCAGGTGATCGGCGAGCGATGCCCGCGCTGCGGTCGACTGTCGGTGACTCTGGACGGACGGCGCATGGCTATGGTGGACAGTCGCGCCTCGAAACGCCTTGTGCGCCAGGCGTTGTGGACGAGCGGCGCGCTGGCTCGCGGGCGTGTTCACACGCTGGTCGTGACGTCGGTGGCGACCGCGGGTCGGCCTGCTGTGGTCCTCGACGCGTTCACGGTCGTCCGTTGATCTCCACCGCCATGATCATGGGTGGGTAGCGTGTGACCCCGTGAAGGTTCTCAGCGTCGTCGGCGCCCGCCCGCAGTTCGTCAAGCTCGCCGCAGTCGCGCGAGCGTTCGAGGGCTCGGGACACGAGCATGTGATCGTGCACACCGGCCAGCACTACGACGCCCTGATGAGCGACGTCTTCTTCGCGGATCTGCGGATCCCTGACCCCGACGCCCACCTCGGCGTCGGCTCGGGCAGTCACGGCGTGCAGACGGGGGCCATCTTCTCGGCCATGGATGCGGTGCTCGAGGAGCACCGCCCCGACTGGGTCCTCGTCTATGGCGACACCAACTCGACGCTCGCCGGAGCGCTGTCGGCCGTGAAGATGCACCTGCCCGTCGCCCACCTCGAGGCCGGACTCCGCTCGTTCAACCGGCGCATGCCAGAGGAGCACAACCGGGTTCTCACCGACCACGCAGCAGACCTGCTTCTTGCCCCGACCGACGTGGCGATGGCGCACCTCCGCAACGAAGGTCTGGCCGACCGCTCCGTTCTGGTCGGCGACGTGATGACCGACGTGCTGATGCTCGTACGCGACGGCATGGCCGACCGGGTTGCCGCGCTGCCCGACGATGTAGCTGCGGACGAGCCCTATCTGCTCGCCACGATCCACCGCGCCGAGAACACCGATGACGAGCCACGACTGCGCAAGATCGTCGCCGGCCTGTCCTCGCTCGACACGCCCGTGGTCCTGCTCGCGCATCCGCGCCTGATCGCGCGGGCTGCGTCCCTCGGCCTCGACCTGAGGGGCGGGTCGCTGTTTCCGACGGCTCCGCTGCCCTATCCCGAGATGGTGCGCGCGGTGATGGGATCGGCCGGCGTCGTGACCGACAGCGGCGGCCTGCAGAAGGAGGCCTTCCTCCTGCGCGTGCCGTGCACGACCCTTCGCACGGAGACCGAGTGGGTCGAGACCGTGGCGCTGGGCTGGAACGTGCTCTGCGGCGACCTCAGCGGCATCGCCGACGCGGTGTCGCGGCCGCGTCCCAGCGACACCGACTCCACGCCCTACGGCACGGGTGATGCGGCGCAGCGAATCGTACGAGAGCTCGCCGCACGTGCCTGACCTCAATCAGGGCGGTAGTCGCTTCGTCAGCACGGTGGTTGCCCTCAGCTGCCCGTCCGGGGCGAGGGCGTAGTCGTCGATGACTCCGACGACGCGCCAACCGCGCCTCACGTAGAAGCGCTCGGCGTCACTTCCCGTTTCGGTGTCGAGCAGGAGCAGCCAGCAGCCGCGTTGCCGCGCCTCGGTCTCCAGCGCGCCCAGCAGGGCGTCGCCAACCCCGCGACGCCGGGCACTCGTGTGAATGAGGAGCTTGCACACGTCGGCTCGATGGAGCGCGTTCATGGTGGTCGCAAGCTTGAGTTGCACGACACCGACCGGGACACGGGCGGTGTCACGGGCGACGAACGTCAGCAACGTTGGACTGCGTAGCGATTCAGCCCACCAGAGCGAGGCCTCGTCGGGATCCAGCCGACCGACGAAACCGACGCTGGCACCGTCATCCACTGTGTCGACGAGCAGCGACGCGAGGTAGTGCTGGACTTCGTCGTAGGTCTCGGGCGTCACCAGCTCTACAGTCACATTCACCCGAGAGACCCTAGACATACGCGCGTAGCGAGTCGTACGAGCGGTGCCTGTGCCCCGACTTTTCACGCCTACTCACGCCAGGGCCCTCAGCTGTCTCGGAGAACCCTGTCGATGCGCGCACGCAGCTCGTCGCTGGATGGCGGCAGTGCGTCCTCCAGCGCCGTACGCGCGCGCCGCCGCTCGTCATCGGGCATGCGGGTCAGACGGGGTCTCGCCAGATTCGCAGTGCGTGCGGTGACGTAGCTTTCGCACGAGCGGCGCGCTGCTCGCGTGCGGACGTGCCAGGGCCTGACGGGCACGTCCATCAGGGGTTCAAGGACGGGGTGGCCGACGTCGTCGGTCACGGGGCCGTTGGCCGCCAGCTCCAGCGCTCGCTGTTCGCTCTGCAGCGTGGCGCTCAACAGCGCCCCCGCTTCCCTGCGCTGGGCCGACCGGTCGTCCGCGATGACGCCGCACGAGACGAGCGCAGCCGCGGCGCACAGGAGCACGAGACGCTGGAGGCGGCCACGGCGAGACGCCACGCACACGTCGTCCCCGAGAACCTCGGGAACGACCGCACGTGGCTCGGACACGGCCTAGGGGACGAGGACCTCGACGGTCTCGCCCTTCTCAGCCGAGGCGATGCACGCCTCGGCGACGGCGACGGTGGCGAGGCCCTGGCGCATGGTCACGACTCCCGCGGCCTCGACGACGCCCGCGAGCACGGCGTCACGGAACGCCTGGTGCTCCATCATCAACGGCTCGGGCTTGGCGATCGCGAAGCGCGTGACATCGCCCTCGGACACTCCGCGGAACTTCGCGATGGAGTCCCACGTCGTCGGGATCGAGCCGTTGCCATAGAACGTCAGGTCGGCCGTCAGGGTGTCGGCGACGAACGTCCCCTTCTCACCGGTGACCGTGGTGATGCGCTCCTTCATCGGCGACAGCCAGTTGACCAGGTGGTTGGTCACCGTGCCGTCCTCCAGCGAGCCGACCGCCGCGACGAGGTCTTCGTATTCACGACCGCTCTTGAAAGCGGTGCGCGCGGAGATCGACCGGAACTCCTTCTGCGTGACCCAGGCGGTGAGGTCGATGTCGTGCGTCGCGAGGTCCTTGATGACGCCGACGTCGGCGATGCGGTTGGGGAAAGGCCCCTGACGTCGGGTCGCCACCTGATAGATGCCGCCCAGCTCCCCCGACTCGAGGCGGGCGCGCAGCGACTGCAGCGCCGGGTTGTAGCGCTCGATGTGCCCGACGCACCCCACGAGCCCGGCTTTCTCGAACGCAGCAACGAGGCGCGATGCAGACGCCACGTCGACAGCGAGCGGCTTCTCGACGAGCGTGTGCACACCGGCTGCCGCGAGAGCCATGCCGACGTCCTCGTGGAACCGCGTCGGGACGGCGACGACGCACATGTCGATGCCGACGGCGATCAGCTCGTCGACGCTGGCGAGGATGTCGAGCCCGCCGGACACGCCGTGCGGGTCACCACCGGGGTCGGCGACGGCGACCAGCTCGACGCCGTCGAGCGAGCGGAGCACGCGGGCGTGGTGGCGCCCCATCATCCCGAGCCCGATCAGGCCCGCACGCAACACCGCCATGTCAGGATCCCGCCTTCGCGCAGGCGTTGACGGCTTCGACGATGGTCGCGAGGTCATCCTGGGACAGCGCCGGGTGCACCGGCAGCGAGAGCACCTCGGCCGCTGCGCGCTCCGTCTCCGGCAGGTCGAGCGTCAGCCCGAACGTCGGCAGCCGGTGGTTGGGAATGGGGTAGTAGACGCCGCTGCCGACACCGTGCTCGTCCGCCAGCGCCTTCGCGAAGCGGTCACGGTCGCCGGGGACCCGGATCGTGTATTGGTGGTAGACGTGCACGGCGTCGGGCGCCACGCGCGGAACGATCACCCCGACGAGGTTCTCGTCGAGGAACCTCGCGTTGTCCTGGCGCTGCTTGGTCCAGCCGGCCAGGCGCGTCAGCTGCACCCTGCCGATCGCCGCGTGGATGTCGGTCATGCGGTTGTTGAAGCCGGCGACCTCGTTCTCGTAGCGACGCTCCATGCCCTGGTTGCGCAGCAGCTTGATGCCTCGCGCGAGGTCGTCGTCGCACGACACCATGCCGCCCTCGCCGGACGTCATGTTCTTCGTCGGATAGAGGCTGAACATGCCCCAGCGGCCGAACGAGCCGACCGGCTTGCCCTGCCACTGCGCGGCGTGCGCCTGCGCGGCATCCTCGAACAGCTCGATGCCGTGGCGCGTGGTCACGTCGAGCAGGCGGGTCAGATCGGCGGGATGACCATAGAGGTGCACCGGCATGATGCCCTTGGTCCGCGGCGTGATCGCGGCCTCGACTGCTGCTGCGTCGATGCTGAAGTAGTCGGGCTCGATGTCGACGAACACCGGTGTTGCGCCGGTCACGGCCACAGAGTTCGCGGTGGCCGCGAAGGTGAACGACGGCACGATGACCTCGTCACCGGGGCCCACACCGGCCGCGAGCAGGCCGAGATGCTGGCCCGAGGTGCCGGAGTTCACCGCGACGCACGTACGCCCGCCGACGACCTGGTCGGCGAACTCCTTCTCGAACGCGGCCACCTCGGGGCCCTGAGCGAGCTGCCCCGAGCGCATGACGCGGTCGACGGCCTCACGCTCCTCGTCGCCGATGATGGTCTTGGCTGCGGGAATCACGCGGTCTCCAACCTGAGCGTCTCGTCACTGTCCTGGATGTAGGTCTCGCCCGTCGTCGGGCATGTCCATCGCCCGCCACCGGCATCGTCGAGAGGAGTGCCGGCGCGACCGACCCAGCGGATGCGCCTGGCCGGGACCCCGGCCACCAGCGCGAAGTCTGCGACGTCCTTCACGACGACCGCACCGGCCGCGATCATCGCCCAGCGCCCGATCG
The DNA here is from genome assembly GCA_964236445.1 of uncultured Motilibacteraceae bacterium. Classification (GTDB taxonomy): domain Bacteria; phylum Actinomycetota; class Actinomycetes; order Motilibacterales; family Motilibacteraceae; genus CAXSDR01. The sequence continues at coordinate 15,462 of CAXSDR010000047.1, read as the reverse complement.
TGACGGGCGCGACGCACACGGCGCGCGCGCCGATGGACGCACCCTCGCGAACCGTCACGCCCACGTGCTCCCAGTCGTCGCCGCGCTTGAGCTTGCCGTCGGGAGCGACCGAGCGCGGGTAGTGGTCGTTCGTGAACACGACGGCGGGACCGACGAAGACGCCGTCCTCGAGCACGGCCGGCTCGTAGACGAGCGCGTTGTTCTGCAGCTTGCAGCGGTTCCCGATGACCACGCCGCTGCCGACATAGGCGCCGCGCCCGACGATGCAGTCGCGGCCGAGGACGGCACCCTCGCGCACCTGCGCGAGATGCCAGACGGTGGTGCCCTCGCCGAGCTGCGCCCGTTCGTCGACGTCGGCGCTGGGGAGGATGCGGGGCACCGCCCTAGGCTAGTCGGGCCAGGGAGCGCACGAGCGCACCCAGTGGCCCAGCACCGACGACGCACGAGGAGCCAGGCATGACAGCGGCCGCCCGTCGACCGCACGTCCTCTACGTCGCGTGGGGGTTTCCGCCGTGCCGCAGCGGCGGCGTCTACCGCGCGCTCGCCACCGCCAACGCGTTCGTCCGCGGTGGCTGGGACGTGACGGTCGTCACCCCCGAGCGCGAGGCCTTCGAGCGCTACACCGGCATCGACCCCTCGATGGAGCCGCTGGTCGACCCGCGCGTCAGGGTCGAGCGCATTCCGTTCTCCTGGCCGACCCTGGAGCCCGACCTGCGCAACTGGTCACCGCTGCGGGCGTACGCGCCCCGGCTCTGGGCCAACGCCCGCAAGCGCCTCGACGTGTTGGCGTTCCCCGAACCGGCGTACGGCCCGTGGAAGCGCGAGCTCGAGCGCGCCGTCGACCGCATCGCGGCCGAGCGCCCGGTCGACCTGTGCGTCGCCACGGCCAACCCCAACGTCACGTTCACGGCGGCGGCGCGGCTGCACGAGCGCCACGGCGTCCCCTACGTCATGGACTACCGCGACGCCTGGACCCTCGATGTGTTCTCCGGCGACCGGCTGCACGACGTCGGGTCCCGGGTCGAGAAGCTCGAGCGTGAGCTGGTGGCCAATTCACGTGAAGTGTGGTTCGTCAATGAGCCTATTCGCGCCTGGCACGAGAAGGCCTATCCCGAGAGCGCCCACAAGCTGCACGTCGTCTCCAACGGCTATGACCCCGAGTTCTCCGCCGAGTCGGTGGTGCGCGACCGTGGTTCGGAGGAGCCGTTGACGTTCGGCTACATCGGCACGGTGAGCGGCAAGGTTCCGCTCAAGGAGTTCGTCGCAGGCTGGCGCGACGCCCGCTCGCACGGTGCGCCGCTGGAGAGCGCGCGCGCCGAGCTGCACGGCTATCTCGGGCACTACCAGCTGCCCAATGCGACGACGCAAGCCGTTGTCGACGCTGCCTCCGACGCCGAGCTCACCTATGCCGGGCCGGTGCCGAAGGCGAGCGTGCGCGACGTCTATCGACGCTTCGACGCGCTGCTGCTCATTCTGGGCACGGGGCTCTACGTCACGTCGGGCAAGGTCTTCGAATATGTCGCAACCGGTCTGCCGGTCGTGTCGGTGCACGATCCGGGCAACGCGGCGAGCGACGTCCTGCGCGACTACCCGCTGTGGTTCCCGGTGGCCGACCTGACCCCCGACGGGATCGCCGCCGCGCTCCGTGCGGCGGGCGAGGCGGCGCTTCGGCCCGATCCCGCGGTGCGGGCCGCGTGCGCCGAGTTCGCCGTGCGTTACCGCCGCGACGCTCAGCTCGCGCCCCGGGTCGCGGCGCTGCTCGCGGGCGCCGGCGCGGTGGCGGCATGAGGGCGCTGCTGGTGCTAGGCGGCCCACGGCTCGCGCCCGACGCGCTGCTCGCGGGCATCGGGTCGCTGAAGGCTGCCGGCTGGGACGTCGACGTCGCCTCCTGGCGTGAGCTCGACGCCGCGCTGACCGTGCTCGGTGACGAGCTGCTCGTGCTGTCGGGGCCGCCGCTGCACCTGCCCGCACCGCCAGCTCGCCCGCAAGCCGCCCGGTGGAAGCGGGCGCTGCGCTGGCGGTGGCACAAGCTGCGACGCGCGTACGCCCGCGGCGGGGTCCCGGCGGCGCACCGGGCGGCCCGGTGGGCCGGCCTCGGCATCGACGGCATGACGTTCGCCCGCCGATTCCACGCTGACGTGGACGCCGTGCGGCTCGCCCAGCGCGCCGACGTCGTCGTGGCGGTCGACCGTGACGCGGTGTTGGCTGTCTGGCGGATCGCGCACCGTCGCCCCGACGTGACAGCCCTCAACGGGCTGGGGTCGCTGTCGGGCGTGCTCGCGCCCTGAGAACGCCGGACATCGCGAAGGTCCGACGGGAGAAGCGCTCGACCTGAGGGTCGCGCCGGTCGAGGGGCGCACCGCTGTCTTTCAGGCGGCCTCCTCGGTGCTGTGGGAGTCGGTGAGCGTGAGCGCCCCGCCCCCGACGACGAGGCCCACGACGACCGCCAGCACGGCATAGGTGATCCGTTCGCCGTGGAAGAAGGACGCGACAAGGTCTCGGCTCCAGGTGCCCGCGGGCAGCCGGGTCGTGACCAACGCGGCGATCATCGTGCCGACGACTGCGGTGCCGACGCTCGCCCCCACCTCCTGTGCGGTGTCGTTGAGCGCAGTGCCGATCGACGTGCGGTTGCCGGGCATGGCGTTGACGAGGGCGATGGCACAGATCGTCATGACGGTGCGCAAGCCGACGGTCATCACCACCATGCAGGCCGCGATGGCGGCGTACCCGTGGTTGACACCCCAGGACAGACCGGCCAGCGAGCCTGCCAGGCAGGCCGCGCCGACCAGGCAGCTGATGCGGTGGCCGAACCGCGCGCCGAGCCACTCGGACACGGGCGTCGCGGCGAGCATCGTCACGATGATCGGAAGGTTCGCCAGACCGGCCCGCACCGGACTCCATCCATAGGCGTACTGGAAGTGCAGAATCAGCCCCAACATGACGCTGGCCATCGCGATGGCTGTCCCGACCTGCGCGATGGCTGCGCCGCGGACCGTGCCGTTCGAGAAGAGGCCGAGGTCCAGCATGGGCGACGCACTGCGGTGCTCGTGTTGCACGAAGGCCACAACTGCGGTCACGGCGCCGAGCATCGAAGCGATCGTGATCGCGGATAGCCAGCCGTGCTCGACCCCGCTGGTCAACGAGTAGCACGACAAGCCGATGGCGGTGATGGTGAGCAGGGCACCGGGCACATCGAGCGCGTCGTCGGTCAGGTCCTCCGGCCGGTCGGCGGCGACGCCGAGTCGCACCCCAAGGCACGCGATCAGGGCGATCGGGGCGTTGACGACGAGCAGCCACTCCCACCGCACGTGGGCCAGCGCGGTGCCGCCCAGCAACGGGCCGAGGACGAAACCCGACATGCCGACGACGATCATCACGGTCATGGCGCGCATCCGAAGCGCCTCGGCGTCGAACAGCCGGAAGACCAGCGAGTTGGTGATGGGCGCCATCAGTGCCGCGGCAACGCCGAGCAGGGCCCGCAGGGCGATGAGCTGCCCGGCCGTGGAGACCGCGACGACGGTCAGACTCAGCAGGCCGAAAACCGCTAGTCCCACCAGCAGCACGCGTCGGCGCCCGATTCGGTCTGCCACCGATCCTGCGGTGAGCAGCAGGCCACCGAACGTCAGGGAGTACGCGCCGGTGACCCACTGCAGGGCGGTCGTGCCGCTGCCGAGATCTCGCCCGATCGTGGGCAGCGCGATCGACAGCAACGTGTTGTCGACCATCTCGACGAAGAACGCCAAGCACAGGGCCGCCATGGGAACCCAGGCCGCGCGCAGGGACGGATAGGTGCGCGAACCGGCGGGGATCGTGGTGATGGTCGTCATGACTGCCGTCTCTCGTACGCTGTTCGACTATCGAACACCGTACGATACAAGAGAACGACGTTCGATGTCCGCCCGACCGAGGGAAGCCACATGCCGAGCTTGCGACCCCGACCCGCTCAAGGGCGTCGGCGGATCTCGCACTCGTTGGAAGCCGTCCTCACCGAGGCTGTGGCACTGCTCGACGAGGCGGGGGACTCGGCGCTGACCTTGCGAGCTCTCGCGAGTCGCCTCGGCGGTGGTGTGGCCAGCATCTACTGGTATGTCTCGAGCAAGAACGAGCTGCTCGATCTCGCCACCGACCATGTGCTCGCCTCAGTGCTGACCGCCGTCGAGGCGCAGACGGGCAGTGAGGACCCCATCGACGATCTGCGCGCAATGGCCCTGACGCTGTTCGACGCGGTCGTGGAGCGGCCTTGGTTGGGGTCCTACGTCATGCGCAACGCGCTCGTTCACGCCAACTCGATACGGTTGTACGAGAAGCTCGGCGAGCAGACGCTCCGCCTCGATCTGACGCCGCGGCAGCGGTTCCACGCCGTTTCGGCGATCTTCGAGGTGGTCGTCGGAACCGCGGCCGACATGATGGGCCGGGAGCCGCCCCCGGAGATCCTCGACGGCACAGTGGACCGACGCGAGTTGCTCAGCCGCCATGCGGATGCCTGGCGTGCGCTCGACCCCGTGGATTTCCCCTTCGTGCACGACATCGTCGACGAGTTCGACGGCCACGATGACCACGACCAGGTGCGCGCCGCTCTCGAGCTCACCCTGGCGGGGCTGCGCCTGCAGGCGGGGCCTGAGCGGGCCCACTAGGCGCACTCCCGGCCGGCGCGTCCGAGGTTGTCGACGCTCGATCGGGTTCTGACGCGGCTAGCTGAACGAGAGCCAGTTGAGGTTGACGAAGTCCTGACCCGAGCCGGTGACGAACTTCACGAACACCGTGTGCGTGCCGGTGGTCGTGCTGATCGCCGCGGGAACGGTCTGCCAGCTCTGCCAACCACCGGTGCTGCTCAGCGACAGGCTGCCCACAGCGGGGTTCGAGAGGCTGTCGAGGTGGACCTCGACACTGCCGCTCACGCCGGCTGCGGCACCTGAGGCGACCCGTGCGTTGAACGTGTGCAGCCCTGCCGTGCCGAAGTCGACGTTGGAGAACTGCAGCCAGTCACCGTTGCCCGCATAGCCCACGTTCTGGCCGCCACCGGTGTCGGTGGTGGGCTCGGTCTGGGTGCCCGACTGCGCACTGAACGCCTCGGCCTGGATGGTTCCGGTCACGGTCCCACCGGTGCTGCCCGCCGCGCCCGTGCCGCCGGCGATCGAGAACTTCTGCGCACCGGTGCCGTTGCAGTCCCAGATCTGCAGCCGCGCACCATTGGCGGTCGAGCTGTTCGGACTGTCCATGCAGCGACCCGACTGCGGGTTCTTCAACGACCCGTCAGCCTGCGGCACCCACTGCTGCGCGCCACCACCCGTGCAGTCCCACAGCTCGAGCTGCGTCCCGATGCCCGTGCCGTTGCCCGTCACGTCCAGGCATCGGTTCAACGTACGCAGCGCCCCGTTCACCGCCGTCCAGTGCTGATCCACCGCACCGGACTGGCAGTCCCACAGCTGCACCGCGCTGCCATTGCCACCGTTGTCGTCTCCCGCGACATCGACGCACTTGCCGCCGGGACCCGACAGCACGTTGCCGCTGATCGTCGTAGTGCCGCCACCGGCGCCAGCAGCTGTCGCGAACTGCACGCCGTAGCGGGTGAAGTCCCAGTCGTTCTGCACGATGCTGCTGCAGGTGGCGGACACCGTGGTGTTGGCGCCACCGGGACACTGCCGGTCACGGTTGACGGCCCAGTTGGTGAACCGACCGAGGCCGACACTGCCGGCGAAGGCGACGTTGGAGGCGAAGTCGGCCTGCGTGAACGTCTCCCCCGTGTCGGATCGGCCGTTCATCTGCGAGATGCCCTCATGGGCCCACGCGTTGGCGGCGCTCCAACCGAAGGTCGTCGTCAGCAGGCCGTTGAACGCCTGCAGGGCACTCTGCTGGCTCCCCGCGCCGTTGAAGCCCCCGTCGAACGGCATGATCGTCCAGTTGTCGGGGGTGAACCCGAGCGACTTGGCGGTGTTGAGGACGTTCTGCCCGAAGTAGCCGGTGCCCGTCGCCGTCCCCGGCAGGGTGATCGAGACATACAGGCCGGGGTTGTCGCGCTGCAGGATCTGCGCTGCGCCCACCTCGTTGTTGACCGCCGTGAGGTTCTCGTATTCCGGCTCTTCGAGGTCGAGGTCGATCGCCTTCAACGCGTACTTGTTGATGACCGCTTGATAGGCGCCGGCCGTGGACGCGGCGCCGTCGCACACCTGCCCCAGCTTCGTCCCGCCATAGCCACCGATGGAGACCGAGACGTCGCCACCGGCACCGCGTACGCCGGCGATCAGGTTCGCGACCTGCGTGTCGGACGAGACCGGTGCCGTGCCGTCCCACGCCGCCGAGCACGCACTGCCGTTCGCGAGGATGAAGGCGAGCATGAAGGCCTTCTCACCGGTGGCCGACATGACCGCGGGCAGGTCGGGCGTGTTGTTGGCCAGCGGCATGACGTAGGGGGCCTGCGCGTACCACCGCCCGCTCAGCGTCGCGGCGGAGGCAGTGTTGGCGGACAGCGCGAGCGCGGCCGTGCCTGCGGCGAAGCTGGTTGCTGCGGCGAGGACAGCCCCGACGACTCGGACTCTGTGCATCGTGGGGGCTCCTCAAGACGGTGGGGAGGCGATCGTCGCGGCCCCGCAGGCCCAAGTCAACCACTTGTCGTAATCGTTTCCGGAACCAGCACCCCGACAGCGGCGGCAGCGGCTCACGCGCCTCGGCCGTCGCCTCGCCCCGCCTCGTCGATCAACGGCACCACGAGCAGCCAGATCGCCATCAGCACGAGGCACGCGGCCGCGAGCCCGGACAAGCTGCCGGCATAGGCGGCGAAGCGGCGGATGTCGCCGATGTTGCGATCGACGTTGCGCTCCGTCGAGACGAGCACGCCGACCGAGAGGGCAGCGAGCGGCAGCGCGGAGGACGTGAGCAGCAGCGCCGTGATGCGGTGGCTGCGGTCGGGCCAGCCGCGCGCAGGTGGCGGCGGCCAGATGCCGACCACCAGGGCCGCGACGAGCGCGGCCCAGGCGAGGACGACGCCGTAGGCCGCCAACACATCGCTCGGCCGGTGCCAGTCGGCAACGACGGTCGCCACACCGGTGGCCACGGCGTACGCCGTCGTCAGCAGGGCGACCACCGGCCGCAGCCGCCGCGGCGACACGAGCACGGACGCCACCGCGACCGAGGCGGCGACAGCCGTGTGACCACTCGGGAGCGTGTTCATGCCGCCGTCGGAGAGGTCGGGCCGATGGAACACCTGGCGCTTGAGCAGCTCGGTCGTGGTGGTGGAGCCGGCCACGATGAGGAACGCCGCGAGGGCCGAGCGCCAGTGCGACCGCAGCACCCCCACGGTGATCGCGAACAGCAGAGCTGCCGCGAGCGAGGACACCGACACCACCGCGAGCACCTGCGGCAACCGAGGCAGCAGCGGCGCCTGCCCGACATGGTTGCCGTTGCGCACGATCTCCTCGACGAGCTGGCCCGTCTGGGACGCCACGAAGACCTGCTGCGTCGCCACGACGGCCAGAGCAGCGGCCGCGGCAAGCGCAAGGAGCGCAGCGACCGCACCGGGCCGACGCGCGATGCGCGGCTCCCCCGGCACCTGCGAACGAGCCCCGACGTCGGGGCTCATGTCGTCAGCTCGCCGGAGTCCTGCAGCGGAGCGGATGAGATCGTCGCTGCGGCCAGCAGACCGCCCGCGAGGAGCAGCCCCGCCGCGAGCGCCATGGCGACCCGGAAGCCGTGCTCGAGACGGGCCGGGTCGGCGTACTGCGCGCCCGACAGCCCCGTCACCCACGGCAGGAGTGCGACAGCGAGCAGGCCGGCGGCCCGGGCCACGGCATTGTTGACCCCAGACGCCACACCGGCGTGCCGGTCGGGAGCAGCGCCCAGCACGGTGGTCGTGAGCGGGGCGACGGTCAGCGACAGACCGAGCCCGAAGACGACCGCACCGGGCAGCACGTCACGCACGAACGTGGCGTCGGCGCCGATCCGGCGCAGGAGGAGGACCCCGACGGCGCAGCCCAGCGGCCCGAGCGCCATCGGGATCCGCGGGCCGATGCGCGTGCTCAGGGCGCCCGCCCGGGCCGAGAGCAGCAGCATGCACACGGTGGCGGGCAGCAGCGACAGGCCCGCGGTGACCGGGCCGAACCCCGCGACCACCTGCAGGTCGATGACCAGGATGAAGCTCACGACACCCAGTGCGCCATAGACGGCGAAGGTCACCGCATTGGCGGCGGAGAACTGGCGGGCGGCGAAGATGTCGAGCGGCAACATCGGATGCTCCGAACGGTGCTCGCACCCGAGGAAAAGCACGAGGGCCGCGACACCGACGACCGCGGGAGCGAGCACCAGCGCCGTCGACCGTCCCTCACCGGCCGCGACGAGCGCATAGGTCGTGCCCGCGAGCCCGACCGCAGCCAGCACCGCTCCGACGAGGTCGAGCCGAGGGTCCATCGCGTCGTCACGCGACTCGGGAACGTGACGTCGCGCGATCGCGACGACGAGCGCCGCGATCGGCAGGTTGAGCAGGAACACCCACCGCCAGCTGAGGGTCACCAGCCAACCGCCGAGGAACGGCCCGATCGCGATGGCGACGCCGCCGAGACCCGACCATGCACCGATGGCGCGGGCCCGGTCGGTGCCGCGGAACGTCGCCGTGAGGATGGCCAGGCTGCCCGGGGTCAACAGGGCCGCGCCGACACCCTGGAGCATGCGTCCGGCGACCAGCCACCCGATCGTGGGAGCCGCGCCGCACAGGGCACTGGCGAGGGCGAACCACACCGTGCCCACGACGAACACGCGCCGCCGCCCGAAGCGGTCACCGAGCGAGCCACCCAGCAGGATCAGAGCGGCGAGCGTGAGGGTGTAGCCGTTGACCGTCCAGCTCAGCGCGGCGAACCCGGCGTGCAGGTTCTTGCCCAGGGTCGGCAGGGCGATCGAGACGACCGTGCCGTCGAGCATCGCCATGCCGCTCGCCAGCACCGTGGTCGCCAGCACCCAGCGCCCGCGCGCGCTGCTCAGCCCGATCGCGTCATCGGTGGGCACGGCGGCGTTCACGTCCGCAGGAAGGGCGCCAGCACCCGGGCGCTGCGGCGGCCGTCGTGCAGCTCACGTGCGAAAGCCGGACCCTGCGCCGCGACGGCGCGGGCGCCCTCGCGGTCGGCGAGCACGCCGCGCAGCACAGACTCGACGGTTTCCGGCGTGGTTTCGAGGATCGGTACTTCGCGCGGCACCCGGCGGCGTACGCGCTCGTGCACGTGCCCGAGCACCACCCGGCCCGCCGCGAGCGCCTGGGCCGCGAGCACGCCGTAGTTGCCGATGACGACGTGGTCGATGACCACGTCGGCCTCGCGGAGAACAGCAGGCACCTGCGCCGGATCGGTGCTGCCGTGGCGCCGGTAGTCGATGAGGCCCTCGTCGGAGAGGCGCTGGAGCACGGGCTCGATGAAGGATGTGCCCTTGAAACGAGGGTTGGACGGCGCATGCAGAACGACGGGGACCGAACTCGAAAACACCAATGGTGATTCAGTGAAGTTTTCTTCGCCTATGACGACGGGCAGCCACGTCGCGTGTGGCACGGAGTCGAGCAGGTCGGGCGTCGACACGAAGACCGGTCCCGAGAAGCCGGCGAGGATACGGCCGTTGCGCTCGGCGATCTCCTGCAGCGACGCGACGTCGTCGAAGCCCGACCCGAAGGGTGCATGCTCATAGAGCGCTCCGTGCAGCCGCGGATCGCGGATGTCGCTGCCGTGGCAGACGACCGCGACCCGGACCCCCGCCCGGCGCAACGCCGGCAGGTCACCGGGCAGGACGCTCCCGTTGAGCAGGCCGAGGACCGGGCGCACCGACTCGGACAGCACGTGGGTGCGCGCGAGCACCCGCGGCACGTGCGCGAGCTGCCAGGCCAGGTCGTCCCACTCGGCGGGGGTCGGGCGAAGGTCTGCGGCGAAGTTCAGGCCGTCCTGCTCGACCGTCACGACCTCGGCATCCACGCCCAGCTCACGGCGGGCTGCGGCTGCCCACTCCCACGCCTGCCCGGCGAATCCGGCCGGCCCGACGAGCAGCCTGGTCGCCGTCAGCTGCGGCAGGGGGGTCTCGAGGTCGTCGGGCGCCGACTCGCTCACGACGGGCAGGCCGGCGAGCCGCAGGGCGCTCCCCCAGCCGCCGGCATCGGCATCGGGCGCGACGACGGCGACGGCCCTGGCCTGGGCTGTGCGCTCGCGCTCACGAACGGCCGCCGCGCGGTCGTCGCTCGCGTCGGGCCGGGCGCGGGGGCTGTAGACGAAGCGCGTTCCGCTGCGAACCGCCGCGGCCAGCGCCTCGGGCCCGCAGGCGACCACGAGCGTGGGCGCGGCCGCGGTGACCTCACGGGTGAGCGCTGTCGCCGCGGTGTCGAGCAGGGCGAGCGCCAGCAGCACGCCCGACTCGGGCAGCGCCGCCTTGGCGAGCTGGTCACGCACCCGGCGCAGGGCACGGACCTCGGCGACGACGCGCAGCCTGCGCGGGTCGCGCCCGCTCGCGCCCTCGGCCTCGAGCCGGCGCCCACGCAGCCCGAGCGCCGCCAGGGTTTCGTCCAGGACGCGCAGCCTCGTGGTCTGCAGGTCGACCGGGGCGGCCGGCGTCGGGACGCGGACCCAGCCCGCACCGCTCGTGCGGCCGCCGCGGTCGACGAGCATGACGGTGGTCACGCGGGCCCCGGACGCCTCGGCGACCGCCCGGGCCGTCGCAGCGCCGTCGTCGAACCCGTGGCGTACGTCGGTCACCAGCACGACGTGGGGAGCGGTCACGCGAGGTCCCGGGCGAGAGCCGCGACCTTGGCGGCCAGGGCGGCGTAGGGCGACTCGGCGCCCAGGCTGGCGGCGGCCCACTCCTGCGCGGCCTGCCGCGCGGCGTCGCACGACGCCGGCGCACGGCTCCAGGAGTTCAGCACGTCGGCGGCCTGCGCGCTCGTGGCCACGACGGCGCCGGCGCCCGACCCGGTCACCAGGGCAGCCATGCGCGGCAAGGGCGTGCAGACCACGGGCAGACCGCTCGCGAGATACTCATAGACCTTCGTCGGCACGGCGTCACGGAAGGCCGGGGTGTCGTCGAGCAGCGCGAGACCCGCCCAGGCGCCAGCGGCCAGGGACCAGGCAGCCGCCGGTGGAAGCCTGCCGTGCAGGCGCAGTCGGGACGCGGCGGCCGAGGTCGCCTGCCAGCGCGTGAGGTCAGGTGCGTCGGCCGCGGCCACCGGGCCGACGAGGTCGAACGTCCAGCCGGGGGCTGCCTCGAGCGCCGCCAGCATCGTGAAGAGGCCCCGGGAGCGCCGCAGGTCACCCACGTGCAGGGCCCTCGGCTCGCCGTTCCTCGCGCTGGGAGCGGGCAGGTAGCCGCCCGACGGCAGGTTGCGGACGACGCGGCGGTGGGCTGCGGTGAGCGGCGGGACGTGGTCGTCGGCGACCACGGTGATGTCGGCCAGGCGCGCCAGGGCCGTCGCGGTGCGTACGACGACCGTCGCCACTCGACCGACGCGGCCACCGGCACGCCGCGCCCACGACCGGTCGTGCAACAGCGCCGCGTAGTCCTCGTGCACGTCGACGACGAGCGCGCAGGGACGCACCGGCCCGCGCCCCGCCAGCCGGCGCAGCCAGGCGCTGGGCACGGTGTCGGGGTCGACCACGACGATCACGCGTCCCCGGGCCGCCCACGGCAGCAGGGCTGCCTGCAGGGCGCGGTCCACCAGGCCGCCGCGGCGACGGGTGGCGAGGGCCGCGAGACCCGCGGGGGCGTCGGCCATGCGGCCGAGGCCCATCAGCTCGACGGCGAGGCCGGCGTCGACAAACGCCCCGCAGAGACGATGCAGCCGGGCATCGGCGACGTCGTGCCCGCTGCTCACGAGGCTGACGTCGAACCGTGCACCGGTCTGGCCCGCCACTGTCCTAGACGTCCTCGTTGGCCGTGGCCTCGGACTCGCGGATCTTCTCGTTGGCCATGTAGGCGCTGATGATGTGACCGGGCTGCCCGCGCTTCATGAGCTTGCCCTGGTCGAGCCAGATCGCCTCGTTGCACAGGCTTCTCACGGTTGCCAGCCCGTGCGTCACGAGGATCACCGTGCGGTTCTGGTCCTCGACGACGAGCTCCTTCATCTTCTCCTCGGCACGAATCTTGAACTTCGCGTCGCCGGCGGAGAGAGCCTCGTCGACGATGAGGATGTCGGGCTCCATGTGCACGGCGACGGAGAACGCGACGCGGCCGTACTGCCCGGAGGAGTAGGTCTTCATCGGCCGGTCGAGGATGTTGGCGATGCCGGTGAACTCGGCGATCTCGTCGAACTTGCGCGCGACCTCAGCACGGGTCAGGCCGGCCGCCAGGCCACCCAGCAGGATGTTCTCGCGCCCGGACAGCGCCGAGTTGAACCCGATGCCGAGCGCCAGCAGTGTGCTGACGCGGCCGTTGACGACGATGCGGCCCTTGGTGGGCGGCAGAATGCCCGCGATGGCGCGCATGAGCGTCGACTTGCCCGCGCCGTTGGCCCCGACGACACCGAGCACCGAGCCCGGTGTCACGACGAAGGAGACCCCGCGCAGCGCCTCGACCTCGGTGACCGAGCGCTGGCGACGACCGAAGCGGCGCAGGGCGTCGCGGGCGGTCTGTTGCTTGTCGACGGCGACGCGGTAGGTGATGTGCAGGTCCTCGACCGAGACCGCCGGCTCGTGGGTTGCGTGGCGGGCCTGCAGCTCAGAGACGGACAGCAAACTCGCGCTCCCGGGAGATGAAGAGCAGGGCTCCGGCGACGAAGGTGACGACGGAGATGACGAAGCCCACGACCAGGAAGTGCCAGCCGGGGAACTGGCCGTAGACCAGGACCTTGCTCCAGGCGCCGAGCAGCCAGTAGAGCGGGTTGAGCCACTCCATCCACAGAATCCCGTGCGCCGCTGTGCGGTTGTGCAGGTTCTCCACCGTCAGCAGCACCGGCGAGACGTAGAGCCAGATGCGCACGAAGTAGGGAAGGAAGCTCGACGTGTCGCGGATGTAGACCTGGGCGGTGGCGACGATGAACGCCAGCCCCGCACCGAAGACGAGGAACTCGGCGATGAGCAGGGGCGCCCACAGGTAGAGCCACGTCGGATAGACGTGGGCGATCAGCGCGACGACCTCGAAGACCACGAGCGTGGGCAGGAACCGCATGAAGGCCGTGAGCGAGGACGCGAGCGGGAGCAGCAGCCGAGGGAACGCGGTGTTGAGAACGAGCTTGCCGCCGGAGGTCACCGACTTCGCGCCCGCGGTCATGCAGCCGGTGATCAGGTAGTAGGCGAACAGGCCGGCCAGCAGGTGGGCGAAGAACTCGGCGGGCTGACCCTTGCCCAGCAGGTCCACGAGCAGGAAGTAGACGCACCCCAGCAGCAGCGGGTTGAGCACGAGCCAGATCTGGCCGAACGCCGTGTCGAGGTTCTGCGTGCGCATGTTGGCGCGTGCCATCTCCCACAGGAACTGGCGCCGCCGCAGCAGCTCGCGGACATAGACCCCGAGCTTGGGCAGACCTGCGCGATGCGGCTCGTAGACGTGGCGCTCGGTGAACTCGTTGTTGCCGCGGTCCACGTCGGCGGCGCGACCCGCATGGTGCACTGCCACTCGCTGCTCAGCTCCTCGTGCGGGAAAGGAAGACGCCGACCGAGGACGTCATTGCGCCGAGGATACCGGCGAGCGGGGGGCGTCCTCGCCGTCGAGGCGGGCATAGACCTCGCGCAGGACCTGCCCGTCGACCTCCCAGGACAGGGCGGGGCGGGCCCGGCGTACGGCGGCCACCAGCTCGGGCCAGCGGTCCACGGCCTCACGCACGGCGCGGACCAGATCGGCCGCGTCCCCCGGGCGGTAGAGCGTGCCGATGCCGTGCGCGCGTACCACCCGCGAGAGCTCCTGGACATCTGTCGCGACGACGGGCACACCGGCGCGCGCCGCGAGGAACAGCTTGTTGGGCAGTGCCAGCCGGTGGTTCACCCAGCGGTCGGAGTGGGTCACCAGCGCGAGCCCGGCCTGCGTCAGCAGCGCCTCGGCCTCGGGCAGGGGCAGCGAGGGGCGTACGTCGACGACGCCGCGCGCGTAGGACGCCAGCCAGGTGGGGTCGGACGGCCCCACGGCGGTGACCTGCAGCGGTGCGAGCTGGGCGGCGGCAGCGGCCACGACCTCGAGCTCGCGGAACGGGGCGAGCCGCCCGGCATAGACGAGGCCGGTCGGCGCGTCCGGGAGAGCGGGCTCGGTCTCGGGCAGCGGGAACGTGTTGCGCACGACCGCCACCGACGGCCAACTGAACGACCCCTGCAGCTCGTCGGCGACACCCTGCCCCACGGTGATCACCGCGTCGGCGGCCCCCCCGAGCCGGCCCTCCGCCGCCAGGTCGCGGCGCACGGCGACAGGCGTGGGCCGCCCGATGCGCGGGCGGCCCGACCAGAACTCGTGAGTGTCGTAGACGAGGCGCGCGCCGTGCGCCGCGGCGAGCCGCGTGCCCAGCGCGAGGGTGTTGAAGTCGTGGGCGTGCACGACGTCGGCCGCGCGGCTCGCGCCGTCCACCCAGGCCGCGGCGGTCCAGGTGCGGTGCACGGTGGCACGGTGGCGCGGCAGCAGCAGCCAGCGGGCGGTGCGCAGGTGCGGCGGCAGCGGGCCCCGGGCGGGCGCGCCCGCCGGCCGCTTGAGCCCTGTGCCACCACCCACCGAGGACACCGTGACGCCCGGCGGGGGCTCCCAGCCGGCGGGGACCCCACGGCCGATCACGTGCACGCTGTGGCCCGCGTCGGCGAGCGTGCTGGCCTCGCGCACGACGCGCGAGTCACCGGCGACGTCGGAGATCACGAGCATGAGGATGCGCACGTCAGGCCGCCGGGTCGGTGGGCAGCTCGTGCGCGGGCGCGGGCAGCAGGCCGCGCGGGCTCGTCAGGAAGCCGACGCCCCAGGCCATGTGCATCGTCGCATAGACGATCGGCAGCGAGAGGCGGGCCACCGGCGGCAGCCCCCTGCTCGTGGCGACGCCGCCCGCGGTGATGGCAGCGGCGTAGGTGGCCGGGACGACGTAGCCCGCGCGGTGGACCAGCGCGCCGACCACCGTGCCGCCGACCACCCCGACCACGGCCGCGGGTGCGGCGAGGTAGCGCGCGGAGACGGTGCCCTCGTGCCGGCGCATGACGGCACGCCGCCAGCGGCCGTAGTGGAAGTACTGCCGGGCCAGGCCGGCCAGGTCGGCGCGCGGGCGGTAGGAGACGCGCAGGTCCGGGCTGAACCAGACGAGCCCGCCTGCGCCGCGGATGCGGTGGTTGAGCTCCCAGTCCTGAGCCCGCTGGAACGACTCGTCATAGCCACCGAGCCGCTCGAGCGTCGAGCGGCGGAACACCCCGAGATAGACGGTGTCGGCGGGGCCCGGGGAGCCACCGGTGTGGAAGCGGGCGCCACCCACGCCGAGCCACGAGGTCATGGCCCGGGCGACCGCGCGCTCGAAGTCGGTCTCGCCCTCGGCGGCCATCATCCCGCCGACGTTGTCGGCGCCCG
>CAXSDR010000046.1:0-26700 GCA_964236445.1 uncultured Motilibacteraceae bacterium | reverse complement strand
AGAAGGATCCTCAGTTGTCGATGCATGCTGCCCTGGCGTCAGCCGGCCACCGCCGACTGTCGCGCCACCGCAAGCCCAGCACCGTCAGTCGCAACGCTGCGCGCGTCGCCGTTGCCCCGACGATGGCTGCCACCATGCTGCTGCCCGCTGCTGCTGCTCACGCAAGCACCTCGAGCAGCTCCACGAAGACCGTCGCCGCCACCACCACGGCGAAGACGTCGGCCAAGAGCGCCGCCGCGACGAGCTTCAAGGGCTTCGCTTCGCGACCCACGATCACCCGGGTCGTGACCGCCCACCCGACGCTCGACGTGCGCACCAACGGCGGTCCCGTCCGCTGGGTGCAGCGCCGCCTCGGCGTGAAGGCCAGCGGCCACTACGACACCGCGACGGTCGCCGCCGTCCGCGCCGTGCAGGCGGCTCACGGTCTCAAGCAGACCGGCGTCGTCGACAACGTGACCTGGTCGGTCATGGGTGTGCGCTACGTCAAGACCGCCGCCAAGCTCTCGATCGACACCCGCGCTCCGGGCAGCGCCTCCTTCGGCAACCTCGTGCTGCACCTCGCGTCGACCCAGCAGGGGGCGCGCTACCGCCACGGCGGCACCAGCCCCTCAGGCTTCGACTGCTCCGGCTTCGTCGGCTACGTCTACAAGCACCTGGGCATCTCACTGCCCCGCACGGCTGCCTCCATGAGTCGCGCCACCAAGCACATCAGCGCCTCGCAGGTGCGTCGCGGTGACCTGGTCTTCGTCCATCGCCACGGTCACATCAGCCACGTGGCCATCTACGCAGGCAAGGGCCTGTGGTACGAAGCGAGTCAGCCCGGCACGCCGGTCGGCCTGCGCAAGGCGTGGACCCACCGTGGCGTCAGCTATGGCCGCATCTCCGTCTGACGGGCTCCCGTCCACGCTCACGCGCCGCACGTCCGCCAGCTCCGCCCGGGTCCGCTGACCCGCCCTGTCGACGTTTCCTCCCCGGTTCGTCGCCGCGAGCGCGCCGCCCGTCCTGACTTCAGGGCGGCGGCGCGTTCCAGGTCAGGATCACGCGCGTGCCGTGCTCATGGCCGAGCTGCGAGACGGTCGCCGTGTCAAGCCGCAGCAGATCACCGCGCTCCGGCGCCAGCCCCAGCCAGCGTGCGGCCAGCACCCGCATCGTGTGCCCGTGCCCGACCAGGCAGACGTCCTCGCCTTTCGCGAGCACCACGGCGGCACGCTGCAGGACCCGATGCACCCGGGCGCCCACGTCGTCGGCGGTCTCGCCGCCCTTCGCGCCGCCGTTCCACACCGTCCAGCCCGGTGTGCTCGTGCGGATCTCCTCGGTCGTCAGACCCTCGTAGTCGCCGTAGTCCCACTCCATGAGATCGGGCTCCGGCTCAGCGGTGAGCCCGGCCAGCTCGGCGGTGCGAGCCGCGCGTTGCAGGGGGCTGGTGAGCACCAGCCCGAACTCCCGGTGGCCCAGCACGGCCGCACAGCTGCGCGCCTGGTCCTCGCCGTGCGGTGTCAGCTCGATGTCGGTGCGGCCGGTGTGCCGCGACGTGCGTGACCACTCGGTCTCACCGTGGCGCAGCAGCGTGATGACGGGCATGAGCAGGCCCATCCCCTGGACCGCCACGTCCGGAACCTGCCAGCCCAGGGTGACTTCGGCCTGCGACCATCGACAGGTGAGCACGGGACAGGCCGACGAGCGCGACCGCGAACGGTGCCTGCGGGCCGTACGAAGCCGCGACCCCCGCTTCGACGGGACCTTCGTGACGGCCGTGACCAGCACCGGCATCTACTGCCGGCCGAGCTGCCCCGCGCGTACGCCGCAGCCGCGCAACATCCGGTTCTATGCGACCGCGGCCGCCGCCCAGGGCGCGGGCTTCCGGGCGTGCAAGCGGTGCGCGCCCGACAGTGCGCCAGGCTCGCCCGAGTGGGATGTGCGCGGTGACGCGGTGGCCCGCGCCGTACGCCTCGTCTCCGACGGCGTGGTGGACCGCGAGGGTGTCGGGGGGCTCGCCCGACGGCTGTGCGTCAGCGAGCGCCATGTGCATCGGATGCTCACCGACGAGCTCGGAGCCGGGCCGCTCGCGCTCGCCCGGGCTCAGCGGGCGCGAAACGCGCGCGTGCTGCTGGAGACCACCGACCTGAGATGCGCCGACATCGCCTTTGCGGCGGGCTTCTCGAGCGTCCGCTCGTTCAACGACACGCTCCGCCAGGTCTACGCGACCGTGCCCGAGCAGCTGCGCGAGGCCGCCAGACGCTCCGGCACCTCCGGCGCGTGCGCGTTCGGGGGGTCCATCGACGAGCTGACGCTGCTGCTGCCGGTGCGCGAGCCCTTCGCACGCGCGCAGCTGCTGGCGTTCCTGCGCGACCATTCGGTCGTGGGCGTCGAGCACGTCGAGGGCACGCGCTATGCCCGGACGCTCGCGCTGCCGCACGGCTGGGGGATCGTCACGGTCGATCTGGGCCCGGTCGCGGCGCTCGGGAGCGTTCCCTGCGCCTTGCGGCTGTCGGACCTGCGCGACCTGCCGGCCGCGCTGGCCAGGGTGAGGCGCATCTTCGACCTCGACGCCGATCCGGTGGCGGTCGACGACGTGCTCGGTGCCGACGAGCTGCTCGCTGTGTTCGTCGCCGCGCGTCCCGGTCTGCGGGTGCCGGGCGCGCCGGACGGCGGTGAGGTGGCGATCCGGGCGGTCATCGGCCAGCAGGTGTCCGTCGCGGGGGCGCGTACGGTCACCGCCCGGGTGGTGCAGCGCTGCGGGCTCCCGCTGCCCGTCGCCCAAGGCGCGCTGACGCACCTGTTCCCCGACCCGGTGGCGCTGGCGACCCTCGCCGCGGTGGATCTTCCTATGCCGCGGGCCCGCGGTCGGGCCGTGGTCGCCCTCGCCGCCGCGCTCGCGTCAGGCGAGGTGGACCTCGGTCCCGGTGCCGATCGCGTGACGGCCCGCGCCTGCCTGCTCGGGTTGCCGGGCGTCGGTGCCTGGACGGCGGACTACGTCGCCATGCGCGCGCTCGGCGATCCCGACGCCTATCTCCCCAGCGACCTGGGACTGCGCCGGGCGCTCGAGCGGCTCGGCCGCGACGGTTCACCGACGACTGCGGCCGCGGTAGCCGTGCCGTGGCGGCCCTGGCGGGCCTACGCGCTCATGCACCTCTGGACCAGCCTGAACGCAGGCGGGGCCGACCACCGACAGACAGGACCAGCGGCATGACAACCGTGCACTACAGCACCATGGACAGCCCCTGCGGCGAGCTGCTCCTCGTCAGCGACGGTCAGGCACTCGTCGCAGTGTGGTTCCCGCCGCACCCGCAGCTGCCGTCCGGCGCCGTGCGCGCCGACGAGCTTCCCCTTCTGGTCGAGGCGCGCCACCAGTTCGCGGCCTACTTCACCGGCGAGCTGCACGACTTCGACCTGCCCCTGGCACCTGCGGGCACACCGTTCCAGCAGGAGGTCTGGGCGGCGCTGCGGGCGATTCCCTATGCCGAGACCACGTCGTACGGTGCGCTTGCCCGCTCCGTGGGCCGACCGCTCGCCGCGCGCGCCGTCGGAGCCGCCAACGGGCGCAACCCGCTCGCCATCGTGGTGCCCTGCCACCGCGTGATCGGCGGGGACGGCACGCTGACCGGCTATGCCGGCGGTCACGCCCGCAAACGGTTGCTGCTCGACCTCGAGGCGGGCGTGCTCGCGCTGCAGGGGTGAGCGGGCGCGGCCTCAGCCCTCGGGTGTCAGGCCCTCGAGGTCGGAGCCGTGCTCCAGGTCGGGAGTGGCGTTGAGCTCGCGAGCCGCGTCGGGATCGCTCGTCACGCCGGGCTCGCCCGAGACGTCGGCCGTGAAGCCGGCCGGCCGGCCCTCGCCGGGGGCGCCGGCCCCACCGGGCTCCGCGTCGCTGGACGTGGCGACCGCGTCGGCCGGTGCGCCGAGCGGTTCTTCGAACGGAACGCTCATCGGGAACTCCTGGGAACGGAAGGGGGCGTGCAGCACGGCTGCAGTCACTACACCGTAGGGCCAGGTGCGCGACCGCGTCGCTGAGCCGGTCGGCAGGCGAGGAGGTGCCGGACTGCGTCACGCCGAGCGCCGCCATGGCCCGCCAGCCGGAGGTGGGGGATGGTGGCGCCCCCTCCTGCGACACCACCCCCGCCGGGAGCAGGTTCGGCGCGTGCGGCCCCCGCACGACCTCCTGTCCCCAGCGGTCACCCGTCCGCCGGGAACGTCCCGGCGGGGGTCGGGACCCCGGTGCCGACCGACCCATGACGCGGGAGGCGAGCGGCCCAGCTGCGTCCTAGAGTTCCGGTCGTGGCTGCCGAGGAGATCTGGGACGGGCGCGACGAAGCGGCTCCCGGGACTGGTGGGGGTTCTGGTGGAGGTGGCCGGGCGGGGCTCTTGTCGGCGCGCGGCAGCCGCACCCAGCTCCGCGTCGCCGGGACGGTCGTGGTGGTGGCGGGGCTCGTCGTCGCCGTCGTGCACGGTCACCACAGTCCGCCTCGCCCCGAGCGAGCGGTGGCGCCTCCGGTGCAGGTCATCGAGCCCGAGGCGACGCTGCCGGCGGACGTCGAGCTCGTGGACGTGAGGCTCGAAGCGCTGTGCCTCCCGGTGACCGACGGGCGCGACAGGCTGACGTTGTCCTTCGTGCTCAGCAACGCCGGAACAAGGTCGCTGCCCGTGCTCGACGTGATGCCGCTGCTCCCGCTCGCCGGCCTGCGGCCGGTGTCACGGGCCATGACCTTCGGCGACTGCACCACGGTCCGGCCCGCGCCGAGCGACCGGCTGCTGCACCCCGATGCGACCCTGCGCGTCACCTTCGTGTTCGGGCTGCCCCCCACGTGCCCCGAGGCGCTGCCGGTGCAGGCTGTCGTGCGCGTACGCCGGCAGGACCATGTGGTGGACGAGCGGGTGCCGGTCTTTCTGGACCTGAGCGTCGTACGCAACTTCGCCGCCTGCTGACCCGGCTCATGGCGTTCGGTCAGCGACCGGGTGCATACATGATCACCGCCACGCCGACGAGACAGATGGCCGCACCGGCCAGGTCGTAGCGGTCGGGGTGGAACCCGTCCACGAGGACACCCCACGCCAGCGACCCGGCGACGAACACGCCGCCGTAGGCAGCGAGGATGCGGCCGAAGTGCGCGTCCGGCTGCAGGGTGGCGACGAACCCGTAGCTGCCGAGCAGGAGAACGCCGGCTCCGGTCCACAGCCACCCGCGGTGCTCACGGACGCCCTGCCACACGAGCCAGGCACCGCCGATCTCGGCGAGTGCGGCGAGGACGAACAGCGGCAGGGAGCGGGCAGTTGTCACGGGAGCGACGGTAGGCGTGGGTCGGTCGTCGTACGCCGGGTGCCCAGCCGCGCTGTCGCAGGTGCGCGCATGCGTGCGGCCCGAATCGGTGCCCCAGGAGGGAGTCGAACCCCCGACGCCCTCCTTAGGACGGAGGCGCTCTATCCACTGAGCTACTGAGGCCGGCGGGCGAAAGTCTAGCCACGCTTGCCGTTCACGTCGGGTTCGCGCCCGATGGGGGACACTGTGCCTCGTGCGCGAGGTGGAGATCGACGAGCGGGGAATCCGGCTGGGGCAGCTGCTCAAGCTGGCTGACCTCGTCGAGTCGGGCGGTGCGGTCAAGGCCGTGCTCGCCGAGGGCGTCGTCACGGTCAACGGCGAACCTGACATCCGGCGCGGCCGACAGCTCGTGCGCGGCGACGTCGTCTCGTGCGGCGGTGAGGACGTCCGGCTCATCTGAGCCGTAGCCGAGGATCCCGACAGTCGGCGGCGGTTTCCCCGGACGGCGCCGCGGCCACGACTCAACCGGCCGGTTGCGGGCGCGCGCGCGTGCCGTTGACCGCGGTCGCCAGGTCAGGGCGCCCAGCCACGACCCAGCCGATGTTGCGCAGCGACTCGGTGCCCTCGGTGTAGTAGCCGGAGTGCCCGTGCGACGCCGACGTCGGCTGCCCGGTGCTGTCGAGCCCGCCGTCGGACTGCAGCACGCGGCCGTCGAAGCGGTCTGCGCCCGGGTCGCTGCCGAACCGTCCCAGGGTCGCCACCAGGTCACCGTGGGCCTCAGCCACGAAGACGTGGCCGTCGGGCACCTGCAGCTGCCCTGCGGCCGTCACGCCGGTGCCCGGCGAGCCGATGACAACGAGGTCGTCGGCGCCGGTGCGCTGTGTCGCGGCGAGCCCCGCCACGACCGAGCCGTAGGAGTGCCCCACGACCGTGAGGTGCACGGACCGCGCCGAGGGGGACGCGGGATCGGACGCGGACGCAGCCGCATCGATGCCCCGCAGGGTGCGGCGCAGACGCACCGCACCGGCGCGGGCCCGACCGCTGGTGGCGACGTCCGCTCCGTCGGGGGCGACGTAGCCGATCCAGGCGATGACAGCCGTTGCGCCCGTCCCGCCGACATCGGCGCGGGCACGGTCTGCGCTGCTGAGCACCCGTGCGGCGTCGTTGACGAGCGCCGAGAGGCTGTGCCGGACCGTGGTGCCGAAGCCGGGCACCAGGACGGCGACGTCTGTCGCCGTGTCGGGATTGCCCACCGAGATGGCGCACTCTGCGCCCACCGGATCGAACACGAGCAGCGACCGTGGCGGACGCACCCCGGGCGGACCGAGCGCGGCGGTCACCGCGGCGATGTACGCCACCAGGCGTTGCGCCAGCGCGCGGACGCTGCGCCGGTGCGCCTGCTCGGCTCGGGTCTCGCGAGGCCGCTGCTCGGCAGCCGGCGACGCGAGCAGCCGCGACGTCGCCGCGGCGAGCGACGCGGCGAGCACCCGCCGGTTGCAGTCGTCGCGCACCCCCGCGGGCAAGCCGTCGAGCGCCCCGAGCGAAGCAGGCGCGTCACGCACGAGTTGCAGCCGCACCGGTGCGGCCAGGGCCATCCACCACGCGGCCGCCGCCCTCGGGTCATGCACGAGGTTCGCGGGGACGCCGGGGACGCCGGTGTCGGAGGTGTCGGCGGCCATCAGGAACCGGGCCAGCACGGGGTTGCCCGTCGCACTGCGCAGGGCCCGAGCGAGCGCGACGTCTGCCTCGCCCGCGGCCGACAGTGCTGACCGGGCCAGCGCCTCGGCCTGGTCACGTGCGTCGAGCGCGGTCCCTCGCCACGGCACAGCGCTGCCGCGCTCGTTCAGTCCTGGCGGTGGTGCGCCGACATGGCCCGTCTGCCCGACGGCCACTGCGGCGGCGGCGGCCAGCACGTCGGCGCGGCGAAGCTCAGCGCCGACCGCGACGAGGGCCGCACCGCCCCGGCTCGTAGCCGCTGCTGCGACATCGACCACGGTGAACAGCTCGAGCAGCCCGCTCGCCGTCGTCGCGAGATCGAGGCTCCACGCGGCCGCGGCCGGGCCGCGCCACGAACGCGCGGTGGTCGAACGCAGCGCCGCGCGTAGGTCGTCGCGGCCGGCCCCCACCCCGGCGCCCAGGTGGTGCAGCCTCGTGCCTTGGCTCACCACCGACTCGCCCTGCCAGCGGCGCACCATCGACGCGAGCGGCTCGCTCAACGGTCGGCGCTGCCGTAGGTCGCCGCTGCGGCGAGCAGCGATCGGGCGTGCTGGCGCAGCGCGTCGACCAGTCGGCCCCGGGAGGCGGTCAGAAAGCTGCCCAGGGCTTCGGCTGCCGCCGCCGACTCGCTGCCCGGCATCGCAGCAGCGAGGGCCTGCAACGGTTGCTCGGCGCGCAGCAGCTCGACGTCGTCGGCGACCGCAGCGACCCGCGCCGCGAGCTGGTGCAGGTGTTCGTAGGTGACGACGACCTGGTCCATGCCGCTCCTCGCACTCGATCGTGTCCCGACGATTCGAACGCGATTCGCCGGCGGGCGAGACGCTAGGAGCGTCCGGACGGCCGTACGCCGGCTGTCCACAGCGGGGAACCAGGTCGCCACCATGGGATCGCTGGGGACAACGGGCGCCCGACGGCTCTCGGGCTAGCCTGCTGCCATGTCAGAGCTGAGTCGCGAACCGCTGGTCCCCGACACGTCGTCGGACGACGGCGACGAAGGCTGGGGCAGCGAGGCCGGCGGTTCGGGCGGCCGTGACGACGAGTTCTATGAGCGGGAACGGCCCCCGCACCACGCAGACTGACCAGCGCAGCGTCAGCGCAAGCCCTGGTTGCGCAGCAGGTCGCGGATCTCACGGAGCACGACGAGGTCTTCGCTGACGGCGACGGGCGGTGCCGAGTCACCACGCTGGAGCCGCGTGAGGATCCTGTGGGTCGGCACGACGACGAAGAAATAGACCACCGCGGCGGTGATGAGGAACGCGAGAATCGCGCTGATGACGTTGCCGTAGAGGAAGTCCTGGCCGTGCACGGTGAACTTGCCGCCGTTCTTCCCGCCGCCCAGGAAGATGTTGATCAGCGGCGACAGCAGCGAGTCGGTGATCGTCTTGACGAGCGCCGCGAAGGCGCTGCCGATGACGAACGCAACTGCCAGGTCGACGACGTTGCCGCGCAGGATGAAGTCGCGGAAGCCCTTGAGCATGCGGATGTGCCCCTTAGTTGCGTGCCGCGGTGCGGCTGGTGATGAGGTCGGCGCTGACATCGTGGTCTAGTGAAGAACTAACACTGACAGCCGGGCCGACGCATCTGCCCCTGCCAGCGCCCTGGCTTCAGCGGCGGTGGCTGCGAGCACGACGAGCGCGCCCTGGTCATGCACGCCGAGCGACCCGCCCGACCCGCCCGGGGGACGCGGGAGCGCGAGGACCCGCACCGCTCGCGCGACCGTGACCGCAGGTGCCGCTGCTGCACCGCCGAGCGCAACATCGCGCACTGTCGCCGCCAGCACATCGACCCGGTCGCCCGTGCGCAGCAGGGCTGCGGCGTCGGCATCGGCGAGCCGCACGGCGGTCATGACGAGGTCGTCTCCTGACACCAGCGGTGCCCGCAGCAGCCGCACATCGGTCACGGGCTCCAGCGCCCGCACGTCACCCGCCAGCACCTGACCACGCACCGACGCAGGATCGGCGAAAGCCCCGTGGGCTGCGGAGCCCGGCGCCACGCGCAGCACGCGCAGGTCGGCGGCGTGCACCGTCGAGCCGGCCGGCAGGTCCCGCGATGCCACGACGACGGGTCTGGTCTCAGGTGACGCCGGGTGCGGGGCGAGCACCAGCAGGCCGGTGGCCGTGGCGAGCGCGAGGAAGCCGGCGGCGAGCGCGCGCCGGTGTCGCGCCAGCCACCGTCGCAGACGGCGCATGGCCGGGGAAGGCACGGAACCGGACCGCAGCGTCCGTAGCGAAGTCGTCACTGCGGGGAGGGTAGTGAGAGGTCGACGACCTGCTCGGTCGTCCACAGCGTGCGCTCAGGCGGCGGTGCCCGAGGTCGAGCCTGTGGACGAGGTGCTGGTCGACTTCGCAGACCCGCGCGAGCCGGCAGCGTTCGAGGAGCCGGACGAGCCCGAGCCCCCACCGCTCGACGCGCCCTCCTTCGTCACGGGAGCCGCCTTCTCCTTGGCCGGGCTCGCGTCGCTGCCCGAGCCGGCCCCCCCCGCGCCGTCGGCGCCGCTCTTGCCGGCCTTCTCGCCCGCCTTCTCGCCCGACCCCGCCTTCTCGCCCGACCCCGCCTTCTCGCCCGACCCCGACTCGGAGCCAGACCCTGACTCCGAGCCGCCCGAGGACCCGCTGCGGCTGTCGTTGCGATAGAAACCGGAGCCCTTGAAAACGACGCCCACCGAGCTGTAGACCTTGCGCAAGCGGCCCTCGCACTCGGGGCACGTCGTCAGGGCGGAGTCGGAGAACGCCTGGACGGCCTCGAAGCGGTGGTCGCACGCGGTGCAGGCGTACTGGTAGGTCGGCACGGTGGTGTCCTTCGCTGCGCGAGTCTTGGCACTCAAGTGGTCTGAGTGCCAAGGATAGCGGCACCGGCGTACCCGCTAGGAGTCCCGCGGACGGCGCACGGCCTCAGCCGCCGACGTGCGCCTTCACGAAGTCGTCGGCTCCTCGGAGCAGCCTGAACCGCTTGACGGGATAGACCAGCACGAACGCGCGGCCCACGACGTTGGCCACCGGGATGGGGCCGTTGTCGCGGGCATCGGAGCTGTCGGAGCGGTGGTCGCCCATGACCCACAGGTTGCCGGCGGGCACGACCTTCGGCCCGAAGGCTCTCCGGTTGTCCTGATAGAGGTAGGGCTCGTCGACGGGGTGGCCGTTGACCTCGATGCGCCCCTTGGGGTCGCAACACATGACGGTGTCGCCCGGCAGGCCGATCAACCGCTTGATGAAGTCTGTCTCGTTGCTGGGGCCGAGCCCGACATCGCCGCTGAGGGTGATCAGCGCGCTCACGAGCGCATTGTGCGGCGTGGGCACCGAGGTCTCGTTCGGCCAAAGGGAGGTCCCCCGGAACACGACGATCTGCCCGCGTTGCGGCGAGCCGACGCGGTAGGACAGCTTGTTGACCAGGACACGGTCACCCTGGCAGCCCGTGCAACCGTGCAGCGTCGTCTCCATGGAGCCCGAGGGGATGAAGAACGCCTGGACGACGAAGGTCTTGACGAGCAGCGCGACGATGAGCGCGAGGGCAGCGAGCAGGGGCAGCTCACGCCACGTCGACGGCTGTCTGAGCGCCCGGCGGCGGCCTCCCTTTTGCTTGCCTCGCTGCACGGGTGGCCGTGCGTGCTTGCCCACGTCTCGGATCGTCCTTGTTCGTCGAGGCGGCCCTCACCAGCTGGCGCAGTCGGGTTCAGAACGCCTCACCGTAACCGCGAGGCCTGGGGGTGCGTACGGTGCATCGACGAAGACGCACGATGACCCGCCCGCGTTCCGTCAGGCCTCGACCACGAGCAGCGGCAGCAGGCCGCTCACGGCGAGCAGCCGCTGCACCGCCGCCGACGGCCCGACCACTGTCACGGTGCCGCCACGCTCGTCGGCCGCGCGCACCAGGCGCGCGAGGAACCCGAGACCCGAGGAGTCGAGGAAGGTGACGGTGCGCAGGTCGACCCGCGCGGCACGGGAGGGTCCGTTCTCGAACTCCCCCGCGAGCCGGGAGAGCGCCGCAGCCACCGAGAGGTCGACCTCACCGCGCAGCTCAGCGACGTAGGGCTCTGCTCCGGCTGGGTCCACCGCGGTCCTCGTCGTGTCCGTAGGGGTGATGAGCACGCGGACCCCGAGCCGTACGCGCCCGGCTGCTGATCGCCACCGGTTGCTGGCAGTGCGGGCAGCATGGCACAGCGCAACCGCCGGCTAGGGCAGGCCCAGCCAGGGGGCGGGGTCGACATAGCCGCCATAGGCGACGACCTCGAAGTGCAGGTGGCAGCCGGTGGAGTAGCCCGTCGTGCCCGACAGCGCGATGACGTCTCCCTGGTGCACGGCTGTGCCCGGGGGGACGAGGAACGACGTCAGGTGGTTGTAGGTGGTGGCGATGCCGAGGGCGGGATGCACCATCACGAGCCGGTTGCCGTACGCCGTCGTCAGCGTCGTCGAAAGCACCGCGCCGTCCGCAGCCGCGTGCACCGGCGTGCCGCAGGGCACGCCGAAGTCCGTGCCGGTGTGCAGCTTGTAGACGCCGGTGATCGGGTGCACCCGATAGCCGAACGGTGACGTGACCGGGCCCTGCGCCGGAATCTGGAGATGGGCGCCGGCGGGAGTCGTCGTCGGGATGAGCTGGGGCAGGCTGCCGATGCCGGTCGTGACCGAGACGCTCTCGGCGGTCATCTCCTGGTAGCGGCGTTCGTCGTCATCAGCTGCGGTCTGTGCGGTGGCCAGTGAGAGCTCGTGCGCCTTGACCGCGGTGAGGAGCAGGGCGGAGCTCGCATGCGCGGCCGCCTCGGCGCCGTTCAGGTCCTGGATGCGCGCCTCGACCCGGTCGCGCTGCACGGCGAGCGCGTCGCGCTGCGTCGAGAGCGCTCCTGCCCGGTCGCTGTAGCCCGCCGCTGTCGCCTGCAGCGAAGCCGTCCTGCTGCGCTGCGAGCGCCCGACGCTGTCCAGTGCCGCCATGCGGTCCTGCAGGTCGGTCACGCTGCCCGACTCGAACAGCGCGGCAACACCTGAGAGAGGGCCCTGCACGTAGGCCTCGCGCGCCGTGCGGCCAGCCTGGTCGGCGGCATCGCTGACGTCGCGCTGGGCACCGTCGCTGGCGCGCTGCACCATGACGAGCACGGTCTGCGCGCGTCCCGCCTCCATGGCGGCCTCGTCGTAGCGCTCCTGAGCCTGCATCACCACCGCATTGGCAGCCGCCTCACGGTCCTGGGCCGCCTGCAGCGTCGCCTGCGTCGATGCGAGGGCCGCGACAGCGGCGGCCACCTGGGCGGTCGACTCGCTGAGGTCGGCCCGAGCGGCGACCATCGCGGCCGACGGAGGCAGGGTGATGGTGCGCGAGCCGCTCGCCGGTGCGGACGGCAGCGCGGGCATGGGAACGGGCGGAAGCGTCGGGACGGGTTGTGGCGGCCCGGTCGGCCCGGTCGGCCCGGTCGGCCTGGTGGGGGAGGGCTTGGCGCTCGCATCCGGCGTGTCGCGCGTCGCCGACGGGAGCGAGCCGACGGTCACGGCAGGTGAGCCGCGTGTGGCGCCCGGCGTGGGCTCGTCGGCCGCTGCGGCTGTGGGAGGAAGGCCGACGGCGTACGCCAGCGTCGCCGCCAGCAGGACGGACCGGATGCCGCGGGCCGGGACGTGTGATCGGGAAGTCATCTCGCACGTGCATCGGCTGACGGGGGCGCCGCCTTGACCTCGCTCACGTGCTGCTCACGTGCTCAGGAAGGGAGCCCGTCGTGCCGAAGCACACGTCATGACGCTGCACGCCCCCGCGCACCTGGTGCCGCACCGCCGCGACGTCTCGCACCACGACCTCGTCGCCACCCTCGCGCGGACCCTCGCCGCGGGGCTGCTGTTCGTGGGTGCCGCGCTCGTCTGCCGCCGCGCCGGCATCCTGGACCAGTGGCCGGCGTATGCCGTGATGGCGGCCACCGTGCTGCCGCAGCTCGCGACCGCGCTCCTTGCCCTGGTGCTGCGTGTCGTCCGCCACCGGATCCGCATCACCTCGCAGGGCACCGAGCTCGGCTTCGCCATCGTCGCGATCGTGCTCACGACGATGGCCGTCTATGCCGGCTCGACCCACGGGTGGACCGCTCCCGTGACCGTTGCAGCCGCTCTAGCGGCGATGGCCTGCTTCGTGTCGGCGGCGCCGCCGCGGCTGGAGCTGGCGCGCGTGGAGCGCTCGGCCGACCTTCGAGGCACTCAGGGCTAGTGGGCGCCCGCTCTGGATCCGGCCGTCGAGCTGCCCGATGCCGCGCACCCGCATGCCGGTGTAGTCGTCCCCGACGAGGGACAGACCCGCATGCGCGCTCGTGAGCTCCTTCGTCGCCGTGTCGATGACCGTTGCCGCGACCTCGTCGACCGTGGAGGTGTCGGCCAGCACCTCGGCCAGTGACAGCAGCAGGCGGGTGCGCGCGAGCAGGCGCTCCCTCTGGTGCTGCACCTCGCGGCGGTCGTCGACGTTGCGGAAGACGACGACGAGCATGTCGTCGACGGGGATGGCATGCAGCTCGAACCACCCCCGGTCCTCGCTGAAGGAGGACTCCCACGACACGGCGGTCGCGGTGTCTCGCGCCCGGCGCAGCTGCGTCTCGAACATCGAGCCGGCCGTCGCCGGGAAGATGGTCGACAGCGAGCCGCCGACGACGTCTTCCGCGGGGTGGCCGAGCATGCCGGCACCCGCCGCGTTGAGGAACCGGAAGGTCCAGTCTCCGTCGAGGACGCACACGCCGTCGGGCATGGCGAGCCACGCCTTCCACCACAGGTCCGACGCCATGTCTGCCCTCGTCTGCGCTGGTGCGCTGCTGTTCGCGCCCATGCTGGCGCAACCGGCGTCGTCCGCGCGGGCGAATGGATCAGTTAGTACGCGCCGGGCCATGTCGCGGCCGCCCGGGCCGGCCCGCGTGCGACGGCTCCGCCCTCGACCGGGATGCCCGTCATGCGCCGAGCCTGGATCGCCGGTGACGTCAGCCGCTGCTGTCTCGCGCGTTCCAGTGCGCCAGCCGGCCACCGCGCGACACGCTGCGCAGCCGGTCCTCGGCGGCCGCGCGGGCCGAGGCAGTGGTGACCACGAGCAGGTCGTCCCCGGCGCGCAGCACGCTGGCCGGCCCGGGCACGAAGGCGTGGCCGTCGCGCACGACGAGGGTCACGGACGCGTCGACGGGCAGCCGCAGCTCCGCGACCTCGACGCCCTGCAGGCGTGAGCCGCCTGGCACACGCACCTCGAGCAGGTCCGCGCCGAGCCGGCCGAGCGGGCTCGCCTCGACCTCGACCTCCCGGGCGGCGAGGGGGTCCGCGAGGCCGAGCCGCCGCGCCGCCCAGGGCAGCGTCGGGGCCTGCGCGACGGTGAGGACGACCACGAGCACGACGACGACGTCGAACAGCCGCCCCGCGCCCCGCACGTCCGCGACGACCGGCACGGTGGCGAGCACGATCGGCACGCCACCGCGCAGGCCGGCCCAGGACAGGAATGCCGACTCGCGCCACGGCAACCGCACAGGCAGGGCGCTGGCCAGCACGGACAGCGGGCGCGCCAGGAAGACCAGCGCCACGGCGAGGACCAGGGACGGGAGAAGCACGTGCGGCAGCTGGTGCGGGGAGGCCAGCAGTCCGAGCATCACGAACAGCCCGATCTGCGCCAGCCAGCCGAGGCCCTCCACGAAGCCGCGGGTGGCGGGCCGGTGGGGCAGGCCCGAGTTGCCCAGGACGAGAGACGCGACATAGACGGCGAGGAACCCGCTCGCGTGCAGCACGGCAGCCGCGCCATAGCCCGCCACCGCGAGGGCCATCACGGCCAGGGGATAGAGGCCGGCTGCGGGCAGCGCGAGCCGGCGCACCAGCCAGGCGCCGAGGAACCCGGCGAGCAGCCCCATGGCCAGCCCGACCGCCAGCTCATAGACCAGCAGGGCAGGCAGGCGCCACAGGTCGTCACGGTGCAGGGGGGCCGCGCTCAGCGCCGCGACGATGATCACGACAGGCGCGTCGTTGAGGCCCGACTCGGCTTCCAGCGCGCCCGCGACCCGGTGCGGGAGCGGCACCCGGCGCAGCACGCTGAAGACCGCTGCCGCGTCCGTCGAGCTCAGGATCGCGCCGAGCAGCAGCGCCGTACGCGCGTCGAGGCCGAGCACCGGCGCGGCCACGACCGCGACGACGGCGACCGAGACAGCGACGCCGAGCGTCGCCAGGGCGACGGCGACGGGCACGGAGCCGCGAACGGACCGCCACGATGTCGTCAGCCCACCCTCGGCCAGGATGATCACCAGAGCGCCGTAACCGAGCACCTGCGCCAGCGCCGGGTCGTCGAACTGCACGCCGAGGACGTCCTCGCCGAGCAGCATGCCGAGGCCGACATAGAGCACGAGGGACGGCAGGCCGGTGCCGATCGAGACGCGCACCGCCGCGACGGCCAGCAGCAGCACGACCGCGCCCACCAGCAGCCCGGCGTCGAGGCGTTCGACAGTCATGACGAGGCCGCCGACGCGTCGAGCGCCACCAGGCCCACAGGCGTCAGCGCCCATCCGACGATCACGTCGTGGCCCTCGCGCGGAAGGGTCGCGAGCACCTCGTCGGCGTGCACCACGGCCGCGACGGTGACCTGCGGGCCCCCGGCCGCGCGGCTGAGCGCCCGGTCGTAGGACCCCGCGCCGAAGCCCAGCCGCGTCCCGTCGCGTGCGACAGCGAGCGCAGGGACCAGCACGAGTCCGGCCGCGCTGATGGCGAGGCGACCAAGGGTCGGCCCGTCCGGCTCGCGCAGCCGTGGGCGTACGCGCCCCGGCGCCAGCCCCCCCGGGCGGTAGGCCGCCCAGTCGAGGTCGAGGTCGTCGCGCAGCACGGGCAGCAGCACGGTCGTGCCCGCCTCGTGCAGCGCGTCGAGCAGCCGGCCGTGACCCGGCTCGTCACCGACCGGGACGAATGCGGCAACCGTGGCGCGGTCACGGGCGAGGACCAGGCCATGAGCCTCGATCCCGGCTGCGGCGGCTGCCCGCTCGGCGGGCTGTCGCGCGGCGCGTCGGGCCCGCAGCTGCTCGCGCAGATCGGCCTTGTCCATGTCGCCCACTCTGCCCGACCCCGTTGCGCCTCGCGCCACGGTTCGATCACCGTTGTCATAAGGGGAGTGGCACTATCAGCCTCGGGGCAGAACCCCTCGAAGCGTGGAAGGAGGGGGTGTGGGCCTGCGGACCCGGTTGTGGCTGGTCGTGGGCGCCCTCGTCGTGTTTCCCCTGGCTCTGGTCGGCGTCACGGCGGTCCTCCTGCTGGGTCGCGACGGCGCGGCCAAGACCACTGATCGGCTCAACACGGCGGCACGCGGCAGCGGCATGCTGATCTATGACGCCTGTGCCGAGCTCAGCACCCTGGCCGGCGCCACCGCGCTGGACCTGGCGGCCCGCGGCTCGGAGCACGCCTTCGCCTTCGCCGGCACCGATGCCTATGTCGCCTTCGTCGGCCCGGGCGCCGCCCAGCGTGACAACGGCGTAGCCCGACCGCCCGGCACGCTGGCCACCAGCCGCTGCGAGCGCCTCGCGACGCCGGTGATGGCGGCGCGGGCCCCGGTGACCGACAGCTCCGCGGTTGCCCCCGAGTGGGTGATCGTCGCGCGCGAGCTCGACGGGCCGTGGCTCGCGGGAGTGAAGGAAGACCTCGGCCTGCAGGACGACCTCGTCGTCGCGGCCGACGGTCGCGCGCTGGCGACCACGCGAGCGTCGGTGTCGCCCCGGCTGGTGGCCGACGCCGAGGCCCATCCGGGTGTCCTCGTCACGCGCGACGGCAGCTCGGCGCTGTCCCAGCCGGTGGCTGCAAGGGCCTCGCTGCACGTCATCGCCGTGAGCAGGGTCTCCGGCGTAGGCCACGTGACGGGGTTCCTCAGCGGCCTCGGGCTCGTGCTCGTGCTGCTCGCCCTCGGTGTCGGCTGGCTCGTGGCGCGCGGCATGACGCGACCGCTCGCCGACCTGACCGCCGCGTCCGAGCGCGTGGCCGCAGGCGACCTGACCACGGCGATCACCGTGCGCTCCGACGACGAGGTCGGGCGGCTCGGGCGGTCGTTCAACCGGATGACCGCCGAGATGCGGCACTACCTCGACGCGCTGGAGCGCTCTCGCGACGAGCTGCGCGACAACCTCGAACGCCTCGGCGAGGCGCTCGGCTCCACCCACGACCTCGACGCCCTGGTGCTGGTGGTGCTCGAGTCGGCGATCGCCGCCGCCGGTGCCGGTGCGGGTGCCGCCTACATCGCCGAGGCCGCGGGGCCGCTCAGCCTGCTCGCCGCGCAGGGCACCGAGGACATCGGGTTCGAGGTCTCGCGTCGGGTCATGCCCGGAGTCGGCGTGCTGGGTGCGGTGGCCGCGACCGGGGAGGTCATCCGTGGCGCGCTGGGCGTCTGGCCGGGCCAGGTGCGTCCCGGTTCTGACGTCCCGACCTCCGGCCCCCTGCTCGCCGTGCCCCTGCGCGGGGGCGGCCGCGTGACCGGCGTGCTCGCGCTGTTCGCCCGGGAGGGGGAGCCCGAGTTCACCCAGGAGCAGGAGCACGAGATCCGCGCGTTGGCCGGCCAGGCCGGCGTGGCGGTGGAGAACATCCTGCTGCACAAGGAGGCCCAGCGCCTCGCGATCACCGACCCGCTGACCGGGCTGTGGAACTTCCGCTACCTCTCGATGAGCCTCGCCCGCGAGATCGAGCGCGCCAACCGGTTCGAGCGCCCGTTGGCCGTGCTCATGCTCGACATCGACTTCTTCAAGTCGGTCAACGACAACCACGGTCATCCGCGTGGTGACGCGGTGCTGCGCGAGTTCGCGTCACGCGTGGGTGAGCAGATTCGCGAGGTGGACATCCTGGCGCGCTACGGCGGCGAAGAGTTCGTGCTCGTCCTGCCCGAGACGACGGTCGAGGGTGCCGTGCAGCTGGCCGAGCGCGTACGCGTCGGCACGTCGCGCACGCCGTTCCGCGGCGGTGCGGGTGAGGCGCCCCTGGTGGTGACCGTCTCGATCGGGGTGGCCGCGTTCCCCGACCACGGTGGCAGCCCGGCAACGCTGCTGCGCAGTGCCGACTCCGCCCTCTATGCCGCAAAGCGAGCCGGCCGAGACCGCTGCGCCGTGGCCGAGCTGGGGTCCGCCACTCGACCGCCCGGCATCACGGGTCCGATCGCACCGCTCGGCCTGACGGCGCAGCCCTCGCGCCCGGCCGACGCCTGACCACCGGGGCGCCACATGCCGCTCACAGCGCGTTCAGCTGCAACGACTAGGTTGGCACCATGACGCGTGTGACCAAGGCCGTCATTCCCGCGGCCGGGCTCGGAACTCGCTTCCTGCCCGCGACGAAGGCCACCCCCAAGGAAATGCTCCCCGTCGTCGACCGACCTGCGATCCAGTACGTCGTGGAGGAGGCCGTCCGCGCCGGCCTCGACGACGTCCTGATGATCACCGGGCGCGGCAAGCGCTCGCTCGAGGACCACTTCGACCGCAACGTCGAGCTCGAGCTCGCGCTCGAGGCCAAGGGTGACACCGAGAAGCTCGCCGCCGTACGCGCCTCGACCGACCTCGCGACCGTCTCCTACGTCCGCCAGGGCGACCCCCGCGGGCTCGGTCACGCGGTTCTCTGCGCGGCCCAGCACGTGGGGCGCGAACCGTTCGCGGTGCTCCTCGGTGACGACCTGATCGACGAGCGCGACCTCCTGCTCGAGCGCATGCTCGAGGTCCGCGAGCAGCGGGGCGGCAGCGTGATCGCGCTGATGGAGGTGCCGCACGAGTCGGTGTCGATGTATGGCTGCGTTGCGGTGCAGCCGACCGACGCCGATGACGTCGTCCTTGTCACCGACCTCGTCGAGAAGCCCCCGGTCGACGAGGCGCCGAGCGACCTGGTCATCCTCGGCCGCTACGTCCTGGACCCCGCCGTGTTCGACGTCCTGCGTCGCACCGACCCGGGCCGTGGTGGCGAGATCCAGCTCACCGATGCGCTGCGTACGCTTGCCTCGACCCCGGCCCAGCAGGGCGGGGGTGTCACCGGTGTGATCTTCCGTGGCCGCCGCTACGACACCGGTGACCGGCTCGACTACATCAAGGCCGTGGTGCTGCTCGCGTCCGAGCGCGCCGACCTGGGCCCCCAGCTGAAGGCCTGGCTGCGCGAGTTCGTCGCAGCCTCACCCCCGGACAAGAGCTAACCGCCAGGTGAAGACCGTCGAGGAGCACCTGCACGACATCCTCGCGACGATCGAGGCGCTGCACCCGCTCGACCTGCAGCTGCTCGACGCCCACGGCTGCATCCTCGCCGAGGACGTCAGGTCCACGACCGACGTGCCGTCCTTCGACAACAGCGCGATGGACGGTTATGCCGTGCGCATCGGTGACGTCGTCTCGGCCACGGCCGACACCCCGGTGGTCCTGCCCGTCGTCGGCGACGTGGCGGCCGGCAGCTCGGGCGCCTACTCCATCGCCCGGGGCCAGTGCGTGCGCATCATGACGGGCGCACCGGTGCCCGCCGGCGGCGAGGCCATCGTCCCGGTCGAGTGGACCGACGCCGGCGTCGCCTCGGTCAGCATCAGCCAGGCGCCGGAGCCCGGCCAGCACATCCGTCGCCACGGCGAGGACGTACGCGCGGGAGACACCGTCCTCAAGGCCGGCACCCGCATCGGCCCGGCGCATGTCGCCCTGCTGGCGGCTGTCGGGCGTGCCCGGGTCGTCGTGCGCCCGCGCCCGCGCGTCGTGGTCATCTCGACCGGCAGCGAGCTCGTCGAAGCCGGTGTCGTGCCTGGCCCCGGTCAGATCACCGACAGCAACGGGCCGGCGCTGACGGCGGCGGTGCGCGATGCGGGGGGTGTGGCCTACCGCGTCGGCATCGTGCCCGACGACCCTCGCACCGTGCTCGACGCGATCGAGGACCAGCTGGTGCGCGCCGACCTCGTGATCACGACCGGTGGCGTGAGCGCCGGTGCCTACGACACGGTCAAGGAGGTGCTGAGCCGCCTCGGCACGGTGACCTTCGAGCCGGTCGCGATGCAGCCGGGCAAGCCGCAGGGGTTCGGCACGGTCGGGCCGGACTCCACGCCCATCTTCACGCTGCCGGGCAACCCCGTGAGCGCGTTCGTGTCGTTCGAGGTGTTCGTGCGCCCGGTGATGCGCAAGATGCTCGGTGTCGAGCCGCTGCACCGCCCGATGGTCCGGGCGAGCACGCTCGCCCCCATCAGCTCCGCCGCCGGGCGTCAGCAATACGTACGCGCCAACCTGCAGGTCGTCGACGGCCGCTATGTCGTCGAGCCGATGGGCCGCTCGGGCTCGCACCTCGTGGCCGACCTCGCCGCCGCCAACGCGTTCGTCGTGGTGCCCCCGTCCGTGACAACGGTGCCGGTCGGTGGCACGGTGCAGGTCATGGTGCTGGAGCGTCGGTTCGGGTGAACGCGCCGAGCGAGCGCGTCGAGCCCCCGCCCGCGGCGGTGCTCACGCATCTCGACGCCTCGGGCGCGGCGCGCATGGTCGACGTCTCGGCCAAGGCCGTGTCGGTGCGCACCGCGGTCGCCACCGGCTTCCTCCAGACGTCGGTGCAGGTCGTCGCGCTGCTGCGGGGCGGCGGGGTGCCCAAGGGTGATGCGCTCGCGGTGGCGCGCATCGCAGGCATCCAGGGTGCCAAGCGCACTCCCGACCTCGTGCCGCTGTGCCACCCGATCGCCCTGCACGGTGTCGACGTCGCGCTCGAGGTCCACGACGGCGGCGTCGCGATCCGCGCGACCGTGCGCACGGCCGACCGCACCGGCGTCGAGATGGAGGCGCTCACCGCCGTGGCGGTCGCAGGCCTGACCCTGGTCGACATGGTCAAGGCGGTCGATCCCGGCGCCGTGATCACCGACGTCCGCGTGGAGACGAAGACCGGCGGCGCCTCGGGCGACTGGGCGCGCGCATGAGTGGCGCACCGGCGGGCCGCGCCCTGGTCGTGACCGTGTCCAACCGCGCCTCGGCCGGTATCTATGAAGACCGTGGCGGCCCCGTCCTGGTCGACGGCCTGCGCGCGATGGGGTTCACCGTCGACCCGGTGCTCGTCGTGCCCGACGGCGAGCCCGTGGGCGAGGCGCTGCGCGAGGCGGTGGTGGAGGCTTATGACGTCGTTCTCACCACCGGCGGCACCGGCATCTCCCCGACCGACGCGACTCCCGAGCAGACGGCGCTGGTGATCGAGCGCCCGCTGCCGGGCGTCGCCGAGGCGTTGCGCGCGGCCGGCACCGCGGCGGGGGTCATGACGGCGGTGCTGTCGCGCGGGCTCGCGGGCCTGGCCGGCACGACCCTGATCGTCAACGTGGCGGGGTCACCGGGGGCGTGCCGCGACGCCGTGGCGGTGCTGGGCCCGGTTCTCCCGCACGCCGTCGCGCAGCTGCGCGGCGTCGACCACCCGAGTGACTCCGGTGACAGCTAGTCCCGGTTGGCCGGCGACGCTGCGCGAGGGGCGCGTGGGGCTTCGACCGGTGCGGCGACGCGACGCCGGCCCGTGGCGTGACATCCGCCGGCTCAACGACGCCTGGCTCTCACCGTGGGAGGCGACCGCGCCGGTCGGCGTGAGCACCAGCACGACGTTCGCGGGCATGGTCAGCTACCTGCGTCGCGAGGCGCGCGCCGGGCGCATGCTGCCCTTCGTCATCACCTACGACGGCCGCTTCGTCGGGCAGGTGACGGTCGGCTCCATCCACCGGGGGTCGCTCTCGTCGACCACGCTCGGCTACTGGGTCGACCAGGCCTACGCCGGGCGCGGGCTCGTCCCGACTGCCGTCGCGCTGGCGGTCGACCACTGCTTCGGGCCGGTGGGCCTGCACCGAGTCGAGGTGAACGTGCGCCCCGAGAACACCGCGAGCCTGCGCGTCGTCGAGAAGCTCGGCTTCGTCGACGAGGGGATGCGCCGGCGCCTGCTCCACATCGACGGCGACTGGCGCGACCACCGCTGCTTCGTCCTGCTCGCCGAGGACCTCGAGCCCGGCGGGGTGCTGGCGCGCTGGCGGCGCACCCGCGCGGCTACCGGCTGACGCGCCCGGATGACGAAGGTGGGTGAGCTGCCGCTCGTGATGCGCTCACCGCCCAGGGCCTGGACGACGACGCGGTAGGTGTTGGGTCCGACGTGCGGCGGTGTCGCGACCAGCGTGAACCGCCCGGACGATCGCGAGTATCCCCGGCCGACGACGTGCCAGGTGTGGCCCACGAGTCGCTGCAGGACGACCGGCGACTGGTTCTGCGGCCAGTAGGTGCCCGTCACCCGCACGTTGGTGCCGTGCACCACCGCGGTGCTCGCCGGAGCGGCGCGGACGACGGTGCGGATCGCTCCGCCGAGGTCGTCCGCGGACACCTGCCCGGCAGGCTGGCCGGCGGCGTCGATGCCGTAGGCCGCGCACCACGACGTGGTGCGCTTCCAGCTCGTGCCCACGAAGGCGCCGTTCGTGCGTGCCCGTGTGGTCGTCGCCCCGTAGGACAGGTCGGTGAACATCTCGCCGCACATGGCGCTGCCTGTCACGCCGACCGGCAGGCCCACGGCGGCCGCGTGGGTGCGCGACAGCGTCGCGGTGCCGTGCACCAAGAAGGCGTGCCAGGGACTCGGGTGGGGAGCCGGGACGACGCGAAGCACCGGCCAGTTGGAGCCGCGGACGGTGAGGGCGGCGAGCGAGGTCAGTCCCGCCGGTGTCGCGGGGACGTCTTCGCCGAAGTCGTTCGTGGTGGTCAGCTCGGGGGTGGAGATGCCTCGTGGGCGCCACACCCCGGCGTTGATCGCGGACAGCATCGTCGTGCCCCGCCACACCCCGTCCAGCCGCGTTCCCGACACGAGAGTCAGCGGGACGAAGCGCCAGTTGTTGGCCTGCTGTGCGACGGCGACGCCGTTCTCGGTCCCGACGAGCAGGCACACGCCGGACGCGGACTGAACGGGGAAGTCCCCGATGGGGCACGAGCGGCCCGGCCGGACGCCCGCGACGCTCGTCAGGTGCACCGAGACCGTCATGGTGGCCAGCTGGGTGGCGGTCAGCGACGTACGCGACGCGCTCAGCGTCACCCCCGCGACGGTGGTCGGCGGGGTGGTCGCGTCTTCGGCGCGGGCCGGTGCGGTGAGGAGGCACGCGGACAGCGCGGCAGCGGCGGCGCACGCGGCGATCGAGCGGGGGAGCAGGCGCATCGCGGGCACGGCCTTTCGCGAGAGCCTGTTCGCGGTGAACCGGCTCCCCTAGGGAGACGTTGGGCGCCCCCCTCGGTTGGCTCGTGTCGCGGCACGCTGTGACAGATGTGACAGGCGTGAATTGTGGGATGCCCGTGGCAGAAGTCGCGACACGCCGACGACCCTCCCTGCTCGCGGGCACATGCGCACCTAGCGTGAACGACCGTGGGAACCGGCCTGATCTACGCGGTCATCGTGTGCGCGTGGGCTGCCGTTTTGCTGCCCATGTGGCTGCGGCGCCACGACGACCGCACGGAGGCCAAGCAGGTCGAGGGGTTCTCGCGAGCGATGCGCGTCCTCGCCCGGCGAAGCCCGCCCTCGGCGCCAGCCCGCCGCTACGTCGTGATGCCGGCGCGGCCTTCCGTGGCCGAGGTGCACGTCACCGGTCCCGAGATCCGCCGCCGCGGCCGCCGCCCGGCGGTCGCCGCAGGAGCCAGTCGTCGTGAGGTGCGTACGTCCGTGTCAGACCTGCTCGATGCTCCGCAGACCGCAGCCGCGCGCCCCCGGCGGACGCCGCCGACCGAGCGCCAGCGCCCCGCACCGTCGCTTCCTCGCGCCGAGGCCAGCCTCGCCGCCCGCCGCCGCCGCACCCTCCTCGCGTTGGTCGTCGCCGCGGCGGCTGTGAGCGTGTGCGCCTGGGTCGGGCTGCTCCCGCGCTACGCCATCGCTCCCGCAGTCCTCGTGCTGCTCGGCTTCGTCGTCCACCTGCGCGGGCAGGCGCGGGCGGCTCGCGAGGCCACCGCCCGCCGGCACAACGCCGCTCGCCGCACGGCGACGCGCGCGCGTCGCCTCGACTCGTCGGAGCGCATCGTCGCTGCCAGGATGGCGCGTCGTCAGGGACTCCACAGCGACGCTGCTGCCGAGGTCGAGGAGGAACTGGTCGACGACGGGTGGGCGCCGCGCCCGATGACGCTGCCCACCTACGTCGGCAAGGCGAAGGCCCCGAGCTATCTGCGCGAGACCACCTGGGCGTCGTTCGCGAGCGATGAGGGCATCGGTACGCCGGACCGCCCCGCCAACGTCTACGACCAGGTCTCCGAGCCCGATCGCTCGACATACGAGCCGTCGGCCGCGGACGACGCGGCGGCGTTGCAGCTCGACGACGAGTTCGACGACATCTTCGAGCGCCGGGCCGTCGGCGACTGACGCTCGTCCCTGCCCCGGGGGTCGCCGGTGTTGCGGGCCGCTATGCTGGCGGACGGTTCTTGGGGCTGTAGCGCAGCTGGTAGCGCACCTCGTTCGCAACGAGGGGGTCAGGGGTTCGAATCCCCTCAGCTCCACCAAAAGTTCGACGTTCGAACCCCCGACAAGCTCGGCGCCATTGGGGCCGCCGCTTCGACGGCGTTCTTGTTCCTGGTCGACAAGTCCCGTGAGGTCCTCAGACATGCTCAGCTGCAGCGCAGTGAGTATGTCCGTTCGCCTCACACTGACGACCACGGCACGCTGGTCGTTATCGACGTCAATGTCCAGACCCGCGAACCAGGCCAGGTTGTAGTCGCGCCGCCCCTTGGTGTCGCTTCTCATATACGCCGGTCCGCAGGTGTCGATCAGGGCGAGTAGCGACTCGAGCAGAGCAGTCTGATCTCGGTTGCTCCGTGACAACCG
Source organism: uncultured Motilibacteraceae bacterium (assembly GCA_964236445.1). Lineage (GTDB taxonomy): Bacteria > Actinomycetota > Actinomycetes > Motilibacterales > Motilibacteraceae > CAXSDR01. The sequence continues at coordinate 2,013 of CAXSDR010000046.1, read as the reverse complement.
CTCAAGGGCGCTCTCGGCGGTTAGAAGCTGGTCAGCCAGCTGGTGCTGTTTTTCGCGCGCGATGTCTGCCGGCACGGCACCTTCCATGGCTTTGTCAGCCCACTTGTAGCGCTCACGGCGTACGACGGCGATGCGTTCCTCGAGTCGACCACGCTCGTCATCTTGGCTGGCGGAGAAGCGTGCCAAGTCCCCGACTAAGTTCGTTCTGAGTTGCTGCGTGAGCTCCGCCGAAAAGGTTTCTCGTTGCCACTGGCGGTTGACCGCGTCCTCCAGCTGCTCAAGTGGCAAGTAGGGCAGATCGCAACCGGTCTTGCCGGAGTGGCGACCAGCACAGAAGAAGTATTCGTAGCTGTCGCCGCGGCGTCCCGTGTTGGAACCGAACAGCAACCGAGACTTGCAGCGGTCGCAAAAGACGGTGCCGACCAGGTAATGCTTGTTGCGGTACGACCGCTCACCGGAGACGCGGTGGGCACTCAGCACTCGCTGGACCTGCTCGAAGGTCTCGGCGTCGACGAAGATCGGGTGCTTGCCTGGGTGCTCGACGCCGCGCCAGGTGACGAGTCCGATGTAGTAGCGGTTGCGTAGCACCTGGTGCAGCTTGTTGGCTTCCAGGGGCCGACTGGCGCGCTGCGGTGTCGGGCGTTGCGTCAGTCCGCGTTCGGCAAGTTCCGCCGCGAGGCGACTCAGGCTGTAGTCACCGCTGGCATAGGCCTGGAAGGCCCACTTGATGAGTTCAGCGCGCTCAGGATCGAGCTCGACCGTTCGCGACTCGCGGCCGTCGACGACGCGGCGAATGTTGAGGTAGCCGATGGGTGCGACGTGCGGGGTGCCGCCAGCCGACACCTTCTGCTGCGTGCCTTTGATGACCTCGTTCGCCAGGTTGCGCGAGTAGAACTCGGCGATCGAGCTCATGATGCCGTGCATCAGGGTGCCGCTCGGCGTCTCGTCGATGTTCTCGGTGACGCTAACCAGTTGAGCACCTGACGCCTGGATGGCGGCGGTGATCGTGACGTCGTCCAGCCGGTTGCGCGCCAGGCGGTCGACCTTGTGGACGATGACGTAGCGCACCGGCTCTTCCGCGAGGTAGGCCAGCATGCGCTGTAGCTCAGGCCGATCAGCCGAACGGGCCGACTCACCACGCTCGATGAACGTCTCGGCAACGTCGACACCGAGCGCCTCGGCGCGGCGTTCACACGCCAGTCGCTGCGCCGGTATCGAGTAGCCGTCGGGGTCGCCGTCACCCTGCAACTGGTCTTTGGTGCTGACGCGGACGTAGAGCACGGCACGGCTCGGTGCAGCGGCCGGAACGGCGTTCAGGTGACGGTTCATGTGTGAAGTCCTGCCCAGAGATGCTGGCTGGTGCGCTGGTAATGGCGGCGTGGGCGTGGCGTTGGTGGCGCCACGTGGCGGTCATGTCTCGGCAGCGGCGAGCGCAGTCCAAGGTGCTGTAGCCGCAGCGCCATCGCCCGCTCGGAGACGCCGAAGTGCTGTGACAGGTCGGCGAGGCTCTGCATTCTCTCGCCCCAGACCCGTTTGACATAGCGCCGCGGCATCAGGACGCAGGCAGCGAAGTAGTCCGCTAGGTGCTCAGCCTGCTCGTCACCGGCGTATATCTCGTTGACGAAGGGGTGATCGAGCACGTGCTTCAGCTCGTGAAGCAAGCTGAAGCGTTGCCGCGTCCACGGCTCGCTGGCGTTGATCGACAGGAGCCAGCGCCCGCTGACCCACTGCGCCGAGCCGCTGACCGGTAGATCGGGATCGAGCCGCACGGCGATGCGCGGCAGCTCAGTCACCAGCTCGTTGGGGATTGGCGCCTGGGGGAGCCCTGCGAGCTCGAGTAGCCGGTTGGCTTGGAGCTCAGCGACCAGTTCGGCTTCGCGGGTGGTCAGCAGCCGCCGCGGCATGACGCTGCGCAGGATCGCCAGAACGCTGCGGTGCTGCGCGCTAGCGCCGCGTGAGCGGAATCTGTCAAGTCAAATGAGACAGTTGCTGTCAGTTGATCTGGGGTTCGAG
>CAXSDR010000045.1:0-27227 GCA_964236445.1 uncultured Motilibacteraceae bacterium | reverse complement strand
CAACTGATGTGCCGCGGACGAAGGACCAGTGGGGCTGGAACTGGTCGCTCGTCAAGCAGGCGATGGAGCACCTGTTCTGGTCGGGGGAGGTGATGAGCGCCGGCCGGACCACGTCCTTCGAGCGTCGCTATGCCGTTCCCGAGGCAGTGTTGCCCCGCGCCGTGCTCGACGCGCCGCCCGTGAGCGACGCCGAGGCGTTTGCCGAGCTCATGGCCATCGCGGCCCGCGCACACGGCGTGGGCACCCTGCGCGACCTGCGCGACTACTTCCGACTCAAGCCCGATGACGGCGCCGCCGGCCTGCAGGTTCTCCTCGAGCGGGGCGACGTCGTGCCGGTGCAGCTCCAGGGCGTCGCGCGCCAGTCCTACCTGCACCGCGACGCGCGCATGCCCCGGCGGGTGCGGGCCCGGGCTCTGCTCGCTCCTTTCGACCCGCTCGTCTGGGAGCGGTCGCGCACCGAGGAGCTGTTCGGCTTCCGCTTCCGGATCGAGATCTACACCCCGGTCGAGAAGCGGGTGCACGGCTACTACGTCCTACCGTTCCTGCTCGGCGACGCCCTCGTGGCCCGGGTCGACCTCAAGGCCGACCGCGCGGCGCGCTGCCTTCTCGTGCAGGCGGCCCACGTGGAGCCGGGTGCGCCGTCGGACACCGCCGACCAGCTGGCCTCCGAGCTCGCCGTCATGGCGCACTGGCTCGACCTGGACTGCGTGACCGCAACAGGCAGGGGCGATCTCGGCCCGGCGCTCGTCGCGGCGCTGAGCTCGGGCCCGAAAGGCTGACGTCTGCTCGCAGCGCGCTGTCAGCACCCGCACGCCCCCACCGCCGTGGTCAAGGCGTCCGGCTCACGCGTCTGCAGCCCTGCGGCGGTCTCGGTGGGAAACCCCTCGCGCACCCAGTACTCATAGCCGCCGAGCATCTCCCTGACCGCGAAGCCGAGCGATGACAGCGCGAGCGCCCCGCGTGTCGCCCCGTTGCACGCCGGGCCCCAGCAGTAGGTCACGTAGGCAGCGTCCGGGTCGAGCCCGGCAGCGCGTACGCCGATCCGGGTGTGCGGCAGGTGGACCGCACCTGCCACGTGGCCCAGCTCCCAGGCCGCGTCACTGCGCACGTCGAGCAGGACGAGCGCGCCGGCAGCCGCGAGCTGTCGGGCGCGTACGTCCGCGACATCGGTCTCGTAGGCGAGTCGCCCCGCGAAGTGGGCAACGGCGGACGGGTCGGGGTTCGGATAGCTCATGCGACGAGCGTGCCTGAGGGCCTAGGCTGGCGAAAGTGGCACGAAAGACACACATCGATGACTTCTAGCCACGGTTCGCCTGTGGGCCGCCGACGATCCGTCGCCGTCGTCCTCTATGACGCGATGTCCCCGTTCGAGGCCAGCATCGTGGTGGAGGTCTTCGGCCAGCCGAGACCCGAGCTCGGTGTCGAGTGGTACGACCTGCTGGTCTGCTCCGCCACACCGGCGCCCGTACGCGCCCTCGGCGGGATCACCATCACCGCGCCGCACCGCCTGGACGTGGCCGCGACCGCCGACACGGTCATCGTCACGGGCGTCGCCGACGTGCACGCCCAGCCGGATGCGGCGATCGTCGCGATGCTCGTCGCGGCGGCGGCGAACGGAGCCCGGATCGTGTCGATCTGCTCCGGGGCGTTCGCGCTCGCCGCGGCGGGCCTGCTCGACGGGCTTCGTGCCACCACCCACTGGCAGTACGCCGAGCTGCTCGCCCGCCGTTATCCGCTGGTCGTCGTCGATCCCGACGTGCTCTACCTGGTGCAGGGCACCGTGGTGACCGGTGCGGGAAGTGCTGCGGGCATCGATGTGTGCCTGCACCTGGTGCGCTCGGACCACGGTTCGGCGGTCGCCAACAACGTGGCGAGGAGGCTCGTCATCGCGCCGCACCGAGACGGCGGTCAGGCCCAGTTCGTGGCGGCTCCTGTGGCGACGGACTCCGACGGCGCGCAGGTCGCGCGCAGCATCGAGTGGGCCCTCGCCCATCTCGGGGAGCAGCTGGTGCTGACCCAACTGGCCGCGGTCGCCGGCATGTCGGGGCGTAGCTTCTCGCGCAACTTCCTGCGGGTGACCGGCCAGACACCGATGCGGTGGCTGCGTGCCCAGCGGGTGCAGGCCAGCCTCCCCCTGCTCGAGGAAGGCACCGCATCGATCGAGCAGATCGCCGGCGCGGTCGGCTTCGACAGCGTCTCGACCTTTCGCCAGCAGTTCCAGGCCGCTATGCGCACGGCGCCGTCGAGCTATCGGCAGGCGTTCCGCCGCGCCACGACCTAGTGGACGTCGGTGAGGATGCCGTTGGCCAGCGCGAAGAGGCCTGACGCGACGAAGAGCCCGACCCCGATCCAGAACACGAGCCATGACCCGATCACCAGGCCCACGCAGCCGACACCGAACGTGACGAACATCAGCGCCACGCCCAACCACGAAATAGGTCGTCCCCGGGGGCTCGCCTGCACCATCGTCGGTCTCTCCTTAGCTGCACGTCGGGTTCTTCGGAGCAGGATAGTGGCGAAGCAACCGGAGCCGCCCCGTCGGGCGACCGGTGCGGCATAGCATGACCCGAGCGGGATTCGCCCGCGCAATCGTGAGGAGCGACAGCGTGCCTGCACTGATCGACCGAGTTCTTCGTGCCGGTGAAGGCAAGACGCTGCGCAAGCTGCAGAGCCTCGCCAAGCAGGTCAACGCGGTGGAGAGCGACTTCGCGGCGATGTCCGACGAGGAGCTTCGCGGCCTGACCGAGGAGTTCCGCAAGCGGCTGGCCGACGGAGAGACGCTCGACGACCTGCTCCCCGAGGCCTTCGCGACCGTGCGCGAGGCCGCCCGTCGCACCCTCGGCCAGCGCCACTACGACGTGCAGATGGTCGGCGGTGCCGCACTGCACCACGGCAACATCGCCGAGATGCGCACCGGTGAGGGCAAGACCCTCGTGGCCACGGCACCCGCCTACCTCAACGCCCTCGAGGGCAAGGGCGTGCATGTCATCACGGTGAACGACTACCTCGCCGAATACCAGGCCGACCTCATGGGCCGTGTCTACCGCTTCCTCGGCCTCACGGTCGGCACGATCCTGGCCCAGATGCAGCCGAGCGAGCGCCGCGAGGCCTATGCCTGCGACATCACCTACGGCACCAACAACGAGTTCGGCTTCGACTACCTGCGCGACAACATGGCGTGGTCGCGCGACGACCTCGTGCAGCGCGGCCACAACTTCGCGATCGTCGACGAGGTCGACTCGATCCTCATCGACGAGGCGCGTACGCCGCTGATCATCAGCGGCCCCGCCGACCAGGCCACGAAGTGGTACTCCGAGTTCGCCTCGCTCGTGCAGCGCATGCGCCGCGGCGACCCCGACAAAGGCGTGGCCGGCGACTACGAGGTCGACGAGAAGAAGCGCACCGTCGGCATCCTCGAGTCGGGTGTGACCAAGGTCGAGGACTGGCTCGGCATCGACAACCTCTACGAGTCGGTCAACACGCCGCTGGTCGGCTATCTGAACAACGCCATCAAGGCCAAAGAGCTCTACGCGATCGACAAGGACTACGTCGTCATCGAGGGCGAGGTGCTGATCGTCGACGAGCACACCGGTCGTGTGCTGGCCGGCCGTCGCTACAACGAGGGCATGCACCAGGCGATCGAGGCCAAGGAGGGCGTGGTGATCAAGGACGAGAACCAGACGCTCGCCACGATCACGCTGCAGAACTTCTTCCGTCTCTACGCCAAGCTCAGCGGCATGACCGGCACGGCCATGACAGAGGCGTCGGAGTTCTCCCAGATCTACAAGCTCGGCGTCGTGCAGGTCCCGACCAACCGCGACATGGTCCGCAAGGACCAGAGCGACCTCATCTACAAGACCGAGGCCGCCAAGTTCGACTCGGTCGTCGAGGACATCGCCGAGCACCACGACCGCGGGCAGCCCGTGCTCGTCGGCACCACGAGTGTCGCCAAGTCCGAGCTGCTCTCGGGGCTGCTGCGCAAGCGCGGCATCCGCCACGAGGTGCTCAACGCCAAGCAGCACGAGCGTGAGGCCGCCATCATCGCGCAGGCGGGCCGCAAGGACTCCGTCACGGTCGCGACCAACATGGCCGGTCGAGGCACCGACATCATGCTGGGCGGCAACGTCGAGTTCATCGCCGACGCCGAGCTGCGCCATCGCGGCCTCGACCCCGTCGACACGCCGGAGGAGTGGGCCGCCGCCTGGGCCGATGCGGTCACCGGTGCCAAGGAGGCAGCAGCGGCCGAGCACGACGAGGTGAGCTCCCTCGGCGGTCTCTACGTCCTGGGCACCGAGCGCCACGAGTCGCGACGCATCGACAACCAGTTGCGCGGGCGGTCCGGCCGCCAGGGCGACCCCGGAGAGTCACGGTTCTATCTCTCGCTCGAGGACGACCTCATGCGGTTGTTCAACGCCGCGATCGTCGAGTCGTTCCTCACCCGCTTCAACATCCCCGACGACGTGCCCATCGAGTCCAAGATGGTCACCAATGCGATCCGGTCGGCGCAGGCCCAGCGCGAGGCGCAGAACTTCGAGATCCGCAAGAATGTCCTGAAGTACGACGACGTGCTGAGCCGCCAGCGCGAGGTCATCTACGGCGAGCGTCGCAAGGTGCTCGAGGGAGCCGACCTGCACGAGCAGGTGCGCCACATGATCAACGACACCGTCGAGGCCTACGTCGTCGGTGCCACGAGCTCGGGCTATGCCGAGGAGTGGGACCTCGAGCAGCTGTGGACCGCGCTGCGCACGCTGTTCCCGGTGTCGATCAGCGTCGAGGAGCTCGAGTCCGAGTCGGGTGGCGACCGTGCAGGCCTGACGCAGGAGTTCCTGGTCGAGCGGCTCAAGGATGACGCCCAACAGCTCTACGACGAGCGTGAGGCCAGCCTGGGCGAGGAGGTCACCCGCGAGCTCGAGCGCCGGGTCGTGCTCTCTGTGCTCGACCGCAAGTGGCGCGAGCACCTCTACGAGATGGACTACCTGCAGGAGGGCATCGGCCTGCGGGCGATGGCCCAGCGCGATCCGCTCGTGGAATACCAGCGCGAGGGTTTCCAGCTGTTCGCGGCGATGATGGACGGCATCAAGGAGGAGTCCGTCGGCTTCCTCTTCAACCTCGAGGTCAAGGTCGAGGACGCCGGGGCCGACGACGCCGGCGACGACGAGAGCGACGGTCACCCGCACCTGCAGGCGAAGGGCCTGACCGAGCCCAACCGCCCGCGTGAGCTCGCTTACACCGCGCCCTCCGTCGACGGTGACGAGGCCGTCGTGACGCGGGTGACGCGCGAGGCCGAGGGCTCCGAAGCTGGCCGCGTGAACCGCAACACCTCCTCGCGCAAGGCTGCCCGCCGCAAGCGTCGCTAGTCTTCTGACAACAGGGAGTTGCCTGCCTGCTAGGGACGCCTGCCCACGAGCTCGAGCACGGTGCACATCCAGCGCCCGTCGAGCCCCTCCATGCGCAGGGCGACGGCGGTCGTACGCCCGTCGCGCGCGACCGTGGCACTGACCTCCGCGATGCCGTCGGCCGGCTCGCTGACGCGCACCGATCGCACCTGCGCCCGGTGCCCGGACAGGCTTGTCGGTCCGCGGGGAGTCGGGCGGATGCTCGCCCGCACGGCGGCATGGACCGGCTCGACGGTCCAGCGCACGAGCTGCGCGCTGGGGCGGTCGCCGGCCAGCACCTCAACGACCGCCTGGACCAGCCGCCCCGCCCACGGCCCCGGCGCCGGCAGCTCGCGGCGCGCGGTCCGGGTGCGCTCGGCCTCGTCGTCGGGCCTGGGCAGCTCGGTCAAGGACGGTGGCGCGAGCAGGCGCAGCATCGGTGAGGCCGGCGTCGCGGGCACGTCGTCGGCCAGGACGAATGCCAGGGCGAGCGTGCCCTGGACCCCCAGGCCGCGCCGCGCCGACAGGGGGCCGGCATCAGTCGTACGCCGCACGAGCACCTCGGGGCGCCCGTCGTCGTAGGGCGGGTCCCAGCGCGGCGCGGGAAGCAGTCGCAGCGTGGGGGCGGCGGCGGGCACGGCGGTCATGGGCACTCCTGCGGGGGTGGGGACGGCTGGTGGGAGACGGCTGGTGGAAGTACGGCTGGTGGAAGGACGGACGAAGTGCTCAGGTGACCGGTGGGGGCACGAGCCGCTGACCGGGGAGCAGCTGGTCGGGGTCGCTCCCGATGGTGTGGCCGTTCGCCGCCCACCAGCGGGGCCATTCGCGTGCGACATCGGCCATGCGGTGCGGGCGCCCGGTGTCGGCCAGGTGACGCGCCGCAATGCTCCAGAGGCTGTCACCGCGACGCACTGTGACGTCATCGACGGTGCGCGCCTCACCACGTTGGGCACCGGTGACCAGCGTGGTGCTGGCCGCGCGCAGCGCCGTCTGGTGGCGGACCGGTGCGGCGGGTGACCATGCGACCTGGGGCGCGGGCCGGTCCACGGGAACGGAGACCCCAGCAGCCGGGCGGTCACCAGCCGCAACGGCCAGGACACTGATGGCGGTCGGTGCCGGCAGCGGTGATGTCGCAGCTTCGGCGGGGCTCACGGTGGCAAACGCGGCGACACCCAGCAGGCCGGCGACCAGCCGGCGCACCAGCCACGGGCGCAGGGTGCGCGACCGTGGGGAAGGGCTCGTGCCGCGCCGGTCCGGGGGCCGGGCGAGCAGTTCCACGGCCGATGCGGTCATCGCCAGCGCAAGCCACGCAGCGATGAGACCGACCCCCACCAGCGCCGTCGACGCGCACGCGGACCCGAGGTCCGGCGTCCCGGCGGGGGAGTGGGCCATTGCCAGCAGCCCCCGCCAGCCGGACCACACGCTGGCGGCGGCGGCGGCGGCCACGGTGGCGACCAGCAGGGCGAGCGGAACGATCCGTAGGTGTCGCACCGGCTGTATCCTTTCGTTTACGTGTGTTTGCATCTGATTGCATGCGCAGGCGTCTTGTCAAGTTCAGGTGGTCCCCGCTGGCTGACGCTCGGTCGCAGTTGCGACGTGCGGGTAGAACAGCGCCATGAGATGGGAACGCCTCTTCGCCGACCTCGAAGCGCAGCTCGTCGCGTCCGACGAGGCCGAGCTCGCCGCTGAGATCGCCGACCGCACGAGACGTGAGCTGGCACTCGCGACCCTGGCTGAGCGGCTTCGCGGCTCGGTTGGTGTCTCGGTGGCCCTGACCGTGCGGGGTGCCGGCACGGTGCGGGCGTCCGTGCGCGACGTCGGGACGGGGTGGCTGCTGCTGGGTCAGGGTGCGAGCGAGCTCCTCGTCTCCCTCGACGCCGTCACGAGCATCTCCGGCCTGGGCCCCCGCAACGCCGTTCCCGTCGGTGCCGTGCAGCGCAGTCTGGGACTCGCGTGGGTGCTGCGCGGAGTCGTGCGCGACCGCGCCGCGGTGACCACGGTGCTGGTGGACGGTGCTTCGGTGACCGGCACGCCCGACCGGGTGGGCGCGGATTTTCTCGACATCGCCGAGCATGCGCTGGACGAACCCCGTCGTGGGGCCGCGGTGTCGAGCGTGCGTACGGTCCCGTTGGCCGCGGTGGCGCTGCTACGGCGCCTGTGACCCGTCGGTGCCGACGTCGGCGTCCGCCCCGGTGAAGGGATGCGCCTCGACGAACGCGCGGGTGTCTTCGTAGAGGCGCGCGATGTAGGTCTCGAGCGCGCTGATCTCGACGCGCCACTGTCCACGCCCGCCGATCTTCACCGCGGGCAGGTCACCGCTGCGCACGAGCGCATAGACCTGGGACGAGGAGATGTTCAACGTCTCGGCGACGTCGGCGAGCTGAAGGAAGCGCTGCTGTCCGGGCATGGTGAGCACAGTCTGGCAGCGCCGCTCACAGTGCGTGCGTCCCTGTCCCCAGACCGGGTGGGCTGTGGACGACCGTGTCGACGGGGTGCGCCGGGCGAGGGAGGATGCGCGCCTGTCCCCTCGCGCACCGAGCGCGGCCTGGGTCACCGGTGAGGACCACTCGAGGAGAGCCCGCGTGCCTGATCTGCCTTCGCCGACGGCCCCGAGGCTGTCCCGGCCGCGCTGGCTCGACCTACGGCTCTGCCTCGGCCTGCTGCTGGTGCTCGCCTCCGTCGTGGTCGGTGCACGCGTGCTCGGGTCGACCAAGGACAGCGTCAGCGTCTGGTCCGTGCGCCACGACCTCGCCCCCCGCACCGTGCTCACGGCTGCGGACCTCGAGGTCCGCGTCGTCCGCGTTCCCGGCGGCGCGGCCCACTACGTCCATGCCGACCGCAGCCCCACGGGCCTCATCACCACCCGCCGGATCGGTTCCGGCGAACTCCTGCCGGTGTCCGCCGTCGTCAGCGGCTCGCTGCGCGACTTCCGTGAGGTGCCGCTCGCCGTCGACGCCGTCGCCGCGCGCGGCCTCGACGAGCACTCGGTGGTGGACATCTACGTCATCGCGCGCGCGAGCGCCGGGGCGCCTGCGCCGGACGCCACGAGCACCGGTTCCGTCTTCCCTGTGCTGCGCTCGGCCACGGTCGTCGCCCGCCAGGACCAGGGACGCGGGCTGGGCGCCAGCAGCAGCGTCGCGGTCACGGTGCTCGTGCCGTCGGACGCGGTCGGGCGTCTGGTGGCCGCCGCAGCGCACGGTGACGTGCAGCTGGTGCGCGTGCCGAGCGCCGCCGCGCCGAGCGAATGATCGAGGTCCTCACCGCCATCCCGGGCGCGGCCTGGGAGGGGGCGCTCGTCGCGTCGCTCGACCGCGACGTCGACGACGTCACGGTCGTACGCCGATGCGTGGACCTGGCAGACCTGCTGGCCACGGCGGCGGCCGGCACCGGACGCGCGGTGATGCTGTCGGCAGACCTGCGCCGACTCGACCGGGATGCCCTGACGCGTCTCGAGGTGGCGGGCGTCGCCGTCGTCGGCCTCGTCACACCCGGTGACGTCGCGGGCGAGCAGCGCTTGCGAACGCTCGGAGTTGCGGTCGTCGTCAGCGCACAGGCACCGGGTGACGTGCTCAGCAGTGCGGTTCATGAGGCTGTTGACCACGCGAACCGCGCCGGCAGCAGACCCGCCGCCCTTGCCTACTCCGAGCCGCTGCGCTCGCTGCCCGCACCTGCCGACGGCGGAGTCGAGCTCGGGCCACCGCCGGCGCGTGCGGGCACCGGCCGTCTCGTGGCCGTGTGGGGACCCGTGGGCTCGCCCGGGCGCAGCACCGTCGCCGTCACCGTCGCCAGCGAGATCGCCCGGCTCGGTCGCCCCGCGCTGCTCGCTGATGTCGACTCCTACGGCAGCTGCGTCGCACAGCTGCTCGGGCTGCTGGACGAGGCGCCGGGCCTCGCGGCCGCGACGCGGCTCGCCGGTGGCGGCAGCCTCGACCTGCAGGCCTTGGCTCGGGTGGCTCCGGTGGTGCAGCCCGGGCTGCGGGTCCTGACCGGGGTCGCGCGCGCTGACCGGTGGACCGAGCTGCGACCGGCTGCCCTCGAGCGGGTGTGGGAGGTCGCACGGTCGCTGGCAGGTGTCGTGGTGGCTGACTGCTCCGCCTCGCTCGAGCAGGACGAGGAGCTCTCGTTCGACACGGCGGCTCCGCGCCGCAACGGGGCGACGCTGTCGACGCTCTCGGCCGCCGACGAGATCGTCGCCGTCTGCGCGGCGACTCCGGTGGGTGTGCAGCGCTTCGCGCGGGGTCTGAGCGACCTGCGCGACATCGTGCCGGGCACGCAGATCCGGGTCGTGGTCAACCGGGTCCGGGCCGCCGCGATCGGGGCGCAGCCCGAGCGTCAGCTGCGCGATGCGCTCGAACGCTACTGCGCAGTCACGAGCGCCGTCTTCGTCCCGGACGACCCGGCAGCGCTCGATGCCGCGGTGCTCGGCGGGCTCACACTGCACGAGGTCGCCCCGCGCTCGCCGGCCCGCGTCGCCCTGCGAGAACTCGCGGCGACCCTGGCTGACATGCCGCTCGCCCGCAAGGGTCTGCCGGCCACGGCGCGGCGGCGGTTGCGGCTGGGTGTCGGCTAACCTCGCCGGCATGACCCGACGCTCCCTCACCCTGCGTGGCCTCACGCTCGTTATGACACTGACCTCGCTCGCCGTCGCGTCGGGCGCAGAGGCCGCCACCACGCCGGCCGCGCCGGGCACCGTCGGAACCGACGTCTCACGTCACCAGGCCGGCACCGCGCTGCCGTCCCAGGCGGCGTTCGCCGTCGTCGACGTGACGGGTGCCAACTTCGGGCAGGTCAACCCCGAGCTCGCGACCCAGTGGGCGTGGGCGGCCGGACTGGCCGATGCTCCGCAGCTCTACGTCGTCCCCGCCAACGTGGTCGGCGGCGTCTACTGGAACAAGGGCGGACCGAAGCCGTGCACCGGCGCGCGCACGGTCGGCTGCAGCTACGACTACGGCTACGTCGGTGCGCAGCAGGCCGTGGCGTGGGCGCGGGCCGGCGGCCTCGCGCGTGGTCGCAAGGTGGTGTGGTGGATCGACGTCGAGGACAACTCGACCTGGGACAACAGCCATCCGCTGCTCAATGCCGCCGTCATCCGTGGCGTCCGCGATGCGCTGCTGCACAGCGGCAGCGCCTCAGCCGTCGGCATCTACACCATCGGAGCCGCCTGGCGCCCGCTCGTGGGCGCGGCGGCGGGCGACCTCGCCACGCTGCCGGTGTGGGCGGTCGGGGGAGCGCGCACGACTTCGGCGCAGGCCAAGGCCGTCTGCGCGGCCGTCTCGCCGACCGGTGGACCGATCGTCATGGGGCAGTCGCGCGGCGCGGTGGGTGGCATGGACGTCGACGTGCTCTGCCCGGTGAGGGCTGTGCGCAGCGCCCAGATCACCACTGCCGGCACTGCGTCCCTGCGCGGCACAGCCCTCCCGGGCTCGGTCGTACGGCTGACCGTCGTGCAACGTGGCCGCGCCGTCCACCCGGTCGCGGTGCTCGTCACCCCGCTCGGTCGCTGGTCGGTCGTCGTACGCTCCCTCGCCCGGCACGTGGCCGGCATCGTGCAGGTGAGCCGGTCCCGCGTGCGCATCGCCCTGGTCGCGAGCTGACCCGGCGCCTCAGGCGCTGAACAGCAGCAGCAGGCCGCCTACGGTGTAGGCGACCATCGCATAGAGCATCGGCAGCTGGCCGAGCACCGCATCGCGTGACGAGGGTCGCTTCATGATGGCCACGGCTTTGTCGTGAGCCAGCACCACGCCCACGACGTGTCCGGTCACCACGGCGACGACCTGCAGTGTCGCGACGATGTGCGCCTGCACGAGCCGGCCGTCGACCGTACGCCCTGACAGACCCAGCCAGTTGCCGCCGTCCACCAGCGGGTCGCTGAGCAGGATCATGCCGCGCTGGCCGTTGAGCACGAAGAAGCTGAAGTAGTGGGCGACGAGATAGCCCAGGGCGATGGGCACCAGCGTGTGCGCGAAGGCACCCGGAAGGGTGCGGAGCTCGACGTCCACCGGCGCGATCACCCCCGTGAGGACGGCCGCAGCACTGAACACGGCGCCGACGAGCACGATGACCCCGAGCAGGCCCAATGTGCCGATGAGCTGCGCGTGCCCCGTGCCCTGCACCCAGCCCGTATAGCGGGTCGACGCGGAGAGTCCGTCATAGGCCGTCGAGCCCAGGGCAACGCACACCACCCCGACGAGCCCCGCACGTGCAACGATCGCCGACACGCCGTTCAGGGGGTTCCGCACCACGAGGGCCCCGTCGACACGACGACCCAGCGGGCAGAACCGACCCCACAGGCCCGACCACACCTCGAAGGCGTCACCGTGGTCGAACCAGTGGGCTCCGAAGAGGGAAGCGCACATCAGGTGAATAAGCGCGTATGCCAAGAACCAGAATCGCAAGACAGGAAGTGAAGTTCGGTCGGGTGCGAGGAGCTCGAGCCACACGAAGCAGAAGAGCCCGATCGCGGCGGGCCAATATCCCACCCGCGCAGATAGGGTCATCAGGCCTTCGTCCGCCGGCATGCGCAGGGCTCGGGCGATGCCCAGGTGCACGGTCCGCAGCGGGTTCAGCAGCCGCCAGGCGGGACCGACGAGCACCGACAGTGGCACGAGACCGAGCCACAGCAGCACGAACACGACATAGGCCGTGGGATTGGTCGCCAGGTCGGGCCCGACGAAGGCTGCAATGAGCGCATACCCCGTCAGGACGAGCCCGAGGACCCTGACGGCCGCGCGCGTGGCCGGTGCGTCGAGGACCTCGGCGAACCCCGCTGGCAGCTCACGCCCCGCGTCGCTGCCACGCAGCCGCGGTGTGCGCCAGAGCAGGCCGAGTGCGACGAAGGAGACCACGACGGCGACTCCCGCACCGACGACGGCGTACGCGAACGGGATGGGCAGGTCCTGCCGACCGGCGATGCCGTGGGCGAGGACCGAGGGGTCCGATGGGTGCACGCCTCGCACTGTAGGAGCACGATGGAAGGGTGAGCGGCTTCGGGATCGTCCTGGGAGCGGGGGGAGTCCTGGGCGGAGCCTGGAACGTCGGTGCGCTCCATGCCCTGAGCGTGTCGCGCGGCATCGATCCTCGTGACGCCGCCGCTCTCGTAGGCACGTCCGCGGGCGCTGTGTCGGCGGCCCTGCTCTCCGGCGGCATCTCGGTGGCCCTGATGCTCGACCACCACCGCGGACTCCCGATGCCCGAGGGTGTCGTCGTCGAGTGGGACCACGACACCGGGACGGGCGGCGCGCGGCCCGCCAGACCACGGCTCCGTCCCGGGTCGCCGCGCCTGCTCGCCCACGCCGTACGCCACCCAGGTCAGGTCGCGTGGACAGCGGCGCTGTTCGCCGCGCTGCCGCGTGGCGGTGGCGACCTGTCGGCGCTGCGACGAGCGATCGAGTCCGCTGTGCCCGCAGGGTCATGGGCGCCGAGGGACGGCGTCAGAATCGTCGTGACCGACTTCCTGACCGGGCAGCGCGTCGCCCTGGGTGCCCCCGGCGCCCCAGCGGTGTCGCTAGCGGACGCGGTGGTGGCGTCGTGCTCCGCGCCGGCCTGGTATCCACCCCAGGTACTGCACGGACGGCCTTACGTCGACGGCGGCGTGGTGTCGGCCGTGAGCGCAGACCTGCTGGTGGGTGTGGCGCTCGACGAGGTGTTCGTCCTCGCGCCGCTGGCCGCTCTGACTCCTGACATCCCGAGCAACCGGATCGATCAGATCGAGAGACGGTGGCGCAGGCGCACCACACGGCGCGTACTCGCCGAGACGCGCGCCCTGCGGGCGTCGGGGACACGTGTCACGTTGTTGACCCCTGGGCCGCAAGAACTGGCCATCATGGGGGCCAACATGATGAACCCTTCGCGCCGCGCCGCTGTCCTCGAGGCATCAGCCCTCGCCAACCTGCTCCGGCTGAAGCAGACGGCGGTCGAGCAGGAGACGTGGTGACTCGCATCTATGTGGCGAGCACGTTGGACGGGTTGCGTTCCCTCCTGCGCGACGGTGTCCTGCGTCAGGCTCCCTTCGCCGCCTTCGCGGTGACCTCCGAGCTTCGCGCGCACTATCCGGACGCCGACGACGAGGAGCTGGAATACGCCGCGACGAGCCTGGCGGCAGACGAGTCACTGCGCGCGCTCGTCGCCCGGCAGCCTCGGCCGGGCGACGAGCGCCGCCTCGTGATCGCCTGCGACGTGTCCGCTGCGTCCGTGGCCGAGGAGCCGGAGGACGGCGCGGCAGGCGTCGTCGTCTCCGTCGCGCCCACGATGGCGCAGGTGGCGAGCGTGCTGTGCGACGACCCCGACGCTGTCTCGGACATCAGCACCGCCTTGCTGGTGCTTCAGACGGCGCGCTCCGAGGACGACAACGTGCTGCGAGTTCTCGAGTCGCTCGACGACCACGAGCTGCTCTGGTATGCGACGCAGGAGACAGCCGAGCTGGTGGGGGACCGTCGAGATGGATGACACCGGGGACTTTCTCGCGGCCTACTACCGCCACGTGCCCGAGGACGACCTGATCGGCCACTCCGAGCTCGAGCTGCGGGCTGCCGCCGCTGCTCACCGGCGTATCGCTCTGCTGCGACCGTCCGGCACGACGCTGGTGCGCACCTACGCCCCCGACGAAGGACGCGACGGCTGGGACCGTGCCTGCACGGTGGTCGACATCGTCACCGACGACATGCCCTTCCTCGTCGACTCCGTCCTCGCGCAGCTGACCGGCAGCGCGATTGCCGTCAACCTGCTCGTCCATCCTCAGCTGCGCGTCACGCGCGACGGCGAAGGACGGCTCGAAACGGTCGACGAAGGCCGTGGCGAGGGTGGCCCAGACGACGAGTCGTGGATGCATCTCGAGCTGGCAGGCATGTCGGAGGCGGACATGCTCGAGCTCCAGCAGACGCTGCGCCGCGTCCTCGACGACGTTGCTGTAGCGGTCGGTGACTGGCAGGCCCTCAGGGCGATGGCGCTGTCGATCGCCGCTGCGCTGCCGAGCGAGCCGGGCCTTCCCGGCGGTGAGGTGGCAGAGGCTGTCGAGCTGCTGCGCTGGATGGCTGACGACCACTTCACCTTTCTCGGCTACCGCGAATACGTCATGGTCGGGGAGTCCGCCGCGACGACGCTGGTCCCCAGGGCCGGAACAGGTCTCGGCCTGCTGCGCGGGCATCCCCGCCGGGCGCGTGGCACGCTGCTGAGCCCGACAGCCGTAGGCAAGGCGCGCGAGCCGCACCTGCTCGTGGTCACCAAGGCGAACTCGCTGTCCACCGTGCAGCGACGCGTGCATCTCGACTACATCAGCGTCAAGGTGTTCGACGCGCAGGGCGGTGTCACGGGAGAGCGGCGGTTCATCGGTCTGCTGAGCTCCTCGGCCTATGTCGACAGCGTGCGGCGGATCCCGCTGGTCCGCGGCAAGGTCGACGCGGTGCTGGCGGACGCGGGTGTGTCGACCAGGAGCCACTCGGGCAAGCGGCTCCTGCAGCTGCTCGAGACCTATCCGCGCGACGAGCTCTTCCAGGTCGGTGTCGACCAGCTCGCCAGCACCCTGCAGGAGGTCGCAGGGCTCGGAGAGCGGCGCAAGGTGCGACTGTTCGTGCGCCGCGACGACTTCGAGCGTTTCGTGTCGTGCCTCGTCTATCTGCCGCGCGACCGCTATACCACCAGCGTTCGCGAGCGCATGTCCGACGTCCTGAAGAGTGCCTTCGCGGGAGAGTCCGTGGAGTTCACCGCGCGCGTGACCGAGTCGGTCCTCGCCCGCCTGCACTTCGTCGTGCGCTCCGCTCCCGGTGCGACCTTTCCAGACGTCGATGTCGCCGAGCTCGAACGCCGGCTGGCCGATGCGACGAGGGAGTGGGCCGACCGGCTCGGCGAGGCGCTCGTGGAGTCACGAGGATCCGATGACGGTGCGAGACTCTCGCGTCAGTACGCCGATGCTTTTCCCGAGGCCTACAAGGAGGACGTCGACGTCGCTGCTGCCGTCGAGGACGTCGTCCGCCTCGACCGTGCTGAGCGCGACCCGCAAGGTCTGGTCACACACTTCGCCGCGACCGCCGACGACGGGCCTGCGGTGGGCAGATACTCCCTCTATCGCTTCGAGCCGTTGTCCTTGTCGGTCGTTCTGCCGCTGCTGCAGCGGTTTGGTGTCGAGATCGTCGACGAGCGGCCCTACACCCTGCACCGTGGCGACGGGTCGCGCGCATGGATCTACTCGTTCGGGCTGCGATCGAGCGCGCTAGTCGGGCGAGACGCCCCCATCGAGGGGTTCCAGGCGGCCTATGCGGCCGTTGCACGCAACGACGCCGAGGACGACGGGTTCAACGCCCTGGTTCTCACCGCCGGCCTCTCCTGGCGCCAGGTGAGCGTCCTGCGCACCTACTGGCGCTATCTGCGGCAGATCGGCCAGGCCTACAGCCAGGACTACGTCGAGCGCGCGCTCGGGTCGCAGCCCGCACTCAGCGCCGCGCTGGTCGACCTGTTCGAGAAGCGCTTCGACCCCGAGGTCGCGAGCGCTGAGCGGGCCGACCGCGAGGCGGCTGTGGTCGACCGCATCACCGCTCTGCTCGAGCAGGTGCCCAGCCTCGACCACGACCGGATCTTCCGGGGGTTCCTCACGGTCGTGCGGGCCACGACGCGGACGAACTTCTATATGCGGGACGAGGAAGGTCGCGAGCGACGCCATCTCAGTGTCAAGCTCGACGGCACTGCAATTCCTGAACTGCCACTCCCTCATCCGCGTTTCGAGATCTTCGTGTGCTCTCCGGACGTCGAAGGGGTCCACCTGCGGATGGGCGTTGTCGCGCGCGGTGGACTGCGCTGGTCCGACCGGCCCGAGGACTTTCGCACCGAGGTGCTGGGGTTGGTGAAGGCGCAGGCGGTCAAGAACGCCGTCATCGTCCCCGCCGGCGCCAAAGGTGGTTTCGTGGTGAAGCGACCGCTCGTGGTCGGGGGCATCGACTGCTACTCCGCTTTCATCCGCGGTCTGCTCGACGTCACGGACAACCGCGTCGGCAGCGAGGTCGTCGCGCCGGCGGGCGTCGTGCGCCACGACGGGGACGACGCCTATCTCGTCGTTGCCGCCGACAAGGGCACTGCACGCTTCAGTGACATCGCGAACGCCATCTCCCTCGACTACGGGTTCTGGCTCGGCGACGCTTTTGCTTCGGGCGGATCGGCCGGCTATGACCACAAGGCCATGGGCATCACCGCACGAGGTGCTTGGGAGTCGGTCAAGCGGCACATGCTCGAGCTCGGGCTCGACACGCAGACCCAGGACTTCAGCGTCGTCGGCGTGGGTGACATGTCGGGTGACGTGTTCGGCAACGGCATGCTGCTCTCGCGCCACATCCGCCTGCTCGCGGCGTTCGACCACCGGCACATTTTTCTCGACCCGACGCCCGACGCCGAGGCGTCGTTCGTCGAACGGTCGCGCCTGGCCGCGCTCGACCGGTCGTCGTGGGCCGACTACGACCAGACCCGCATCTCGCACGGCGGTGGCGTCCATGCCCGCAACGCCAAGAGCGTCAAGCTGACGGAGAGCGTCCGGCGTGCGCTCGGTCTGGCGCCCGATGTCCTGTCCCTGCCGCCCAACGAGCTGGTGCGCGCCATCCTGCGCGCGCCCGTGGACGTGGTCTACAACGGTGGCATCGGCACCTATGTCAAAGCCGCGGACGAGACCGATCTCGACGTCGGGGACAAGGCGAACGACGGCGTACGCGTCGACGGGCGCGACCTGCGGTGCCGGGTGGTCGCCGAGGGCGGCAACCTCGGGCTCACCCAACGCGCGCGCATCGAGGCGTCACAGCACGGCGTACGGCTCAACACAGACGCCATCGACAACTCTGCAGGTGTCGACACGTCGGACCACGAGGTCAACATCAAGATTCTGCTCGATGCCGAGGTGGCGGCGGGGTCACTCCCGGCTGACGAGCGCAACCCCCTGCTCGCGGCGGCGACCGACGAGGTCGCGGCCGCGGTGCTGGTGCACAACTACCAACAGAACGCGCTCCTCGCCGTCGAGCGGGCGCAGGCTGCTCCGCTCCTCGAGGTCAACGAGCGTTTCATGAGCTGGCTCGAGGTCGACGTGCATCTCGACCGTTCGCTCGAGGCGCTGCCGTCGTCGGTCGAGGTGCAGCAGCGGCAGCTGGCCGGCACCGGACTCACGAATCCGGAGTCGTGCGTCCTCGTCGCCTATGCCAAGACCTCACTGCAAGAGGCGTTGCGGTTGAGCACGCTGCCCGACGACGCGTGGTATGCCCATGCTCTGCGCTCCTACTTCCCTCGTCGGCTCGGTGAGCGGTTCGCCGACAGGTTGCAGACCCACCCGCTGCGCCGCGAGATCGTGACCACCGGCGTAGCCAACGCGCTGGTCGACCGTGGCGGGACGACGTTCGTCTTCCGGGCGTGCGAAGAGACGGGCGCCACCGAGGACGAGGTCGTACGCGCTGCGACGGTGGCGAGCGAGGTCTTCGGCCTCTCCCGGCTCTGGGTGGCGATCGACGACCTCGACCGGATGCGCGCGACGCAAGGGCAGGCGCTGGCACATCTGGGGGTACGGCGGCTGCTCGACAGAGCGACGCGCTGGTGGCTGCAGGACGCCCAGCGCAGCGCGGCACCGCTGGACGTCGCGGCGGCGATCGAGCGGTTCGCGCCTCAGGTCGGGGAGCAGCTCGCCTCGGTGCCCGAGCTGCTGGGCGAGACGGCGCACGCAGCCTACGACGAGCGCCGCCGTTCCCTGTGTGACGCGGGCGTGCCCGCCGCGCTGGCCGAAGATGTCGCCGCGTTGCTCGACGGGTTCGCCCTGCTCGACGCGGTCAAGGTCACCGAACACACCGGCCGGCCGCTGCCCGAGGTCGCCCGCCTGTCCTATGCCGTGCTCGACAGGTTCGACATCGACACGCTGCTCACACGCATCTCGGCGCTGCCCCGGCTCGACCGCTGGCAGTCCATGGTGCGGTCGTCGTTGCGCTACGAGGCCTACGCCGCCGCCGCCGTGCTCTGTGCCGCGGTGCTCACGACGACTGGGGCAGACGACGGCTTCGACGACTCCGCGGCGCGCATCGCGGCTTGGGAGACGGCCAACGTGGCCTCGCTCGCACGTGCGCGTACGACACTGCGGGAGGTGCTCGCGGCCCCTGCGTCGGACCTCGCAGCACTGTCGGTCGCTCTGCGCGCGCTCGCGATTCCGCTGTCGTCAGCCGAGCCCGGCTGAGGGGGTCACGGCCTCATCGCTGCCAGAAGTCCAGCGGGGTGGGCCCCGGGCGGAAGCCCGCTGCCGTCGCAACTGCCGTCGCCCGCGAGAAGTCATGCCCGACCAGCCAGGGCACGTGCGCGTCGCTGGCAAAGCTGAGCCACCGGCCGCCCGCTTCACGCCACCAGGTGATCTGTCGGACCGAGGCGAGCGGGCTCTTCGTGTTGACCTCCAACGCACGACCGGAGCCGGCCAGTGCCCGGAAGATGCTCCGGTATTCAGCTTCGTACGTCGACTCGTCATAGGCAGCCGCGTCCGGCGGCTGATAGCGGCGGGCATAGTCGACGTGCGCGAGCACCTGGAAGGAGCCGCCCGACTGCGCGAGCTCGAGCACCGCGTCGAAGTAGCGCCGCATGACCTCAGGTGCGTCCAGTGCGGCGTAGAGCGTGTCCACCTCCACCAGCTGCCCCTCGTGCAGGACCGCGTGGCAGGAGCCGAGGATCCGCTGGAACGTTCCCTGCCTGACGATCGCCTCGAACGACGCAGCGAAGAGATGCGCCTCTCCGACCTCTGCCCCGGTGAGGATGCGCAGACCGGGATAGCGTTTCCTGCAGTCCTCGATGCTCGCGAGATAGCCGTCGATGTCGAGGGGTGCCCACGAGCTGAGGGGAATCCGCGCGGCCCCCAGCGCGGCAAGCTCGTCTCCGGGTAGCGCGGTCATGAGGTCGAGATGCTCGGTGAACGCGATGGACGGCAGCCCGACGCGGATGGCGTGCGCGCAAGCCCGCTCCATCGACGCTTCGGGCTTGGCGTCGTAGGAGAACGCCGAGTGCACGTGGTCGTCGGCCGGGAGCGGTGTGAGGTCCACGACCCGCAGGCTGTCACAGCCGGCCACCTACGCTGGCGGGTGTGCCGACACTCAACGATCCGGTCCGGGTCTCCACGGACCTGTCCGACGACGATCTCGAGCATCTGCACCTGCTGACCGCCGAGTGGCAGCTGCTGGCCGACCTGTCGTTCGCGGACCTGCTCATGTGGGTGCGTCAGGACAGTGGCTATGTCGTCGTGGCCCAGATGCGTCCCACCACCGGGCCGACCATCCACGTCGACGACCTGGTCGGGACCACGCTCGCCGCCGGTCGCCGGCCACTGCTCGACGAGGCTTTCGACTCGGGTCGCATAGGCAAGATCCGCGACCGGCACGGACCCGACGACGTGGCCGTGCGCGAGGAGGCGGTGCCCGTACGCCGTGCCGGCGCCGTGATCGCGATCGTCACCAGGACCGCGCACGTCGCCACGTCACGCACGCCGAGCCGTCTCGAGCTCACCTATCTGCGCTGCGCCGACGACCTCGCGCAGATGATGTCCGAAGGGACCTTCCCGCACGCGGGCGACGCGGGCAGCGCCTCGGCCCCACGGGTGGGGGACGGCTTGCTGCGACTGGACAGCGCGGGTGTGGTCACCTATGCCAGCCCGAACGCACTGTCGGCCTATCGCCGGCTCGGCCTCGCGGCCGACCTGGTCGGCATCCATCTGGGACGGGCGACCGCCACGCTGGCGCGCAGCGAGGACCCGGTCGACGAGTCGCTCGAGCGCGTCGTCAGCGGCACGGTCAACCGGCAGGTCGACGTCGAGGCGAGCCGTACGGTCGTCGTCCTGCGTGCGATTCCGCTGGTTCCGGGCGGACAGCACGTGGGTGCCGTCGTGCTGCTGCGCGACGTCACCGAGCTGAGGCGTCGCGAGCGCGAGCTGATGACGAAGGACGCAACCATCCGCGAGATCCACCACCGGGTCAAGAACAACCTGCAGGCGGTCGCTGCTCTGCTGCGTTTGCAATCGCGTCGCATGGAGGTTCCGGAGGCGCGAGCGGCCCTGCAGGAGGCGGTGCGGCGGGTCGGCTCCATCGCGGCTGTGCACGAGACGCTCTCACGTTCCGACGACGGTGCGGTCGACTTCGACGACGTGGCCGGGCGGCTGGTCGCCGCCGCCGTGGATGTGGTGAGCGCGGGAGCGTCGGTGACCGTGCAGCGGGTGGGATCGTTCGGCACGCTGCCGGCCGAGATCGCGACGCCGCTCGCGCTCGTGCTCAACGAGCTGGTGCAGAACGCGGTCGAGCACGGGCTCGGCGACGACGCGGGCACGGTGCGCGTCGTGGCCGAACGCACCTATGGTCGCGCGGGTCGCCTTCTCGTCGCCGTCGAGGACAGCGGCGCCGGCCTGCCCGAGGGCTTCGACATGGTGACGGCGGCGAACCTCGGCCTGAGCATCGTGGGTGCGCTCGTGCGCGACGAGCTCAACGGAACTCTGGCGATGGCACCTGCACCTGGCGGCGGCACGCGGGTCAGCGTCGACCTCGAGGCCCCGGATGTCCTCCGGGGATCCTGAGACGAGCCGCCGATCAGGCGGTGCGAACCCGGTTCCTCGCGGCCCGACGCTTCAGCGCGCGGCGCTCGTCCTCACTCAGACCGCCCCACACGCCGGCGTCCTGACCCGTCTCGAGCGCCCACTGCAGGCACGTGTCGAGCGCTGCGCAGCGACGACACACCGCCTTGGCTTCGTCGATCTGAGACAGGGCGGGGCCGGTGTTCCCGATGGGGAAGAACAGCTCCGGATCCTCGTCACGACAGGCGGCCTCGTGGCGCCAGTCCATGGACGTTCCTTCCTCGCAGTGCGTGCCGGGGTTGTGCCCCAGCGACGACTCGTGCAGTTGCCCTCGTGAATTGGTTCACGAAGTCCCGTGCGACACGCACAGCCGTTTTTGGTGGCCGAGCGCACGCGATTGTCGCTCCACAGACGGGAGCAGGCCCAACTTTGTCAGCACAGTGGACCCGCGCACAAGGCTATATGGCCGTGCGCCGATCGGGAGGCCTGTCGACTTGGTCACACGCGACGTGCAGCACCGTAGCCGACGTTCGCGGGGCGCGCCCGCCGGGCGTACGCGCGGTGCCCCGGTGCGGTGTCAGGCGACGACGGTGAGCGCCTCGCGGACCGCCACCAGGCGGACGCGCTCGCGTGTCCCGAGATGATCGCCGTCGACCTCGATGTCGGTCTCGGGTGAGGCCACGACGGTGAGCTCGTCGAGGTCGCCCAGGGTCAGGACCCCAGGCCCGTGCGGGGCAGTGCGACCGGCGAGGAGCTGACCCGCCGTGCGTAGCACGGACAGCGGCGCCAGGGAGCGAAGCGCGAAGACGTCCAGGCCGCTGTCGAAGGACGCTGTGGGAGAGGGGTCGATGGCCCGGCCGGAGAGGTAGGTCCAGGGGCGGGTGTTGGCAACGACGATCATGTGCAGTCCCTCGACGGCCGCCCTGCCCGGGCGTTCCAACCGCATGGGTGCCGGGCGCCGGTGCGAGCGGTAGAGCTCCGTCGCGGCGGAGCGAAGATAGAGCCGCGGGGTCGACGTGTGTCCGCGGGCCCGCTCACGCTCGACGCGGGCGACGACCTGCGCGTCCAGGCCGAAGCCGGCGGTGAACGTGAACCAGCGGTCATCGACGCGTCCCAGCGTGATGCGGCGGCGGCGACCTTCGCGCAGCGCATCGAGGATCTGGCCGGTCGCCTCGACGGGGTCGAGGGCGAGGTCGAGGGCCCGGGCGAAGACGTTGGTGCTGCCGCCGGGGACGACGGCCAGGGCCGGACCATCGCAGACGGAGCGGCCGTCGCTTCCGGCCAGCAGACCGTTGACGACCTCGTTGACGGTTCCGTCGCCTCCCAGGGCGATGACGATGTCGACGCCGTCGTCGCGGGCAGCGGTCGCCAGCTGGGCCGCGTGCCCGCGGCGGTCCGTCATCGCGACCTCGATCTTCAGATCGCTGCCGAGTGCCCGCACGATGACGTCGCGGGTGCGGGCGGTCGTCGTGGTGGCCGCGGGATTGGCGACCAGCAGGGCTCGCACCCCACTAACTGTAGCCGCGGGTACGGTGCCAGCCGTGACGAGAACTCCTGACGCTCCCGTCCCCGACGCGACCTCCGGCGCCTTGCGCGCTCTGACGGCCGTGGTCGCGGTCGAGGCGGCGGTCTTCTTCGGGGCCGGTGGCCTCGTTCTCGGCGAGGTCGTTCTCGGTCGAGGCAGTCAGAGCGTCGTCTCGTCGCTGCTCCTGGCAATGCTGGCCGCGGCTGCCGGCGCCGCCCTGCTGGTGGTGGCCCGCGGCTTGCTGGGCCGCCGACGCTGGTCCCTGGCCCCCGCGCTGTTCGCCCAGCTGCTGGCGCTGCCGATCGGCTGGGCACTGGTGGGCACGCAGGCCGTCGTAGGCGCGCTCGTCATGGCCGTCGCCGCCGGCGCACTCGTGCTCCTGTTGGCTCCCTCTGGAGGAGGCCGGCTCGTGCGGTGAGCGGCCCGATGTCGGCGCTACTCGTTGAGAAGACCCTCACGCAGCTGCGCCAGCGTGCGCGCGAGCAGGCGTGAGACGTGCATCTGCGAGATGCCCACCTCGTTCGCGATCTCGGACTGCGTCATGCCGCGGAAGAAGCGCAGCAGCAGGATCTTCTGCTCGCGCGGGGCCAAGCGCTCGAGCATGGGTTTGAGCGACTCGCGGTATTCCACGCCCTCGAGGGCTTCGTCGGTGACGCCGAGCGTGTCGACGACCGCGATCGAGTCGTCGTCGCCCTGGTCGCCGGCGTCGAGCGACAGCGTGGAGTAGGCGTTGGCCGACTCGAGGCCTTCGAGGATCTCCTCGTCGGAAAGCTTGAGGTGCGCAGCGAGCTCCTGCACGGTGGGCGAGCGGCCGTTCTTCTGCGACAGCTCGCTCGTTGCCTGCGCCAGCGTGAGGCGCAGCTCCTGCAGGCGGCGGGGGACGCGTACGGCCCAGCCCTTGTCGCGGAAGTGGCGCTTGATCTCGCCGACGATGGTCGGCGTGGCGTAGGTCGAGAACTCGACGCCGCGGTCGGAGTCGAAGCGGTCGACCGACTTGATCAGCCCGATCGTCGCGACCTGGACGAGGTCGTCGTAGGGCTCCCCCCGGTTGCGGAAACGGCGCGCCAGATGCTCGACGAGCGGCAGGTGCTGCTCGACGAGCGCGTCGCGCATGCGCCGGTGCGGCTCGCTGCCGACCTCGAGCTCGTGCATACGGGAGAAGAGCAGTTTGGTGCGCTCGCGGTCGACGCCCATGCCGCTCGTGCGGGGCGGCACGACGGTCGACTGGTCGCCGGCGTCGGGCGCATCGCCCTCGACGACGACGCTGTCGAGGATCTCCGGGTCCAGAGCCTCCGGGTCGAGCATCTCCGGCGCGCCGGGGGTCGGTGCCGGCACGTGTGTGCTGTCGGCAGGGACGGGTGGTTTGGTCGCCACCTCAGCCACCTGCCGGCAGGCCACGGCGTTTGTGCAGCTTGATCCACACACTGAGGTCCTCGTCGACGCCCGAGTCGACCTCACCCGCGAGCGCGGTGAGCACGGTCCACGAGAACGTCTCCCGCTCCGGCTGGGTCCCGCGCGTCGTGGGCACCCGGACGCTCACGTCGAGGGCGTTGTCACTCAGGACGAAGAGGCACGTCAGGTCAGCGTCGGGAATCGCCTGCGGGAGCAGCATCGCGCACGCCTCGTCAACGGCGATCCGCAGGTCCTCGATCTCGTCGAGGGTGAAGTCGAGACGAGCTGCGAGGCCGGCCGTTGCGGTGCGCAGCACCGAGAGGTAGACGCTCGATGCCGGCAGGGTGATCTCGACAGCATCGGACAGGGGTGAAGCGCCGGTGCCCGCAGCGCGGCCCCACGGTGCCGTTGACAGCGTGCTCTCGCTCACCGTTCGTGGACCTCCAGAAAGCGGAAGCGCAGGGCTCTGCGCGGGCCCACGCTACCGCCCGTTTCCCGCTGGGGTGACGCTGTGTCCTAGGTTGGCGGCCGTGAGCCCAGAGCGGTCGTCGCCCGGCGGCAGGCCGCATCCCGGGCCACCTCCTGTCGCGCTCCTGGTCGCGGCCGGCGGAGCCGTCGGTGCACTGCTGCGCTGGCTGCTCGAAGGAGCGTTGCCGGCGCAGCCGGGGACGTGGCCCTGGGCCACCTTCCTCACCAATGTGAGCGGCTCCTTCGCGCTCGGGGCCGTCGTCGCGGTCGCGACCGCGACCGCGAGCCCCTGGCTGCGCCCCCTGCTCGGCACCGGCGTCCTCGGCGGGTTCACGACCTGGTCGACCTACACCCTGCAGGTCCACGACCTCGGTGCCCGGTCGGCGCCGACAGCCGTGCTCTACGCCGTGAGCAGCGTCGTGGTCGGGGTGGGAGCGGCGTACGCCGGTGTCCTGGCCGTGCGATCGGCGGGCTTCCGTGACGGCCCCGACCCGGTGGAGCGCGATTGAACGCGGTGCTGGTGCTCGCGGGTGGTGCTGCGGGCGCACTGCTGCGGTGGTGGGTGGGGGAGCTCCTCGGGCGGCGTCGAGGGGTTGACCTCCCGTGGGCCACGGTGGTGGTGAACGCTGCGGGGGCGCTCGCGCTCGGGGTGCTGGCCGGCGCCCACGTCACCGGTGGTTCACGGCTGCTGCTCGGCACCGGTGTCTGCGGTGCCCTCACGACGTTCTCGGCGTTCAGCTATGACGTCGTCGCGCTCGGCGAGCGGCGCCGGATTCAGGCTGTGGCGCTGCTTGTGGCCCTGCATGCCACGGTCTGTCTCGCAGCCGTCTGGGCGGGCGTCGGCCTCGGCTCGCTGCGGTGAAGTCCGTGCATGCTCAACCGCCGACCGCAGCGAGTGCCTCGCCAGTGAGGCGGAAGGTCGTCCACTCGTCCATGGCCTGCGCCCCGAGGGAGCGGTAGAACTCGACGGACGCGATGTTCCAGTCGAGCACCGTCCACTCCAACCTCGCATAGCCGCGCTCGATGCACAGTGCCGCGAGCGCCTTGATGAGGCTCGTGCCATGGCCTCTGCCGCGGAACGCCTCGCGCACGAACAGGTCGTCGAGGTAGATGCCCGGACGGCCCCACCACGTCGAGAAGTTGAGGTAGTAGAAAGCGATGCCCGCCACGACGCCCTCGTCCTCGACCAGCAGGCAAGAGGCGACGTGGCCTTCGCTGAACAACGCTTCATGGAAGAGCTCTTCGGTCGCGGTGACGGCGTCGAGCTCATGCTCGTAGTCGGCCAGCTCGCGCACCAGGGCGAGGATTGTCGGGACGTCTGACGGCAGGGCTTCCCTCACGGTGCTCATGACGCCATCCTGCTGGGTGTGGACGCCTTCCGCCTCGCCCGCCGCTCGCGCCAGGCGGCGTACGTCGGTCTACTGGCCCGGACCTACGCACGGCTGATGCGGGCGCAGGTGCGCTCGGTCGACGGCATGTGGGTGTGCTCCGGGCTGCCGCGACGGGCCTTTCCCCGTGGCGGCGTGACCTATGGCGACACCTACGTCACGGGCCGGGACGCGTTCATGGTCTCGGCCGAGCGGTTGCGGCATGAGCGCGTCCACGTCCAGCAGTGGCGCGACCTGGGCATCGCGATGCTGTGGCACTACCTGCGCGCCGGTCGCAACCCGCTGACGAACCGGTTCGAGGTCGAGGCGGGCCTCGAGGACGGCGGCTATCGCCACCGCTGACACAATCGCGGCATGCGCTGGCTGATCGTCGACTACGGGTGCGTGCTTTCTCTCGACCAGACCGCTGAGGACCGTGCGGCGCTCGCCGAGGTGGCGGGCATGGAGCAGGCCGAGTTCGACGCCGGCTACTGGGCGCACCGCGACGCCTACGACCTCGGCGCGCCGTCGGTCGCCTACTGGACCCGGGTTCTCGGTCGGCTCCCCGAGGGGGAACGCGTGGCGCGCCTCGACGCGCTCGACGCGGCGTCGTGGTCGCACGTCAACCCGCGAACCGAGCGCGAGCTGCAGGAGGTCGCGGGCACCGGCGTACGCCTGGCCCTGCTCTCCAACGCCCCGGAGCCCGTGGCACACGCGATCGAGGAACTTCCTGCCGCGAAGCTGTTCGAGTCGCTCTTCTTCAGCTGCACGCTGGGGCTCATGAAGCCGGCGAGGGCGTGCTATGACGCGGTCACCGAAGCGCTGGCGGTGGACCCGGGCGAGCTCGTCTTCGTCGACGACCGGCAGGTGAACGTGGATGCCGCGAACGCCGCGGGGTGGGACGGCGTGCTGTTCGACCACCGGACCGGGTTGGCGCCCGCGGTGGAGCGAGCAGGCCGATGAGCGGGCCGGTTCGCGGCCGTGGACTGCATGCTCCCGGGCTCGCCTCGAGGAACGGGCGCGGGCATTGCGCCGCGGGAGTGACGACGGTTCCCGGCTCCTTGAGCCGCGGCACTTGCTGACGAAGATGTGGCAATGCAGGACGAACTCAGCACCAGCGCCCGCCTCTCGAAAGCCATCGTCGCGACACGCGAGGCCGGTCGGCACCGCCGGGCCGGCGTCCCCGACCCGGAACAGGCGCCTGAGTGGGTCACCGGCTCCAACGCCCATGAGATGGGCTTCGTGATCACCCACCTCGCACAGGGCAACGACGACGAGGCGCCCCTCCAGATCGCCGTGCCGCTCGGCGCGACGACTCCGCTGCCCATGCGCCGCGGGGCCCAGCGCACCATGTGAGACTTTCCCCACAGGTTTTGTAGAGATAGTTGGTCGATAAGTCTCGACGGGCGTACGTCGCCCGTGCCAGGATCGTTCCCAGGTCACGAGTGCCAGCGTTCAGCCCCGGCTAGCTGGTCGGCAACCCTCCTCCGCGGTGGGGTGCTCCGGGTGACGACCTGGTCGGCCGCGCGGTGCGGTCGGCAAGCGCGGACCCGGCTCGG
>CAXSDR010000044.1:0-27325 GCA_964236445.1 uncultured Motilibacteraceae bacterium | reverse complement strand
AGGGCACGATCGACGGCATGTTCGGCGGCGACGCCGACAAGATGCCCGAGCTGGTGTTCTCGGCGTTCCAGCTGATGTTCGCCGTGATCACTCCGGCCCTGATCAGCGGTTCCATCGCCGACCGGGTGAAGTTCGGTTCGTGGGTGCTCTTCGTCGCCCTCTGGACGACGCTTGTCTACTTCCCGGTCGCCCACTGGGTCTTCTACTTCAACAACGGCCAGGGTGGCTGGATCTCGGACCGCCTGCATGCCATGGACTTCGCCGGGGGAACCGCGGTCCACATCAACGCCGGTGCGGCAGGTCTGGCCCTCGCCATCGTGCTGCGCAAACGGGTCGGCTGGCCCCGCGAGCCGATGCGCCCGCACAACCTGCCGCTCGTGCTGCTCGGTGCCGGTCTGCTGTGGTTCGGCTGGTTCGGCTTCAACGCCGGTTCCGCGGTGGCCGCCAGCTCCGGTGCGGCTCTGGCCTTCATGAACACCCAGGTCGCCACGGCGTGTGCCGCCCTCGGTTGGCTCGCGGTGGAGAAGGTCCGCGACGGTCACCCGACGACGCTGGGCGTGGCCTCCGGTGCTGTTGCCGGTCTGGTCGCGATCACCCCGGCGTGCGGCTCGATCAACCCGATCGGCGCGATGATCCTCGGGGTCGTCGCGGGTGCGGTCTGCGCCTACGCGGTCGGGCTGAAATACCGGTTCGGCTTCGACGACTCCCTCGACGTCGTGGGTGTCCACCTCGTCGGCGGCATCATCGGCACGCTGATGATCGGCATCCTCGCCACCAAGACGGCCATCAAGGCCACCGCCTCGCTCGGTGAGCCCGGCCTCTGGGACGGCGGCGGGCTCACCCAGCTGTGGCGCCAGCTCATCGCGGCGGCGGCAGTGCTCGCCTACTCGTTCATCGTGGCCTACATTCTCGGGCTCGCGATCGACAAGACGATCGGCTTCACCGTCACCGAGGAGACCGAGGTCGACGGCATCGACTACGCCGAGCACGCGGAGAGCGCCTACGAGTATTCCGGCTCGACGGGCGGGGCATTCTCCCCGGCACGCACCACCACTCCGAGCAATGAAAGGGTCGAGGCATGAAGCTCGTCACGGCGGTTCTCAAACCGTTCAAGCTCGACGACGTCAAGACGGCCCTCGAGTCGTTCGGTGTCCACGGCCTGACCGTCTCGGAAGCCAACGGCTACGGCCGGCAGAAGGGTCACACCGAGGTCTATCGCGGCGCTGAATACACCGTCGACCTGGTGCCGAAGGTGCGCATCGAGGTCCTGGTCGACGACGCCGACGCCGATGACGTGGTCGAGGTGATCGTGAAGAGCGCCCAGACCGGGCGCATCGGAGACGGCAAGGTCTGGGTTCTTCCCGTGGACGCCGTCGTCAGGGTACGCACTGGTGAGCGTGGTTCCGAGGCCCTCTGAGGCCGAGGCCGCTGCCGCGTACGTCGAGGAACGTCGTGCACTGCTCGCCCGCCCCGGGATCCTCGCGGTTCCCGGGGCTGGTCGGCGGCGCGAGCTTTCCGACCTGACGGACGCCTGGCTCGGTCGCGCCTTCCACGCTGCCGCTGCCGACACCACGGGGCTCGCCCTCGCAGCTGTCGGCGGCTACGGCCGGTCATCGCTCTCCCCTGCCAGTGATCTCGACCTCGTTCTGCTGCACGACGGGCATCGCGGCGACAGCGTCGTCAGCGGCCTGGCGGAGGCGCTGTGGTATCCCGTGTGGGACGCCGGGCTGCGCCTCGACCACTCCGTGCGTACGCCTGGTGAGGCTCGTCGCCTCGCGGGCGAAGATATTGCTGTCCTACTCGGCCTGCTCGACGTGCGGCTCGTCGCGGGCGACACCGGTCTGGTGCCGCGGCTGCGCAGCGCAGTGCTCGACGACTGGCGGGCCAGCGCCCGCAAGCGTCTGCCTGAGCTGCTCGAGTCGTCGCGCCAGCGGTGGCGTCGGTCCGGTGAGACCGCCTTCCTGCTCGAGCCGGAGCTCAAGGAGGGCCGTGGCGGCCTGCGTGACGCCGTCACGCTGCGTGCCGTCGCTGCATCCTGGGTCGCCGACCGACCCCACGGTGACCTCGACGGTGCCATCGAGCGCATCCTCGACGTCCGAGACGGGCTGCACACGGTGACCGGCCGCACCGGCGACCGGCTGCTGCTGCAGGAGCAGGACGCCGTCGCGAGCCTGCTCGGCATGGCCGACGCCGACTCCCTGCTGCGCACCGTGTCAGACGCCGCTCGCGTCATCGCCTACGGCACCGACACGACGTGGCGACGGGTGGAGCAGGCACTGACGCCGCGCCGGCGCAGCCCCTTTCTGAGCTATGCAGGCAGGCGCCCACCGCGTCCCCGGCTCGTCGCACCGGGGCTCGCCGAGCACGAGGGGGAACTTGTGCTGGCACGAGACGGACACCTCGACACCGATCCCGGAATGCCCTTGCGCGCGGCCGCGGTCGCAGCGCAGGCCGGCCTGCCACTCTCACCGGGGACCGCGCAACGCCTCGCCACCGAGTGCCCCGCCATGCCCGAGCCCTGGCCGACGGCTGCCCGTGACGCCCTCGTGTCGCTGCTCGGTGCGGGCGCGGGGACCGTACGCGTGTGGGAGGCGCTCGACCAGGCCGGAGCCATCGTGGCGCTGCTGCCCGAGTGGGCCAGCGTGCGCAACAAGCCCCAGCGCACCGCCGTGCACCGGTGGACCGTCGACAGACACAGCATCGAGACCTGCGTGCAGGCCGCGTCGCTCACCCGGCGGGTGGGTCGCCCCGACCTCCTGCTCGTCGCCTCGCTGCTGCACGACATCGGCAAGGGGCGTCGCCGGGGTGACCACTCCGTCGAGGGCGCCAAGATCGCGGTGCACATGGCGGCGCGCCTGGGCTTCGACGAGCACGACGTGGAGATCATCACCACGCTGGTGCGCCACCACCTGCTCCTGGTCGACACCGCGACCCGGCGCGACGTGGAGGATCCCGCGACGACGGCCCTGGTCGCCGACGCGCTCGGGACCACCGAGGTGCTCGACCTGCTGGCCGCACTCACCGAGGCCGACGCCCTCGCGGCCGGTCCCGGTGCGTGGACCGACTGGCGCGCGGGACTCGTTGCCGAGCTGACCCGCCGCGTGCGCTCACGGATGCGCGGCGAGCCCCCGCCGCCGGCCATGCCGCTGACACGCGAGCAGCTCGAGCTCGTCGACGTCGGTGAGCTGGCGGTGCACCTGCGCCACGAGGGCGGCGGCTGGTCCGTCACCGTCGTCGCGCCCGACCGGCGTGGCCTGCTCGCGTCGGTCTCGGGCGTGCTGGCACTGCACCGGCTGTCCGTACGATCAGCGTCCCTGCGCACCGAGAACGGCATCGCCGTCGATACCTGGTCGGTGACGCCCGAATACGGCGACCCGCCGTCGCTCGAGTCGCTGCGGGAGGACATCGGCCGCGCCCTCGACCGCTCGCTCGACGTCGCCGCACTGCTGGAGCGACGGGAAGCGTCGCGCGCCGTGCGCAACCGAGGCCCCGCTGTGCCCCCGGTCGTCGAGGTCGTGGCGGGCGCGTCGCAGGTCGCCACCGTGCTGGAGGTGCGCGCGGCCGACCGGCTCGGGCTGCTGCACCGGCTGGGGCGCGCCCTCTCCCTCGCCGGGGTCGACGTGCTGTCGGCGCGGGTCGCGACGCTCGGAGCGGAGGCGGTCGACGTGTTCTACGTCGTCGACAGCGACGGCACGCAGCTCACCGACGACCGAGCCCGCGAGGTCTCACGCATCTTGCGCGACGTCGCGAGCTGACCCCCCCAGTTGGCAGAAGGGTCCCCTCTGCCAGTAGGTCCGCCGTAGGGGACCCTTCTGCGGCCAGCTCCTTGGCACAGGGGTCCCTTCTGCCAAAAGGGTCGGCGGCGAGCGGCACAGGTCCGGACGGCGTTTCCCTGGCGACGGCTAAACTCATCGGCACTACCCGCTGAAGCCAGAGCGAGGCCGCCACCCGTGTTCACGACGCTGCAGGACCGTCTCACCGCGACCTTCAAGGGTCTGCGCGGCAAGGGCCGGCTCTCCGCCGCCGACATCGAGGAGACGACGCGGGAGATCCGGCGCGCCCTGCTGGAGGCCGACGTCGCGCTTCCTGTCGTACGCGACTTCGTCGCCGCCGTACGCGAGCGGGCCGCCGCCGTCGAGATCTCGCAGGCGCTCAACCCGGCGCAGCAGATCATCAAGATCGTCAACGACGAGCTCGTCGGCATCCTCGGAGGCGAGACACGGCACCTGCGGCTCGCCAAGAGCCCACCCACGGTGATCATGCTGGCGGGCCTGCAGGGCGCGGGCAAGACGACCCTGGCCGGCAAGCTCGGCCTCTGGCTCAAGTCGCAGGGCCACCAGCCGCTGCTCGTCGCGTGCGATCTGCAGCGCCCCAACGCCGTTACGCAGCTGCAGGTCGTGGGGGAGCGGGCAGGTGTCGCCGTCTTCGCACCGGAGCCTGGAAACGGCGTCGGTGACCCGGTGTCGGTCGCCCGCGGCGCGATGGCGCACGCACGCACCGCGCAGTACGACGTGGTCGTCGTCGACACGGCGGGTCGCCTGGGCATCGACGCCGAGCTGATGCGTCAGGCCG
The DNA here is from genome assembly GCA_964236445.1 of uncultured Motilibacteraceae bacterium. GTDB lineage: Bacteria > Actinomycetota > Actinomycetes > Motilibacterales > Motilibacteraceae > CAXSDR01. The sequence goes on along the minus strand of CAXSDR010000044.1, from coordinate 22,753 downwards.
CCGACATCCGAGATGCGGTCTCACCCGACGAGATCCTCTTCGTCGTGGACGCAATGGTCGGCCAGGACGCGGTGACCACGGCCCAGGCGTTCCTCGACGGCGTCGGCTTCGACGGAGTGGTGCTCACCAAGCTCGACGGTGACGCCCGCGGTGGTGCTGCGCTGTCCGTCGCCAAGATCACCGGCCGTCAGGTCATGTTCGCCAGCAACGGCGAGAAGCTCACCGACTTCGATGTCTTCCACCCCGACCGCATGGCCTCGCGCATCCTCGACATGGGCGACGTCCTGAGCCTGATCGAGCACGCCGAGCGCACGTTCGACGCCGACCAGTCGGCCAAGATGGCCGAGAAGCTGCAGACGGGCGAGGACTTCACGCTCGAGGACTTCCTCCAGCAGATGCAGCAGCTGCGCAAGATGGGCTCGATGGGCAAGCTGCTCGGCATGCTCCCGGGCATGGGCCAGTTCCGCGAGCAGATCGAGAACATCGACGAGAAGGAGCTCGACCGCACCCAGGCGATGATCCAGTCGATGACGCCGGCCGAGCGACTCGACCCCAAGCTGCTCAACGGCTCCCGCCGCTCCCGGATCGCCCGCGGGTCGGGCACCGCCGTCTCGGAGGTCAATGCGCTGGTCGACCGGTTCGGCGACGCCCAGAAGATGATGCGCCAGCTGCGCAAGGGCGGGCTGGGCAAGGGTGGCGCGATGCCCGGGATGGGCGGCATGCCCGGGATGGGTGGGGGTGGCCGTGGCCGCCAGAAGCCGCAGGCCAAGCAGGCCAAGGGCAAGGCACGCTCGGGCAATCCCGCGAAGCGCGCTCTCGAGTCCCAGGGATCGACCGCCGGCGCGACAGCCGAGGTGCCGTTCGAGCTGCCCGCGCAGCTGCGCGACCTGCTGCCACCGCCCTAGACTCGCCGTCGTTCGCTCTGGCGCGCGGGACTGATTCGCCGTGGGGGCCCGGCATCTGGCAGACTCGCCCGGAACCCGGTCCGGTGCTCGCCCCCTCTCGGCGAAATCGCGGCCGACCCATGTACGGCAACGACCCGGCCTGTCGCCCCGACCCCCTGCGGGTGGCACAGCAGCGTCGCACCGAAAGTCTGAGGAGTCCCACCCCCGTGGCTGTGAAGATCAAACTGATGCGCCTGGGCAAGATCCGTGCCCCCTACTACCGCATCGTGGTCGCCGACGCGCGCACCAAGCGCGATGGTCGGTCGATCGAAGAGATCGGCATCTACCACCCCACCGAGCACCCGTCGGTCATCAAGGTCGACAGCGAGCGCGTGCAGTACTGGTTGAGTGTCGGCGCCCAGCCGACCGAGCCCGTACGCGCGATCCTCACCGTGACCGGCGACTGGCAGAAATACAAGGGACTGCCGGGAGCCGAAGGCACCCTGCAGGTTGCCGAGCCCAAGGTCCACAAGCGGGTGGCGTTCGAGGCCGCAGCCAAGGAGTCCGCGGGCGCACCGACGACGGCGGCAACGACGGCGCGCAAGAAGGCCGCGGCCAAGCCCGCCGCTGACGAGACGCCCGCACCGGCAACTGCCGTCGACGCCAGCGAGGCCTCGGGGGCAGTTCAGGCTGCTGAGGCCGACGCAGCCGCGACTTCCGTCACCCCGGAGGCCTGAGCGTGCTCGAGGACGCCCTCGAGCACCTGGTCAAGGGCATCGTCGAGCATCCTGACGAGGTCGGCGTGCGGCAGCGCGAAGGCCGTGGCGGTCGCACGCTCGAGGTCCGGGTCCATCCCGACGACCTCGGCAAGGTGATCGGCCGCAGCGGTCGCACCGCGACCGCGCTGCGCACCGTCATGAGCGCCCTCGCCCGTGGCCGTCAGGTCCGCGTCGACTTCCTCGATGTCGACGAGCGCCGCTAAGCCGTCGAGATGACAGGCCAGCAGGCCGTCGAGCTCGTCGTCGGACGCATCGGCCGCGCTCATGGCATCCGTGGTGATCTCTTCGTCGACGTACGCACCGACGACCCGGGGCTGCGCTTCGCGCCCGGGACGTCGGTGCTGACCGACCCGCGCGACAAGGGCCCGCTTCTGGTCGCCGACGCTCGGATGCACTCCGGCCGACTCGTTGTGCACTTCGCCGGGGTCGACGACCGCTCGACGGCCGAGTCGATGGCAGGCACCCTGCTCGTGGTGCAGATCTCTCCGGACGAGGTGCCCGACAACCCCGAGGACTTCTACGACCACCATCTCGTGGGCCTCGAGGCACGCACCCCCGAGGGGAAGCGCCTGGGAGAGGTGACCGAGGTGCTGCACCTTCCCTCGCAGGACGTGCTCGTGGTGCGGCGCGACCGGGACCGCCCGCCCCCCACAGACCAGGCCGACCAGCCCGACGGTGCCCCCTCCGAGGTCCTCGTCCCCTTCGTCACCGCGATCGTCCCCGTCGTCGATCTCGCCGCAGGTGTCGTGGTGGTCGACGCTCCGCCCGGGCTGTTCGACCCCCAGCGCGCGGAGGTCGCCTTCCGCCACGAGCCTGCCGACTCCTGATGCGCGTCGACGTCGTGACGATCTTTCCCGACTACCTCGCCCCGCTCGGTCTGAGCATCCTCGGCCGTGCTCAGGAGGCGGGGCTGCTCGAGGTGGCCGTCCACGACCTGCGGGGCTGGACGCGCGACCGTCACCGCAGTGTGGACGACACACCCTACGGCGGGGGTGCAGGCATGGTGATGTCACCGGTCCCCTGGGGCGAAGCGCTCGACGAGATAGCCGCCACCGGCCCCGACGGCGTACGCCCCGTCCTGGTCCTGCCGTCGCCCGCGGGAGCGGTTTTCACCCAGGACGTCGCGGCGTCGCTCGCAGGTCGCCCCTGGCTCGTCTTCGCGTGCGGGCGCTACGAAGGCATCGACTCGCGGGTCGCCGAGGACGCGGCGCGCACCTTCGACGTTCTCGAGCTGTCGATCGGCGACTACGTCCTCGCGGGCGGTGAGGTCGCCGCACTCGTCATGGTCGAGGCGGTGGCACGCCTGGTGCCGGGGGTGCTGGGCAACGCTGCCAGCGTCGTGGAGGAGTCGCACAGCTCCGCGCTCGGCGGCCTGCTCGAGGGGCCCACGTTCACGAAGCCGCCGCTTTGGCGTGGCCTTCGCGTGCCGGAGATCCTGCTCACCGGCGACCACGCAAAGATCGCGCAGTGGCGCCGCGAGGAGGCCAGACGCAGGACCGCGCAGCGCCGACCCGACCTGCTGCCTCGCGTGGACTGACCCCCGCCGCAGGTGTTCTGCGGTTCGACCGGGCTCGTCCGGGCTCGTCCGTGTCGGTCGACGGCCCCTGCTGTGGCAGACTGGGGCTATCGCGCCGCGTTGCCGGTCGGTCGTGCCCTGCCACAGGGGAGCGCCGACGACACCGGTAGGCGCATCTGATCCGCTCGTCCACGCCGGCTCTCCTGAGCACACGACACATATCTACGGGTGACCTGTGGCACCCGTGAGGAGCACTCATGCACGCGCTCGACGCACTCGACGCAGCCTCGCTGCGCACCGACGTCCCCCGGTTCGACGCCGGTGACACGCTCAAGGTCCACGTCCGTGTGGTCGAGGGCAGCCGTTCTCGTCTGCAGGTCTTCCAGGGCGTGGTCATCCGCCGCCAGGGTGGCGGTGTGCGGGAGACCTTCACCGTGCGCAAGGTCAGCTTCGGTGTCGGCGTCGAGCGCACCTTCCCCGTGCACAGCCCGATCATCGACCACATCGAGGTCGTGACCCGCGGTGACGTACGCCGGGCGAAGCTCTACTACCTGCGTGATCTGCGCGGCAAGGCCGCCAAGATCAAGGAGCGCCGCGAGGCCCGCTGAGGCCCCCGACTTGTTGACATCGCTGACTTCACCGTGACCGACATCGCGCAGCAGGAGCCGGCGTCGCCGGCGCCCTCACCCAAACCAGCCGCCGGTCGTCGGCGCTCAGCCGTCGGCGAGCTGCCTGTCCTGCTCGGCGTGGCCCTCATCATCGCCCTCGTGGTCAAGGCGTTTCTGGTCCAGGCCTTCTACATCCCCTCCGGGTCGATGGAGCCGACGCTCAAGGTGGGCGACCGCGTGCTCGTCGACAAGGTGAGCTACCGCCTGGGCGACATCAAGCGCGGCGACATCGTGGTCTTCAACGGGGTCGACTCCTTCTCTCCCGAGGTGACGGTCACCGAACCGACCAATCCCCTTGCCAGGCTGCTGCGCGGCGTCGGTCGGGTCCTGGGCATCGCGCCGCCCAGCGAGAGGGACTTCGTCAAGCGCGTGATCGGCGTGGGCGGTGACCACGTGAAGTGCTGTGACAGCCGCGGTCGCGTGGTGGTCAACAATCACGCGCTCGACGAGCCCTACGTCATGCCAGGCGATGCGCCCTCCGACGAGAACTTCGACACGGTCGTCCCGTCGGGAAAGCTATGGGTGATGGGTGACCACCGCTCGTCCTCCGCCGACAGCCGCGCGCACAAGGACGAGGCGGGCGGCGGCTTCGTGCCCGTCGACAAGGTCATCGGCAAGGCGATCGTGGTGATCTGGCCGTTCGGTCACGACCGCACGCTGGGCACGCCCGGAACGTTTCACCAGACCGGCCTCGATGTCGTCGTGCTGCTCCCCCTCGCTGCGGTGCGCAGGCGTCGTGGCGACCCCCTTCTCGAGCAGCCTCGGCGTTAGCCTGCTGCCGTGAGCTCGCCGTTGCCCCAGGGCACCACCATCCGGCGCGACGCCGGACTGCACGGCTACGAGCGCGCGTTGCAGCGCGCCGGCTTCCTTCACGTGGCCGGCGCCGACGAGGCGGGCCGCGGCGCCTGTGCGGGGCCGCTCGTCGTGGCCGCCGTGGTGCTCGCCGCCGGCCGCAGCGGCAAGATCGACGGTCTCGCCGACTCCAAGCTGCTCACCGCCGCCGCTCGCAACCGCGTCTACGCCCGGGTGATGCGTCACGCGGTCGCCACCAGCGTGGTCGTCGTGCCGCCCGACGAGGTCGACGCCAAGGGGCTGCACGTCATGAACCTCGAAGCGATGCGCCGCGCCGTCCGCCGGTTGCCGGTCACGCCTTCCTACGTCCTGTCCGACGGCTTCCCCGTCCCCGGCCTCGACGCTCCGGCGCTGGCCGTGTGGAAGGGTGACCGGGTCGCGGCCTGCGTGGCGGCGGCTTCCGTGCTGGCGAAGGTGACGCGGGACCGCATCATGGACCAGCTCGATGGTGCCCACCCGGGCTACGGGTTCGCCGTCCACAAGGGCTACTGCACCAGGGCCCATGACGAGGCGCTGGCCCGGCTGGGTCCGTCACCTGTGCACCGCCTGTCCTACGTCAACGTGGCACGCGCCGCCGGTGCCATGGCGGCACGTGGTGGTTCGCCCGCTACCGGCGCGGCCTTCCAGGTTCCCGTCCGCACCTTGTTGCGCATGGCGGCCGGGCTCGACAGCGTGCACCAGAATGAGCCGATCGCGCAGACCGCCTGAGCGAGCCGAGGACCACAGGGGAGCACGTGAGCGCCGAGGACCTCGAGAAATACGAGACGGAGATGGAGCTCCAGCTCTATCGCGAATATCGAGACGTCGTCGGTCTCTTCGCCTACGTCGTCGAGACCGAGCGACGCTTCTATCTCACCAACACCTACGAGCTGCAGGTGCGCTCGACCGATGGGGGTGAGGTGTTCTTCGAGGTCACGATGGCCGATGCCTGGGTGTGGGACATGTACCGCCCGGCCCGCTTCGTCAAGAACGTACGCGTGGTGACCTTCAAGGACGTCAACGTCGAGGAGCTGGCCAAGAGCGACCTCGAGCCGCCGGCGGCGCAGAGTCCCTGACATCCACAGGGCGTTGACGCCTCGCTGGTTGTCCACAGCACGCCCGTCGCGCCCCGTCGCGCATCGTTCCCCGGCCAGGTTGGGTGCCGGAGGTGGTGCCCGGTGCGTGCCAAAGATGGTGTGGGTCGCTACGGCGAGGACGTCGCTGCGAGGTTCCTGGTCGACGCGGGCTATCAGCTGCTCGCGCGCAACTGGCGATGCGAGCTCGGTGAGGTCGACATCGTGGCTCTCGACGGTGACACGCTGGTGGTCTGCGAGGTCAAGACCCGACGCAGCGCGACGTTCGGCTCGCCTGCCGAGGCGGTCGATGCGCGAAAGCTGGCCCGGCTTCGCCGGCTGGCCGGGCGCTGGCTGAGCGAGAGCGCGACACATCCACGTGGCGTGCGCATCGATGTGCTCGCCGTCACCCGAGGCCTGCGTGGCGCCGCGCGGGTCGAGCATCTCTGCGGGGTGGGCTGAGTGGCTCTCGCGCGCACCAACGGCGTCGCCGTCATCGGGGTCGAGGGCTCGCTCGTGGAGGTCGAGGCGCACATCGCCGCAGGGCTGCCCTCCTTCGCGCTCATCGGGTTGCCGGACGCCTCGCTCTACGAGGCGCGCGACCGCGTCCGCGCGGCCGTGGTCAACAGCGGGGAGCGGTGGCCTCCCACACGTGTCACCGTCGGCCTGTCGCCGGCGAGCCTTCCGAAGCGGGGGTCCAGCTTCGACCTCGCTATCGCCGTGGCGGTCCTGCTGGCCGACGGGCAGGGTGACGGCGCCTGGCTGCGCAGCACCGCGCTGGTGGGCGAGCTCGGCCTCGATGGTCGGCTGCGCCCGGTCCGCGGTGTGCTTCCCGCCGTGGCGGGTGCGGTGCGGGCCGGCGTGACGAGGGTGGTGGTGCCCGAGGCTAACGCCGCCGAGGCGCGGCTCGTGCCCGGTGTGGACGTCTTCGGGTTGCGCTCGCTGCGCCAGCTGGTGGCGATCCTGCGTGACGAGCCGGTGCCGGACGAGGAGCCTGTGCCGGCTGCGGAGTCCCACGACGACCCGCGACTGCACGACGCCGCGGCGTTGGACCTCGCCGACGTGCTCGGGCAGGAGCAGGCCCGGCACGCCATCGAGGTCGCTGCGGCGGGCGGCCACGCGATCTATCTCGTGGGCACCCCGGGCTCGGGCAAGACGATGCTGGCCGAGCGGCTGCCCGGTCTGCTTCCCGACCTCGAACGCGACCAGGCGCTCGAGGTTACGGCCATCCACTCGCTCGCCGGGCTGCTCCACCCGTCGGTGCCGCTGGTCACCCGTCCGCCGCTGCAAGCGCCACACCACAGTGCCACCACCGCTGCGGTCGTCGGCGGCGGGAGCGGCGTGCCTCGGCCCGGTGCCGTGAGCCTGGCGCACCGCGGCGTCCTGTTCATGGACGAGGCGCCCGAGTTCGCCCCCGCGGTGCTCGACGCCCTGCGCCAGCCGCTCGAGTCCGGCGTCGTGGTGCTCTCGCGGTCAGGTGGGGTCGCTCGCTACCCGGCCCGCACCACACTCGTCCTCGCCTCCAACCCGTGCCCCTGCGGCATGTCGGTGGGCAAAGGACTCGAGTGCACGTGCAGCGCGCTGGCCCGCAGGCGTTATCTGTCCCGGCTGTCCGGTCCGCTGCTCGACCGGGTCGACCTGCGCGTCGAGGTGCGTCCGCCGCTGCTCGGGCAGCTACGCATGGGCCAGGGCGAGAGCACCGCGACGGTCGCGGGACGGGTGGCTGTGGCGCGCGAGCGGTGCGTTGCGCGACTGGCGGGCACGCCGTGGCGCACCAACGCCGAGCTGCCGGGCTCGGCTCTGCGACGGCTGTGGCCGGTCGCGGACGCGAGCCTGGTCGAGCACGCGCTCGGCACGGGAGCATTGACGCTGCGGGGTGCCGACCGAGTGCTCCGGGTCTCGTGGACTCTCGCCGACCTCGACGGGTGTGCCCGCCCGCGCAGCGTGCACGTCGCCGGCGCGCTCTCGCTGCGGCTGTCGACGGGGGCGCGAGCCGCATGAGCGACCGGCGAAACGAGCCGCTGAGCCGGCCGCGTGCGGCGGCCCTCGACGAGGAACGGCTTGCGCTGCTGGTCCTCGCCTCGGTCGCCGAACCGCCGGCGCCGCTACTCGCCGCCGGCGTTCAGCAGCATGGTGCGGTGGCCGTGCTGGAGCAGCTCCGCCTCGGCCGGCTGCCTGGCGCCTCGGCGCGGGCGGTCGCCGGCTACCTCGCACGCCTGGGCGACGCCGACGCCCACCGTGACCTCGGTCGGGCCGACCGGGTCGGCGCGCGCTTCGTCGCACCCGGTGACGACGAGTGGCCGCCTGCGCTCGACGACCTCCAGGAGCAACGCCCGTTGGGCGTGTGGGTGCGGGGCTCGCGTCCGTTGTGCGACGCCCTCGCCCGCTCCATCGCCGTGGTCGGCGCCCGGTCCAGCACGTCCTACGGCGCCGCAGTGGCGTCCGAGCTGGCCGCCGAGATCGCGGTCCGCGGCTGGACCGTCGTGTCGGGCGGTGCCTTCGGCATCGATGCGGCGGCGCACCGCGGTGCGCTGGCCGTCGGCGGCATGACCGTCGCGGTGCTCGCATGCGGGGTGGACCGCACTTATCCGGTCGCACACGACGCGCTGCTGCGCCGCATCGGCGGGGAAGGGCTCCTCGTGAGCGAGCTTCCCCCCGGTGCGGGTGTGACGCGCGGCCGGTTCCTCGTGCGCAACCGGCTGCTCGCCGCCTCGACGCGTGGCACGGTCGTCGTCGAGGCGGCGATCCGCAGCGGCGCACTCAACACGGCGTCGCGCGCACGCGACCTCGGCCGCCACGTGATGGCGGTGCCCGGGCCCGTGACGAGCGCCATGTCCGCCGGCTGCCACGAAGAAGTGAGGACGCGGGGAGGGCTGCTCGTCACCGACGCCCGCGATGTGATCGACCTCGTGGGTGATCTCGGCGTCGACGACTTCGGTGAGCGGCGCGAGCCCCCCGCTCCGCTGGATGCGCTGTCCGCCGATGAGCTCGCCGTCTTCGACGCCCTGCCGCTGCGGGCCTTGCGCGACGTCGACCAGCTGGGCAGGGCATGCGCGCTGGGAGTGGGTGAGGTGCTCTCGTGCCTCGGTCGGCTCGCGGTTCTCGGCCTCGTCGAGGGCGCCGAAGGGGCGTGGCGGCGCACGCGCGCGGCGGGCAGCCGGCGGCCGGCGTGAGCCAGACCCGGGCGCGCAGCGGTGCGGGGGCGGGCGACATACCCGACGCGGCGGCGTCGGTGCTTGCCTTCCGAGCCGCAGGCCGCGAGCGTGCTCGCATGGGTGATCGAGCGGGCCACGGCGGGTCCGCCGGCGCACCCGTCGAATCCCTGGAGTCCGAGCGCCCCTCAGGGCTCGACCTGGCTCTCGAGCGGTTCCTGCGTCACCTGCGCCTCGAGATCGGCGTGAGCGCGCATACCGAGCGTGCCTATGCGGGTGACCTGACCGGCCTGCTCGAGCACGCTGCGCGGATGGGGCGTCACGAGCCGCGCGAGCTCGATCTCGCGGCCCTGCGCAGCTGGTTGGCGCGTCAGCGGGCGAGCGGACGGGCGCGCACCACGTTGGCCCGACGGGCGTCCGCCGCCCGCGCGTTCACCGGCTGGCTGTGCCGTGAAGGTCTTGCCGCCACCGACGCGGGCGCGCTGCTGGCCTCACCGCGCATCTCCCGGTCCTTGCCCGCCGTGCTGCGCCAGGACGAGGCCCTCGCGGTGCTCGACGCCAGCGCCGTTGCTGCCGCCCAGGGCGAGCCCGTCGCCCTGCGGGACCGGGCGGTCGTCGAGCTGCTCTATGCCTGCGGCATCAGGGTGAGCGAGCTGTGCGCGCTGGACATGGACGACATAGACCGGGCGCGGCGGCTGATCAGGGTCATCGGCAAGGGCGACAAGCAGCGGGCGGTGCCCCTGGGCATCCCGGCCCTGCGCGCGCTCGACGACTGGCTCGTGCGCGGCCGCCCGGTCCTGGCCGGTGAGGCGAGCTCAGCGGCGCTGTTCCTCGGTGCGCGCGGTGGCCGCCTCGACGTACGCGCTGCTAGGCGGGCGGTTCACGAGCGGGTCGCTGCGGTGGAGGGAACGGCGCCGATGGGACCGCACGGCCTGCGTCATACGGCAGCAACTCATCTCCTCGAGGGTGGAGCTGACCTGAGAAGCGTTCAAGAACTGCTCGGTCACGCTACGCTCGCTACGACTCAGATCTACACGCATGTGTCTGTCGAAAGGCTGAAGGCAACCTATGAGCGAGCGCACCCGCGGGCCTGAGCGAGCCGCCGGCTCCGCCCGCGCCGGTGCGGCTGGTGTGGTCGAGGTGCCCGCTGCCAGCGTCGGTGAAGACCTGCACGTCATGACCGACGCAGAACTCGAGGCCGAGGCCGCCACGGCTGCGTTGCGCGACCTCTGGGAGCGTTTCAAGGCGACGGGCGAGACGGCGTTGCGCGAGCGGTTGATCCTGCACTACTCGCCGCTGGTCAAGTATGTTGCCGGCCGCGTGGGCGTCGGACTGCCGCCCAACATCGAGCAGGCCGACCTCGTGTCCTACGGCATCTTCGGCCTCATGGACGCCATCGAGAAGTTCGACCTGGAACGCGCCATCAAGTTCGAGACCTACGCCATCAGCCGCATCCGCGGGGCGATCATCGACGAGCTGCGAGCCATCGACTGGATCCCGCGCTCTGTTCGCTACAAGGCGCGTGAGGTCGAGAAGGCCTACGCCGCTCTCGAGGCGCGGCTGCACCGCACCCCGACCGAGCCCGAGGTGGCCCAGGAGATGGGCATCGGCATCGACGAGCTGCACCAGGTCTTCAACCAGGTGTCGTTCGTCAACGTCGTCGCCCTGGACGAACTGCTCAGCGTCGGGGGCGAGAAGGGCGACAAGCTCAGCCTCGTCGACACCCTCGAGGACACCAAGGCCGAGGACCCGGTTCTCGCTTTCGAGACCGAGGAGACCAAATATCTGCTGGCCGGTGCGATCAACCAGCTGCCTGAGCGCGAGAAGATCGTGGTGACGCTCTACTACTACGAGGGCCTCACCCTGGCCGAGATCGGCCAGGTGCTCGGTGTCACGGAGAGCCGCATCTGCCAGATGCACACCAAGGCCGTTCTCCAGCTGCGCAGCAAGCTGGCCGAACCGCGCGACTGAGGGCGACGCGGCGCAGCCGAAGTTGGCGCCTCAGCCCCATGGCAGCAGCCGCACGCGTTGCGCTCCCAACAACGACATCGGGTCCAGATAGACGTTGCCGCGCAGCGCTCCCCAGTGCAGGCACGCGGCGGGGGCGCAGTGGCTGCCGGCCGCGAGCAGTCGGCCGATCGGCTCACCGCCGTGCACATGCTCACCGACTCGCACCGACGCGACGACGGGCTCGTAGGTCGTGCGTACGCCGCCGTGGCGCACCACGACGACCGGTCGCCCCGCCAGCACGGCAGCGAACGTGACAGTCCCCTCGCTCGCCGCCAGGACCTGGGTGCCGGGCCAGGACAGCAGGTCGACGCCCCGGTGCCCGGGAAGCCAGCGCGCGGCCGGCGCGACGAACGGCCTGCTCACCACCGCCGATCCCGTCAGCGGGAGGCGCCACTGCGGGCGCGCGGAGACAGCTGCGGCGGCGGGCGCCGGGGTGACGCCGACAGCGAGCCAGCTCAGAAGGCCTAGCAGCAGCACCACGGCCGAAGCTCGTGCGCGCGACGTGACCGCGCTGCTCCGGACAGGCGTCCGACGGGGGCTCGGCGGCGAGGCAGTCATGTGAGTGAGGATGCGCCGACTTCCCGGACAGCGGTGCGTCCAGTGAGATCTTGTGGACCACCATGGTGGGCGCCAAGGCGGTGGATCGCGCTAGACTCTGCCCAGCGGCTCGCTCCGGCGGGTCGACTTCGCGCGCCCGCATCTCGCGACGGCCCACTCGGTCCGCAGCTTTCGCTGCGGGATGAGCTGTCTCGGTCGGGCGCCAGGGTCTCCGGGCGACCGTCCAGAGGCAGGAACCGAGATGGCACGGCGTCAACGGGCAGCAGGCTGCCCCGGCGCGACGTGCAGAGGAGGGATGACTGGCCATGGCCGTCGTCACCATGAGGCAGCTGCTCGAGAGCGGCGTGCACTTCGGACACCAGACCCGACGCTGGAACCCGAAGATGAAGCGATTCATCTTCACGGAGCGCAACGGGATCTACATCATCGACCTCCAGCAGTCGTTGACCTACATCGACACCGCGTTCGAGTTCATCCGCGAGACGGTTGCGCACGGCGGCACGATCATGTTCATCGGCACCAAGAAGCAGGCGCAGGAAGCGATCGCCGAGCAGGCGACGCGCGTAGGCATGCCCTACGTCAACCAGCGTTGGCTCGGCGGCATGCTGACCAACTTCTCCACCGTGCACAAGCGCCTCCAGCGTCTCAAGGAGCTCGAGCAGCTCGACTTCAGCGACGTGCCCGGCAGCGGCATGACGAAGAAGGAGCTGCTCGTCCTCCAGCGCGAGAAGGAGAAGCTCGACAAGACGCTGGGCGGCATCCGCGACATGGCCCGCGTGCCCAGCGCCGTGTGGATCGTGGACACCAAGAAGGAGCACATCGCCGTCGGCGAGGCGCGCAAGCTCCACATCCCGGTGGTCGCGATCCTCGACACCAACTGCGACCCCGACGAGGTCGACTACAAGATCCCGGGCAACGATGACGCGATCCGCGCCGTGGGTCTGCTGACCAAGGTCATCGCCGAGGCTGTCGCTGAGGGGCTCATGGCACGCGCCAACGCCCGTGGCGGCAGCTCCGGCGAGACCGCCGAGGAGCCGCTCGCGGCATGGGAGCAGGAGCTGCTCGCAGGCAGCACGCAGGCTGCCGCAGCGCCGTCTGCCGACGCTGCGATTGCCGACGCACCCGTCTCCGACGCCCCGGCCGCCGAGGCACCGGCCGCCCAGGCACCGGCCGCCGAGGCACCGGCCGCCGAGGCACCGGCCGCCGAGGCACCCGCCCCCGACGCCCCCGCATCCGACGCCCCGGCCGTCGACGTCCCCGCGGCCGAGGCTCCTCTCGCCGAGGCAGGCGCTGCTGCACCCGCGGCTGCGGCCGTAGACCCGACGCTGGAATCCGCCCAGGCCTGACGTCGTTCTGCAGGCACTCGTCAGCGGTTCGCGTGAGCGCGGACCGCTGACGGTTCCTGCTGTGCCAGGACGTCCCCGCACACCGCTTCACCTTCCGACACGATTTCCACGACCTGACAGGAGCCGATATGGCCGACATCACCGCAGCTGAAGTCAAGAAGCTTCGCGACGCGACCGGCGCCGGGATGATGGACGCCAAGAAGGCGCTCGTCGAGGCAGAAGGGGACTTCGAGAAGGCGATCGAGGTCCTGCGCATCAAGATGGGCGCCAAGGTCGAGAAGAAGGGCGCCGAGCGCACCGCCGCCAACGGTCTCGTCGCCGCCGCCGAGGGCGCCATCGTGGAGCTGCGCTGCGAGACCGACTTCGTCGCCAAGAACGAGCAGTTCCAGCAGCTCGCCAACGACGTCGTGGCCCACGTCGCCAAGTCCGGCGTCGCCGATGCCGCGGCACTGCTCGACGAGACGCTGGCCGACGGGCGCACCGTCCGCGACGCCATCAGCTCGACGGCCGCCGTCATCGGCGAGAAGCTCGAGCTCGGCCAGATCGCGCACTTCGACGGCAAGGTCGCCGCCTACATGCACAAGCGCAGCAGTGACCTGCCTGCGCAGGTCGGTGTCCTCGTCGCCTTCGAGGGCGAGGCGTCCGACGCTGCCGACGCCGCTCGTGGCACGGCCATGCAGATCGCAGCCATGCGTCCGCTCTACGTCACCCGCGAGGAGGTGCCGGCAGACGTGGTCGAGAACGAGAAGCGCATCGCCGAGGCGACCGCCCGCGAAGAGGGCAAGCCCGAGCAGGCCATCCCGCGCATCGTCGAGGGCCGGGTCAACGGCTTCTTCAAGGACGTCGTCCTGCTCGAGCAGTCCTCCGTGCAGGACAGCAAGCGCACGGTGAAGCAGCTGCTCGACGACAAGGGTGTGACTGTGACGCGCTTCGCCCGCTTCGAGGTCGGCGCCCACTAGCGTGCCCGACGTGACCGAAGCTGCTGGCGCCACCGTGCGCTATGACCGGGTCCTGCTCAAGCTCTCCGGCGAGGTGTTCGGTGGTGGCAGCGTCGGGCTCGACCCCGAGGTCGTGCACTCCATCGCGGTGCAGATCGCCGCGGTCGTACGCGCAGGCACCGAGGTCGCGATCGTCGTCGGAGGCGGCAACTTCTTCCGTGGGGCCCAGCTGTCGCAAGCCGGCATGGACCGCGCCCGGGGCGACTACATGGGCATGCTCGGCACGGTCATCAACTCGTTGGCGCTGCAGGACTTCCTGGAGAAGCAGGGCATCGACACGCGGGTGCAGACGGCCATCACGATGGGTCAGGTCGCCGAGCCCTACATCCCGCGTCGCGCGATCCGCCATCTGGAGAAGGGGCGGGTCGTGATCTTCGGCGCCGGCGCCGGCATGCCCTACTTCTCCACCGACACGACTGCGGCTCAGCGTGCGCTCGAGATCGGCGCGCAGGTGCTGCTGATGGCCAAGGCCGTCGACGGCGTCTACGACGACGACCCCCGCACCAACCCGTCGGCCAAGCGCTTCGACACGGTGTCGTTCAGCGAGGTGCTCCAGCGCGGGCTCAAGGTGGCCGACGCGACCGCGTTCAGCCTGTGCATGGACAACCGCCTGCCGATCATCGTCTTCAACCTGCTCGACGAGGGCAACATCGCCCGCGCCGTGCGAGGTGAGAGGATCGGCACGCTCGTGTCGTCGGTCGGTTGACTCGACACCCGTGACCGATCCACCCGTCACCGCGACGCGCGCGCCAGCTCGTCCGACGGTCTGCCCCCGTCCCCATCAGCTGAGGAGATGACGTGATCGACGAGACCCTCTTCGAAGCCGAGGAGAAGATGGAGAAGGCCGTGTCGGTGGCCAAGGAAGACTTCACGACCATCCGCACGGGCCGCGCCAACCCGGCGATGTTCAACAAGATCGTCGTCGACTACTACGGCACCTTCACCCCGCTGAACCAGCTGGCCTCGTTCCAGGTGCCCGACCCGCGCCTCATCGTCATCACACCGTTCGACAAGGGCTCCATCAACGCCGTCGAGAAGGCGTTGCGCGACTCACCGCTCGGCATCAACCCGGCCAACGACGGTTCGGTCATCCGTGTGCCGCTCCCGCAGCTCACGGAGGAGCGCCGCAAGGAATACATCAAGGTCGCCCGCACCAAGGCCGAGGACGCCCGCGTGTCCATCCGCAGCGTGCGCCGTCATGCCAAAGAGGCGCTCGACCGTCTCGTGAAGGACGGTGAGGCCGGCGAGGACGAGGGGGCCCGGGCCGAGAAGGCGCTCGAGGCGACGACGAAGCGTTATGTCGACGCCATCGAGGACCTGCTCAAACACAAGGAATCTGAACTGCTCGAGGTCTGACGCCAGCCATGTCCATCGAAGAAAAGGCCTCGCCAGCACGCTTTGGGGGTGACGTGAGCGATCGGGCAGCCCGCCGGGCCCAGCCGGCGCGAGCGACAGCCCCCACCCGTCGGCGCAAACGCCGCGGCCCGGGGCGCAACCTCCCGGCCGCGATCGCCGTCGGCTGCGCGCTCGGCGGTGCGGTTCTGGCCTCGCTCTACCTCGCTCCGGCGACCTTCGTCGGGCTGGCCTCAGTGGCGGTGGTGCTCGGCATCTGGGAGCTCGGGCACGCGCTCGCGCACCGTGACGTCGAGCTCGCGACACTGCCCCTGAGCGTCGGATCCGTCGCGACTCTCGTGGCTGCATATGCCGGCGGCGTCGAGCCGATGCTCATCGGCCTGACTGCAACGGTGTTCGCCGGCATCGCGTGGCGGGCGCGCTTCGGTGAGATCGGCTATCTGCGCGACATCTCCGCGGGCACGTTGGCCACGGTCTATGTGCCGCTGCTGATCGGATTCGCGATGCTGTTGCTGCGCTCCCCGCACGGCAACGCGCGCGTGGTGGTCTTCATCCTCGCCGTGGTGGCCAGCGATGTGGGCGGGTTCGCGGCAGGGGTGATCTTCGGGCGTCACCCGATGGCCCCGACCATCAGCCCGCGCAAGTCCTGGGAGGGTTTCGCGGGCTCGGTGATCCTGAGCGCCGCGGTGACCGGCTATGCCATGCCTGCGCTGCTCGACGGTCCACTCTGGCTCGGGATCGTCCTCGGCCTGGCATCGGCCGTGAGCGCCACCGGGGGCGACCTGGCCGAGTCGCTGCTCAAGCGCGACCTCGGCATCAAGGACATGGGCTCCCTGCTTCCCGGTCACGGCGGCATCATGGACCGCCTCGACTCGCTGCTGCCGACGGCTCCCATCGCCTATCTGCTGATGGCGCACTTCCTCTCCTCCTGAGCCTGTCGGGCCGCAGGACCTCGCATTGTCTGGGAGACTCGGTCTGATGGCTGCCCAACCTCCCGAGCTCGTGCTCATCGCTCCGCGCCGCGGCAAGCCGCCGCGCCATCTCAGCGACCTCGACCTCGCCGGGCGCATCGAGGCCGTCACCGAGCTCGGCGAGCCCGCCTTCCGGGCCAAGCAGCTCTCCACGCACTGGTTCTCGCGGCTCGTCGACGACCCGGCCGCCATGCCCGACATCCCGTCCGCCAGCCGCGACCGCCTCGCCGCAGCGCTGCTTCCGCAGCTCCTCACGCCGATCCGCACCTGGGACGCCGACGGGGGGGCGACGCGCAAGACCCTGTGGCGCCTGCACGACGGGGCTCTGGTCGAGAGCGTCCTGATGCGCTACGGCCACGGTGCGGGGGACGACGGCGGACTCGGCGGCGAGTCCGAGGACGACTCGGACGTCCCGACCGGCACAGCCCGGGCCGGGGAACGCCGCATCCGCCCGCGGGCGACGGTCTGCGTGAGCAGCCAGGCGGGATGCGGCATGGCGTGCCCGTTCTGCGCGACCGGTCAGCAGGGCCTCACCCGCAACATGTCCACGGGCGAGATCGTCGAGCAGGTCCTCGCGGCAGGTCGCACGCTGGCACGCGGTGAGATCGCAGGTGCCGACCACGTCACCAACGTCGTCTTCATGGGCATGGGTGAGCCGCTCGCCAACTACCGCGCAGTGGTCGACGCCGTACGCCGGCTCAGCGACCCGGCCCCTGAGGGCATGGGCCTGTCGCGCCGCTCGATCACCGTGTCGACGGTCGGCCTCGCCCCGGCGATCCTGCGCCTGGCCGACGAGGGCCTGCCGGTCACACTCGCGGTGAGCCTGCACGCTCCGGACGACGAGCTGCGCGACACCCTCGTGCCGATCAACGAGCGCTACAAGGTGGCCGAGGTGCTCGACGCCGCCTGGACCTACGTCCGCAGGACGGGTCGGCGTGTCTCGATCGAGTACGCCATGATCCGCGACATCAACGACCAAGAATGGCGGGCAGACCTGCTCGGTCGACTGCTCAAGGGGCACCTGGTGCATGTGAACCTGATCCCGCTCAACCCCACCCCCGGGTCGAAGTGGACCGCCTCCCGCCGCAAGGACGAGGCGGCGTTCGTGCGCCGGCTCCAGCACCACGGGGTGGCGGTCACGGTGCGCGACACGCGGGGCCGTGACATCGACGGGGCCTGCGGGCAGCTCGCGGCCACCGAGTCGGCCGAGCCCGCCGACGCCCGTACGACCCTCCCGGTCGAGCAGTCCTGAGATGGCGTCGCTGCGCCGGGTCCGTCCCTGGGAGCGAGGCTATGTGCGCGGGCAGGTGGACAGCTATCTCGCCGAGGCCGTCGCAGCCCTGGCCGACGGCGTGCCGGCGTCGTTCACTCCGGGCGCCATCCGCCGCGCGGGTTTCGACTTCTGCTGGGGTGGCTACGACGTGGGCACCGTCGACCGCTACCTCGACGGGCTCGAGCAGCGCTCCGTGTCGGTGCGCATCGCGGGCCACGAGCCCCGGCTGCTGCACGCGCAGCTGCATGCCGATCTCGAGGACGTACGCGCCGCCCTCGCCGGTGCCGACGGTGCAAACGGTCGCAGGTTCGTGCGGGTGGCGCCGGTGGCGACGGGCTACGACTTCGACGAGGTCGACCGTCTCGCCGATCGACTGCTCGCCCAGCTCGACGAGCAGCCGACCACCCCTCTCGACCCCGACGACATCCGGTTCGCCGTCTTCCGGCGAAGTCGCGGCGGATATGACGAGGACGCGGTCGATGACGTGCTGGACGCGGTGATCGACGTGGCGCTGCGCCAGCGCGTGCTCGCCGAAGCCTCGGGCGCGCCCGAGACTTCGCCCGGTGCCGACGCGGGCGGCGGTCACGACGCCGGGACGATGTCTGCCCACGAGGGCTCCGTCGCTGCGCAGGATGCGCCCGCAGGCCCGTGACCGTTCCAGCTGAGCACCACGGCACGGCCGTGCGCGAGATAGTGATTCTCGGCTCCACCGGATCTGTCGGCACGCAGGCCCTCGACGTCGTGCGCGCTGCGCCCGAGCGGTTCCGCGTCGTCGGAATCGCGGGCGGCGGGGCACGGGTGGAGCTGCTCGCGCGCCAGGCCCTGGAGCATGCCGTCGCCGTCGTGGCCGTGTCGCGGGCGACGGCCGCGCAGGACCTGCAGCTCGCTCTCTATGCCGAGGCACAGCGCCGCGGCTGGAGCTCGGGCGACTATGGCCTGCCCAAGATCGTGATCGGCCCTGAGTCGGCTGCCGAGGTGGCTGCCTGGCCGTGCGACCTGGTGCTCAACGCGATGACGGGGTCGATCGGCCTCGTGCCGACGCTGACGGCGCTCGCCGAGGGCCGCACGCTCGCGCTGGCCAACAAGGAGTCGCTCGTCGCGGGCGGGCCGCTCGTGCGCGCGGCTGCCGCGCGCAGCGGCGCGCGGATCGTACCCGTCGACTCGGAGCACTCGGCCCTTGCCCAGGGGCTGCGGGCGGGCGCGCACGGCGAGGTCGCCCGGCTCGTGCTCACCGCGAGCGGCGGCCCGTTCCGGGGTCGTACGCGCGACGAGCTGCGCGGCGTCACCGCAGAGCAGGCGATGGCACATCCGACGTGGAACATGGGCCCGATGGTCACGGTCAACTCCGCCACGCTGATCAACAAGGGCCTCGAGGTGATCGAGGCGCATGAGCTGTTCGACATCGACTACGAGCGCATCGATGTCGTCGTGCACCCGCAGTCCGTGGTGCACTCGATGGTCGAGTTCACCGACGGCTCCACGCTGGCGCAGGCGAGCCCGCCCGACATGCGGCTGCCGATCGCCGTCGCCCTCGGCTGGCCCGACCGTGTGCCGGGAGCGGCGAGCGCGTGCGACTGGAGCACGGCGACGAGCTGGACGTTCGAGCCGCTCGACAGTGTGGCGTTCCCCGCGGTCGAGCTGGCCAAGGAGGCGGGAACCCGAGGCGGCGTGGCGCCCGCGGTGCTCAACGCGGCCAACGAGGAGTGCGTCGCGGCCTTCCTCACCGGTCGGCTGCCGTTCCTCGCAATCGTCGACACGGTGGCGCAGGTGGTGGCCGAGCTCGGTGGCGGAACCGATCCGGGATCACAGGTCAATGCTCAGGCGTTGACTGTCGAAGATGTTCTCACTGCTGAGACGGGCGCGCGCAGGCGCGCCCGCGAGCTCGTTGCCGTCGGAGGCTGACAGACGTGTATGCCCTGGGTGTCGTGCTCTTCGCCGTCTCGCTGCTCGCAGCGGTGTGCCTGCACGAGGCCGGCCACATGTTCACGGCCAAGGCCTTCGGTATGAAGGTCACACAATATTTTGCCGGTTTCGGCCCGACGCTGTGGTCGATGCACCGCGGCGAGACCGAATACGGCGTGAAGGCGATTCCGGCCGGTGGCTTCGTCAAGATCGTCGGGATGACGCCGCTCGAGCAGGTCGAGCCCGGCGACGACCAGCGGTCGTTCTGGCGCTTTCC
Organism: uncultured Motilibacteraceae bacterium; assembly: GCA_964236445.1. Classification (GTDB taxonomy): domain Bacteria; phylum Actinomycetota; class Actinomycetes; order Motilibacterales; family Motilibacteraceae; genus CAXSDR01. The sequence goes on along the minus strand of CAXSDR010000044.1, from coordinate 3,162 downwards.
CCTGTGGCAGCGCACGATCGTCCTCGCCGCCGGATCGGTCACCCACTTCCTGCTTGCCATCCTCGTGGCCTATGCCGCGGCGCTGACCGCCGGCATTCCCGACATCTCCGGGGCCAACAGCTTCGACAAGAGCGACCCGGCCGTCATCACGGTCGCGGACTGCGCGTACGCCTCGACCACCCAGCTGACGTGCACGGCGGCTGATGCGACTGGCCCGGCCAAGGCTGCGGGGCTGCGCGACGGTGACCGCATCCTGTCGGTCGGGACGACCGCCGTACGCCACTACAAAGCCCTCTTGCCCCTGCTGCGCAAGCTCCCGGCGACTCCCGTCACGGTGACCTACGAGCGCAACGGGGTCACGGCGACGACCGCGGTGACGCCGCAGCGGGTGTCGCGCCCGCCGCTCGACGCGACCGGTCCCACCGACCCGCGCCGGGAGACGGTGTCGGCGGTCGGGATCTCCCAGGACGTTCCGAAGTTCGTCAAGAGCTACGGTCCGCTCGCCGCGGTCGGGCCCACGGCGAGCTACCTCGGTCAGACAGTGACCGGCACGTTCGCCTCGCTCAAGTTGTTTCCCGAGAAGCTGCCGAAGGTGTGGGATGCGGTCCGAGGCGCCAAGCGCGACTCCCAGACACCCATCAGCGTGGTCGGAGCGAGCCGCATCGGCGGCGAGTCGCTGCAGGCGGGAGCCCTGTGGCTGTTGCTCAGCCTCTTCGTGAGCCTCAACGTGTTCATCGGCATCTTCAACCTCGGGCCGCTGCTGCCCCTCGACGGCGGCCATATCGTCATCGCCTGGTTCGAGCGGGCGCGTTCGCTGGTTGCCCGACGCCGGGGCAGGCCCGACCCCGGGCGAGTCGACTACAACAAGCTGCTTCCCCTGACCTACCTCGTCATCGCGATCTTTGCCGTGGTCAGCCTGCTGACGCTCGCGGCCGACATCGTCAACCCGATCCGCATCCAGTAGCGCCCATGCCGCCGAGACCCCGTGACGCTGCGGCGGGGGACCAGCCCGCGTTCGTCCTGCACGACCACCGCAAGCCACGACCGCACTTCGACCTGCGGCTCGAGGAAGGTGGTGTGCTGCGCTCGTGGGCGCTCCCGAGGGGCCTGCCGACGTCCGCGTCGGCGAACCGCCTCGCCGTAGCGGTGCCCGACCACGACCTGGACCACCTGACCTACACCGACGAGCACAAGTCGATCGCCGACACCGGGTGGTGGGCGCTCGAGGACCGCACGGAGCGGCGCATGCTGTTCGTGCTGCACGGGCACGAGGGCGCGCGGCGCTACGCGCTGATCCGCACCGACCGCGACTGGCTGGTGCACCTGACGAAGGACCAGCCGGGCTAGGTGGTAGGCGCCGTCTGTTGCGCCAGCGTCCCGGTCAGGTGTGACATACAAGCTGTGGTTGGGCCACGGGGTAATGCTCCACGTATCCCCGGCCCAGACGACGCACGGACGTCGTCCTCACGCAACTCGGCGGGCGGAGGACGACCCGCTGTGCAGCAGAAGAGTGCGTTGCGAGAGGGACAGAAGGCGGCTCTCGAACCGGCTCGGGCTGCTGGCCGGCCTTGGGACGCGTGCCATCGCTCGCCGCTGCCGGCTGCCCGCTGTGACGCTGCGCCACGCGCTCGATGCCTTCGGCTCTCCACGCATGTAACACGACAGCCCAACGGCTAGGTGTAGTCGGCCTGGACGTTGGTGACGTTCGGCGTGGCGGCTTGCTCATGAGCAGACCTCCGGGTGCGGTGGTGATTGCGAAAGTCAGGCACCCCAACCGGAGGTCTCCGTGTCTCACGCTAACGCTCGTCTCACTGTGCATGGGCGCATGCTGGTGGTACGTCGTGTTCGTCTCGAGGGCCGACCGAAAGCTCACGTCGCGAAGGAGCTCGGGGTGTCACGTCAGTGCGTGCACCGTTGGGTCGCACGGTTCGACGCCGAGGGCTGGGACCGGCTGCAGGAGCGGTCCTCACGCCCGCACACGAGTCCGACGCGCACCAGCCCCGAGCGGGAGGCTGAGGTCCTCACCGCTCGTCGGGAGCACCGCTGCGGCCCGGCCGGGCTCGCGGTCCTGACCGGGGTTCCTGAGCGGACCGTGACCCGGGTGCTGCGCCGGCACCTCGTCGCGCACCTCAGTGCGTGTGACCCGCTGACCGGGGCGGTGATCCGGTCCTCGAAGAGCACCGCGGTCCGCTACGAACGCGACGCGCCCGGGGACTTGATCCATATGGACGTGAAGAAACTCGGGCGGATCCCCGACGGCGGCGGCTGGAAAGCCCACGGACGCGCCACCGGCTCCACCAGCGCCCGCAAACGGGCCAAAGTCGGCTTCGACTACGTGCACTCCGCCGTCGATGACCACTCCCGCCTCGCCTACACCGAGGTACTACTCGACGAGAAGCGCCCCCACCTGCGCCGGGTTCCTCACCCGCGCCGCAGCCTGGTTCGCGAGCGTCGGCATCACCAAGATCGAACGAGTCATGACCGACAACCACTGGTCCTACGCCAAGTCCACCGACCTCGCGCTGGGTGGCCGGCCGTCGCAAGAGCGCTGACCAGGACGGGCCCTGCGAGGACACCATGGCGTTGCACAGCGACTCGAGTGCCAACGCAGTCGGCAGCGTCTCGGGTCGATGGCGGCGCAGCAGCCTGCACCAGCGGGCTGAGGCTAGCGTTGTGAACTGCGGGATGGTGGCCCCGGCCAGCACACCAGCGGCCACCGACATCCAGCTCGGAGCCCCCGGTCCGAGTGCGCCACGGCCGCGTCTGAGCAGCGCCACCAGCGCGAGCACGGACAGCCCCACCGTCGTGGAGTCAGTCGGAGACCTTCGTGAGATGAGAACTCAGCGGTGCTTTAAGAACCCCGGACGGTGCGCGCTCCACCTCTGCGGCACTTCGTGGCGCCGCCTGACGCCTTTGTGGCGTGCCTGTGCGTTCAACTCAATTCCGCCGCTGCGCTGCGTCCGGATAGGCGACGTACAGCGCGCGGATGTGGTGAGTGGCGCGGAAGACGCTGAACGCCGCGACCAGCGTGGCGCCCAGCGCCATGCCAGCCCAAAGGCCGTAGAAACCCATGCCGACTGGTCCTGACAGCAGAAGCCCGGTGCCTAAGCCTGGATCCACCGTTTCGCTGTGATGGTCAGCGGGTCGTGACGCACGAATGCC
>CAXSDR010000043.1:0-28541 GCA_964236445.1 uncultured Motilibacteraceae bacterium | reverse complement strand
ACACATGTTCCGACGCATCCATAAGGACGAGACGGGATTCACGCTCATCGAGCTGCTAGTCGTCATCATCATCATCGGCATTCTCGCCTCCATCGCCATCCCCGTCTTCCTCCGTCAGCGCCAGAAGGGCTGGGACGCTCAGGCCAAGAGCGACGCCCGCAACGTCGCCAACATGGAGGAGGCCTACCTCGTCGGCAATGTCGCCTATGCGGACTTCGACTCCACCGCCGTTCCGGCATCAGGGGAGTTCAGCGGCTTCCGCTCCAGCGGCACGACGGTCACGAAGGCGACAGCGACCGCAGCCACCGGCTATTGCATTCTCAGCAAGAGCCGCAGCGGCAGCTACTTCGTCTACGACAGCCTCAGCGGCGGCCTGAACAACACGAGCTTCCCAACCGTCCCGGCGGCATGGGCTGCCGGCAGCTCCTGCAACTTCAGCGCGCCGCCAATGCCCTGAGTCGTTGAAAGTCGACTGAGAGCTTCCCGGCTCGCTGTCGGCCGCTCAAGTCGGCTTCGCACGATGCCGAATCCATCGATGTGCTGGATCCGAGAACGATGAGGTGTTCCTTGCCCAGGTTGCGTCCGCGACGAATCGCCGACGATGCAGGCGTCTCGCTGGTCGAGGTGCTGGTCGCCCTCGTGCTCCTCGGGCTGCTCGCCTCTGCCGTCCTCACCACTCTGCTGCTCACGGTGAACACCGCGCGCAGCAACGGCAACCGCGTGGTTGCGGCCAACCTCGTGACCGACCGCATCGAGTCCCTTCGCGACTCCGACGTCTTCGGCATTCCCGACGGTCGGGTCGAGGCCGACCAGACCGTCCGGTCGACCATCTTCCATCTCATCACCGATGCGGCCTACGTGCCGGTCAGTGCGGCGACGAGCACGTGCGACGCCGCAGCGGGTAGTCGACCCGCTTACAAGCGCATCACCGTGACGGCCACGTGGTCGCGCATGGGAAGCATCCCCGCCGTACGGGCTGACACGCTGGTCGCACTGCCCATCACCGGCATGGACAACACCAAAGGCTCCCTGGCCGTTCCGCTCAAGCTTGCGAGCGGAGAACCGGCAGCCGGTCACGTGGTGACATTGCTGTTGCCACCCGCCACCCTCGTAGGTACGCAACAGACCACCGGAGCAGACGGCTGCGCTCTCTTCACCGGCCTCACGCCCGGCACCTACACCGTGTCCATCAACTCACCTGGCTACACAAGCTATCCCGGTGCGACGTCCCAGTGGACGGTCACCGGCAACAGCGTGACCGCTGCCAACGTCACCAAGCTCGCCGAGGTGCCTTACGACCGCGGCGGCTTTCTCGCCTACACCTACGCCACGCCCTCGGCGAACTCCTACACCGCTCCGGCTGGCCTGCCGCTCACGCTGTCCTTGACGTCACCATCGCTTTTCCCGACCCAGCGGCTCAAGCAGTGCGGCGCGCCTGCCGTGCCGTGCGTGAGCGGGACAGGCATGGCCGCTTCGCCGCGGGTCACCACCACGTTGTTCCCGTTCACGACACCGGGCTACGTCGCCTTTGCCGGGGACTGCGCTGATTCGGCACCGGCGGCACTGCCGGCCGGAGTCAACGTCGCACCGGGCGCGACCGCAATGACCATCGTCCCCCTCGGTGGAGTCGACGTTCGTGTGCAGCAAAGCGCAATGACCACTTGGCTCGCGAGGCCGGTCTATGCCGTCCACGTTGCTGATCCGGTTTGCATCGTGCAGGAGTCCTACGCGATCGGCACCACAGCCGCAAGCACGGGCGCTGCCCCCCCCGCGCTGAAAGTCGCGTTGCCCTACGGCACCTGGCGGATTGCCACGACCCCGGACCTCAGCTCTCCTCCACCCGGCGGCTGGCCCACCGTTACGGTCAACGCGGTGGCACCTGTTATTGGAACGGTGCTTCTCCCATGATGAACCGGATGCGACGAGTGCGTTCACGCGACGACTCGGGCATGTCTCTCGCCGAGATCCTGGTGAGCACAATGCTTCTGGGCATGGTGAGCCTGATCCTGATGTCCACGATGATCGCTGGAATCCGGACCCTTCGTGGCATCACCACGCGGGGGGAGAACACAAGCTCTGTGCGGCAGGGTCTCGACCGGCTCACGCAGACGATGCGCCTGGCGATCCGCATCGACGGCAGCACCCCGGCGTTCGTCGCGGCGGCGGGCAACGACGTCACGTTTTATTCCAACTTGTCGACGGTCGACCTGACCCTCGGCACCGGTACCGTGAGCGCCGGCCCACTGAAGCTGCGCTACTACGTCGTGGCGGGTGCCGCCGGGACGGCGTGCGCGCTGCGCGACGTCTGCCTGATGGAAACCGCGACGCCCGCGACGAAGGTGACGACGGCTGGGGCGTCGGCATGGACCTACACCGCGACTCCGCGGACGCGGGTCATCGCGCGGGGAATCGTTCCGGCGTCTTTGACGGCTCCCATCTTCACCTTCGCTGCCTCAACGAATGATCCGCTGAGCCATGCAACGACGGTGGCAGCGGTGCCACTGCAGGCAGACGGCTCGGTTGGTGCAGGTGACCTGGCCAGCATCGACCGGGTGTCGCTGTCGCTGTCCGCGAGCTATACATCCAACCCGGCCGTGCCGGCGACGACTGCACGCAGCCAGGTGGCGCTGTCCAACGTCACCAGCGCCGCCCCTCTGACATGACGCGACCCAGGAGCTGCACCATGCTCACGACCCCGACCCGACACGGACGCCCCGGAGATCGTGAGAGCGGCTTCGCCTTGGTCTCGGTCATCGCCTCGATGTTCGTGCTGACCATGCTGGCGACTGCGGGCCTCTACTACGTCACGGGGCAGCTACCCGTGAGCCGTCAGACGCAGGACGCCGCTGCGTCCGTGGCAGCGGCTCAGGCAGGCTTGGACGACTTCATCCAGCACCTCAACTCATGCGACACCTACTGGACGCCGAGCACGTGCCCAGGTGGCCGGCCCAGCTACTACGTCACGGGTCAACGGCCGACGGCAACGACGCCGGACTGGCAGGTCATCCCCGGAACGTCGGCCGGGACGTCCGTCGGCCCGAGCAGCTTCCAGTATTCCGTCGTCCAGTCTCCGGACGTGTCAGGTGGCAACCTTCGCGTCAGGGTCAGTGGCCGCACCAACGGCGAGACACGCACGATTACAGCCGACCTCTCCAAGGACTCGTTCCTGAAGTACATCTACTACACCGATCTCGAGACGTTCGCTCCTGACGTTTATAGATTGAGTCACAAAGCGGGTTGGGCGACCCTTTCTTACAGCGGCAGCTCCTACGCGCTGCCCGACACAACGAGCCACGCGGACGAATGCGGCATTTATCATTATGCCGGTCGCAGCGGCATCACCGATGATTTGCTGGGCACGAAGACCGCTGGCTCAGGTGCATCCACCCACCTCTTTAACGATGTTTCGGTCTGCACCGACATCAACTTCGTCGGCGGTGACACGCTCGCGGGATGGCTGCACACCAACGACTCGATCAAGCTCGGCGGCTCCGCAAACTTTGTGCGCATCAAAAGCACGGATGCGGTCGAGTCGTCCTGGGCTTCTGCTCCTGTCGTAGCGGGTGTGACCCACATCAACCCAGGAGCGAACCTCTGGTGGGACGGCAGCTACGCACCCGGAACGTGCGCCGGCTGCATGACTCCGTCGTACGCGGGTTCGGTCGTCCTTCCGCCGGACAACCAGAAGCTCGTGGAATATGCAGATCCCCTACGTGGCGGTACGGGCTGCCTCTACACCGGTCCGACCAAAATCACGTTCAGAAGCAACGGCACCTACGACGTGCGCAGTCCCTACAGCAAGGTGGTGAACCCCGGCTGTGGGACGGGACCGTTCGGCGCCGGGACGCAGACAGTCAACGGGCCCCCGAACGGCGTGATCTTCGTGCAGCCGAGGCCGACGTTGTCGACCGACCCGAACTACTCCGCGGGAGCCTGCACCCCGGGGGTCGTCGGCTATCCGGTGGCTTCCGACATCACGACGACTTACACCTGCGACGCGGGCGACGCCTTCGTGTCCGGCACGGTCAAGGGCCGGCTGACCGTGGGGGCTGCCAACAACGTCGTCATCGTCGACGACGTGCTCTACAACTCGGGCACCGGGCCAGGCAGCACCGACGTCCTCGGCTTGATCGGCAACAACTTCGTGCAGGTCTACCACCCCGTCGACGCATCAGGAAACAACCTGCTGCCGGTCAGCTCACTCGAGATCGACGCCGCGATCCTCGCTATCAAGGGATCGTTCATCGTGCAGAACTGGGCTTACGGCACGCACATGGGCACACTGTCGCTGCACGGGGCACTGGGACAGAAGTTTCGCGGTACGGTCGGCACGGTGAGCAGTGGAAGCTGCACTTCGGGCAACGGCTACTGCAAGGACTACCAATACGACACGCGATTCCCCTTGCAGTCACCGCCCTTCTTCCTCGATCCCGTGTCGGCGCGCTGGAAGAAGAACGCCGTGGCGGAGCAGCGCAACTAGCGCGATCTCGCAGTGACCTCGATCCGGAGCCTTGCGCGTCCTAGGTTGTTCACGTGCTGATCCTGCTGACCGCCGTCACCGTCGCGCTCGGCCTGGCCGTCGGGTCATTCCTCAACGTGGTGGTCTGGCGCCTTCCTCGCCACGAGAGCGTGGTTGCGCCGGCATCGCACTGCCCGAACTGCGACGTGCCCATCGCGCATCGGGACAACATTCCCATTGTGGGCTGGCTGCTGCTGCGGGCGCGGTGCAGAGCGTGCGGCACGCACATCTCGGCTCGCTACCCCATGGTGGAGCTACTGACCGCTACCGTGTTCGGGCTGCTCACGTGGCGGCTCGGTGCCTCGTGGGAGCTCCCGGCCTTTCTCTTCCTCGGCGCCATCGGAGTGGCGCTCGCGCTTATCGACCTTGACATCAAGCGCCTGCCCGATGCCATCGTGCTGCCGTCTTATCCGATCGCCGCGTTGCTGCTCTGCGCTGCGGCGGCACTCGAGACCAGCTGGACGCCGCTCTGGCATGCCGCCGTCGCCGGTGCGGCGTTGTTCGCGTTCTATTTCATCGTGTGGTTCATCTATCCGGCCGGCATGGGATTCGGCGACGTCAAGCTCTCAGGCATCCTCGGCATGTTCCTCGGCTGGCTGGGCTGGGGCGCACTACTCGTGGGTGCCTTCGGTGGCTTCGTCGTGGGGGGGGTGGGTGCGGTCTGCGTCCTGCTGTTCCGAGGCGGTGGCCGCAAGACGATGATCCCCTACGGCCCCTACATGCTCATCGGAGCATTGCTCGCGATCCTCGCCGGCTCCCAGCTCGCCGACGCCTATGTGGACGCGTTCATTTCCTAGCGATGCTTGAGCAGATCGCCCTGGACAACCTGGGCCTTAACGCTCAAGAGAGCGACCGGCTCCGCCGAAACCTCCTCGACAGCACAAGACGGGCGCACCCGCCCGATGTGTTTCGGCTGAGAGAGGGAGCGTCGTGGCTGGACGTAGTGCCATCGGTCTCGATATCGGGACCTCCGCCGTGCGTGCAGCGGAGGTGTCCTTCGCCAAAGGCGCGGTCACCCTCGAGCAGTTCGGTCAGGTAGAGCTCAAGGACGGTGTCCGAGACGGCGAGATCGTCGACGTGGCCCAGGTCGCGCAGGCGATCTCGCAGCTGTGGCAGTCGACCAAGTTCTCGAGCAAGAAGGTCGTCGTCGGCGTCGCCAACCAGAAGGTCATCGTCCGCCAGGTCGACCTCCCCTGGATGACCGATCAGGAGCTCAAGAACTCGCTGGCATATCAGGTGCAGGACTTCGTCCCGATGCCCGTCGACCAGGCGCTCCTCGACTTCCACGCCCTCGAGGAGATGATCACCCCCGCGGGCGATCGCGTGATCCGTGGCCTGCTGGTCGCGGCGTCGCGCACCATGGTGGCGGCGGTCGTGGACGCGGTCCAGCTCGCGGGGCTCACGCCGGTGAGCGTCGACCTGACACCGTTCGCGGTCCTGCGATCGCTCGGTCAGGCGGAGGTCACCCCCGACAGGGTGCCGCCGGTCGAGGCGCTCGTCGACATCGGTGCCCGGGTGACGAACATCCTCGTGCACGAGGGCGGGGTGCCGCGCTTCGTCCGCATCCTGCTCATGGGTGGCCAGCACGTCACAGAGTCGCTCGCCGACCGGCTGGGCCTGCCTTACGAAGCTGCCGAAGCAGTGAAGCAGCAGCTCTCCTATGAGGGCGAGGAGGACCCCGAGGTCGAGAAGGCTCGCCGCGTCGTTGACTTCGCGATGGCAGCGTTCGTCGATGAGATCCGTGGGTCCCTCGACTACTACACGGCGAGCAGCGGCTCGTCGCCGATCAGCTCGCTCGCCATCAGCGGCGGAGGCTCACGCCTCGCCGGACTGGCGGAGCGGCTCGGTGCCGCGACGCGGCTTCCGGTCGTGCAGGCGAGTCCCCTCGTGGGGATGCTGCTCGGCAACACGGAGCTCAGTGCCGAACAGCTCGACTTCGTCGCCCCCGTGGCTGCCGTCCCGGTCGGTCTCGCACTAGGAGCCGCGTGATGAACACCCTGACTGCGGTCCGCTCCCGGACCATGCCGCGGGTCAACCTCCTGCCGCCCGAGATCGCGCAGAAGGCACAGTTCCGCAAGGTCCAGCTCGGCCTTGGTGCCGCCATCCTGGGCGTCTGCGCCCTGATCGTCGGTGCCTACGTGCTCGGCGCCCAGGCCCACCAGAACGCGAACCGCGACCTGGTGGCGTCGCAGGCGGTGGGCAGGACACTGAGCGCCGAGCAGGCCAACTACAGCGACGTGCGCCCCGTCTACGCGGCCGCGGCCGCCACGACGTCGCAGCTGGCCACCGCGATGGGCGGTGAGGTGCGGACGTCGTTCGTCCTCAACGACCTGGCGCTGATCGTGCCCAAGCGCGTCTGGCTGACAACCATGCACCTCGATCTCACCGGCGCGACGACTCCCGTCGCCCCGGGTGCAGCCCCAGCGGCAGCTTCCGTCGGCTCGCTGACGTTCGGCGGCAAAGGGGTCGCGCACAACGACGTGGCCGCCTGGCTGGACGCCTTGGCGAGCGAGAGCGGTGTGACCTCGCCCTACTTCTCCAACTCGACCTCGAGCGGTGCCAGCACGGGCGGCGACCCGGCGAGTGTCACGTTCGCCGCAACAGCGTCGCTGACGCCGGCCGCGCTCTCCCACCGCTACACCACCGCGAAGGCGGGTAACTGACGATGAACCAGACCTCCAAGTGGGCGGTCGGCGCCGTGCTGGTCAGCGTGCTGATCGTCATCGCCTCGTGGTTCCTGCTCCTCTCGCCGCAGCGTTCCGACACGTCGGCGCTCAAGGTGCAGAAGACGGCGCAGGACTCGACCAACGTGGCGACGAAGAGTGACATCGACCTGCTCCGCGCCATGGCCGTCGACCTGCCCGCGCAGCGAGCGGTGATCGCGAAGTTCAAGGACCGTGTGCCCGACAACCCGGCTCTGCCGAGCCTGGTGCGGTCCCTGACAGCCGAGGCGGCCAAGGCCGGCGTGAAACTGACCTCGGTCGTGCCGACAACCCCGAGTCCGCTCACCACCGGCTCGACCGCGGTCGTGCCCGACAGCTCGGGCCTGCAGCAGATCGGACTCAACCTGTCGGTGACCGGCGACTACTTCGCGGTCGAGACGTTCATGTCGCGACTGGAGAGCCTGCAGCGCGTCTTCCTCGTGACATCGCTCGACCTCACCAGTGCCCAGGGCGACGCTGCAGCCGGCACCGCGGCGAAAGCCGGCGGCGACGTGACGGCCAGCATCATCGGTCGTGTTTTCCTGACCGGAGCTCCGGTCCCGGCCGTCGGCGGCACGACGGCCACCGGCACCACGACCAAGGCGGCCGAGGCAACATCGCCTGCTGCCGCCGTCAACTAGGAGATCGTGATGAGCGACAGGAACTTCCCCTTCGCAGGTTCTGGTGCATCCGCCTACGACGCCCCCTCGACCGGTCCGAACAAGAAGCTGTTGGCCGGGGTGGGGGTCCTCGTCACCGCTGTCGCCCTGGGCGCTGCCGCCTGGCTCCTCACCTCGGGCGACGACAGCAGCAGCCTCGGTGCCCCGGTGCCCTCGGCCCGTCATGCAGTCCCCAAGGCGAGCGCCAGCCCGTCAGCGTCAGCACCTGACGTCGCCGTGGTCGACGCCGGTGGCGGCCGCAACCCGTTCATCTCCCAGCTGCCCAACGCGCCGGGACCCGCCTCGCCGGTCACGGCACCGGTGGTGACGGCCCCCGTCGTCACCAACCCGGGTACGGGCACAGGAACAGGTACGGGCACCGTCCCGACCACCCCCGTCGTCCCGACCGTGCCGGGAACCGTGCCCGGAACCGTGCCGACCGTCCCCGGCACAGTGCCCGGCACCATTCCGGGCACCGTGCCCGCAGGTGTGACGACGTTCAAGGTCGTCGCTGTCGCCAGCGACGACTCGTCGGTCACCGTGCTCGTCAACGGGCTCTCCGTCACGGCCGCGCCCGGCGCCTCGCTCGACACCGCTTTCTCCGTCCTGCGGCTCGAGGGTGGGACCTGCGGATCGTTCTCCCACGGCACGCAGAAGTTCGATATGTGCGAAGGGGCTTCGACCACGTTCTCCTGAGCACCGCACAACCGCTGCTGCGCAGCGCGGCAGCCGCACGACGAGGAAGGGTCGCTCCAGCCGGAGCGGCCCTTCTTCCTCGTTGTGGGAGGATGCGGCCGTGCTGCGATGGATCACTGCCGGAGAGTCACACGGGCCCGCACTCATCGCGGTGCTCGAGGGACTTCCTGCCGGCATCCGAGTCACGACCGCCGACCTCGATCATGACCTCGCCCGGCGTCGCCTCGGCTATGGCCGCGGCGCACGCATGGCGTTCGAGCGTGACGAGATCGAGATCGCCGGGGGCCTGCGGCACGGGCTGACCCAGGGCGGCCCCTTCGCGGTGCGCATCGCCAACACCGAGTGGCCCAAGTGGGAACAGGTGATGGCCGCCGACCCGGTGCCCGAGGACGAGCTCGCCGCCCTCGCCCGCAACGCACCGCTCACCCGTCCCAGGCCCGGGCACGCCGACCTGGTCGGCATGCAGAAGTACGACTTCGACGACGCACGGCCGGTCCTCGAGCGCGCCTCGGCGCGGGAGACCGCGTCGCGGGTCGCCCTCGGAGCCGTTGCCCGCGCGCTCCTGCTGCAGGCGACCGGTGCCGTCGTGATGAGCCACGTGGTGCGCGTCGGCACCGTCGCTGCGCCGCCCGGCGTCGTCCCGGTGCCGGGTGACGAGGACCGCATCGATGCCGACCCGCTGCGCTGCGCCGACCCGCAGACGGGTGCCCGCATGGTCGAGGAGGTCGACGCTGCGCACAAGGAGGGTGAGACCCTCGGCGGCATCGTGGAGGTCGTCGTCCACGGTCTGCCACCGGGTCTCGGCAGCCACGTCCACTGGGACCGCCGCATCGACGCGAGACTCGCGGGTGCGCTCATGGGCATCCAGGCGATCAAGGGCGTCGAGGTCGGTGACGGGTTCGACCTGGCAGCCCGGCGCGGGTCGGCGGCTCACGACGAGATCGAGACGGGCGCCGACGGGCTGCTCGCGCGACGCACCGGTCACGCGGGCGGCACCGAAGGCGGCATGACGACGGGGGAAGTGCTGCGCGTACGCGCCGCGATGAAGCCCATCGCCACCGTGCCCCGCGCCCTCGACACCGTCGACGTGGCGACGGGCCTGCCGGCGAAAGCCAACCATCAGCGCAGCGACGTGTGTGCCGTTCCCGCAGCTGCCATCGTCGCCGAGGCGGTCGTCGCGCTCGTGCTCGCGGACGCCGTGATGGAGAAGTTCGGCGGCGACTCGTTGACCGAGACGCGGCGCAACGTGACGTCCTACCTCGACGCGCTGCGATTCCGGTGAGCCCTGTCCTTGTCCTTGTGGGCCCACCCGGCGCAGGCAAGACGACGATCGGCTCGCTCGTGGCAACCCGTCTCGGGTTGTCGCTGCGTGACACCGACGCCGATGTCGAGTCGCGAGCCGGCGTCTCGGTCAGCGAGATCTTCGTCGAAGAGGGCGAGGCACACTTCAGGGAGCTGGAAGCGGCGGCTGTGCTCGATGCGCTTGCCGCCGACGACGTCGTCGTCGCCCTCGGGGGAGGCGCTGTGCTGGCAGAGGGCAGTCGCAGCGCACTGCGGGCGTGCGGGGCGCCTGTCGTCCTGCTCGAGGTCGGGATCTCCGACGCCGCGCGGCGGGTGGGGTTCAACCGCGATCGCCCGCTGCTTCTCGGCAACCCGCGCCAGCAGTGGTCGCGCCTGCTCGATGCCCGCAGGGCGCTCTACGACGAGGTTGCGACGGCGCGGGTCAGCACCGACGGCAGGACACCGGACGACATCGCCGCCGAGGTGCTCGCGCTGGTGCGCCCATGACGTCGCGCACGCGCACCGTCGGCGTCACCGGAGCCGCGCCCTACGACGTGGTCATCGGCACCGGGCTGCTGGGCGAGCTCGCCGCCCTGCTGCACGGCGCCCAGCGCGTCGCGGTGGTCCATCCGCGGGCGCTGCGCACCACGGGGGAGCAGGTGCGTGACGACCTGGCCGCCCAGGGCTTCGAGGCCATCGTCATCGAGATCCCGGACGGCGAGGAGGCCAAGACCGCCCAGGTGGCGGCTTTCTGCTGGGAGGTGCTCGGGCGCTCCGGCTTCACCCGCTCCGACGCGGTGGTGGGAGTCGGCGGCGGGTCGACGACCGACGTCGCCGGCTTCGTCGCGGCGACCTGGCTGCGCGGCGTACGCCTGGTGCAGGTGCCGACCACGCTGCTCGGCATGGTCGACGCCGCGGTCGGTGGCAAGACGGGCATCAACACGGCCGAGGGCAAGAACCTCGTCGGCAGCTTCTATCCGCCGGCCGGAGTGCTGTGCGACCTGGGCGCGCTGACGACCCTGCCGCGCCACGACTACGTCTCCGGTCTGGCAGAGGTGGTCAAGTGCGGGTTCATTGCCGACCCGAGGATCCTCGAGCTCGTCGAGGACGACCCCGAGGCCGCGTGCTCGCCTGACGGAGCAGCGACTCTCGAGCTCGTGGAGCGCGCGGTCGCGGTCAAGGCGAGGGTGGTGTCGAACGACCTGCGCGAGTCGGGAGACCGCGAGTTCCTCAACTACGGGCACACGCTGGGACATGCGATCGAGCGCGCCGAGCGCTACCAGTGGCGCCACGGTGCGGCGGTGTCGGTGGGGATGGTGTTCGCCGCCGAGCTGGCGCGACTCGCCGGCAGGCTGCCCGACGCCGTCGTGCAGCGGCATCGCGAGATCCTGACCTCCGTGGGCCTGCCCGTCACCTACAACGGTGGCGAGGACTCCTGGCCCAAGCTGCTCGACGCCATGCGCATCGACAAGAAGTCCCGGGGCAACGTCCTGCGGTTCATCGTGCTCGACGACGTCGCGCGGCCCGGGCGGCTCGAGGGCCCAGACCCGTCGCTGCTGGTCGCGGCCTACGGCGAGGTGGTGGTGTGACGGTCGTGCTGGTGCTGAACGGTCCCAACCTCGGGCGGCTCGGGAGCCGCGAGCCCGAGGTCTACGGCTCCGCCTCCTTCGACGACCTTGTCGAGCAGTGCCGGCGAGCCGGAGCCGCACTGGGGCTGTCCACCGACGTGCGTCAGACCGACGACGAGACGCAGCTGGTGCACTGGCTGCACGAGGCCGCCGACTCGGCGACGCCGGTGGTGCTCAACCCCGCTGCGTTCACCCACTACTCCTACGCGCTGCGCGACGCCTGCGCCCAGCTGTCGGGCAGGGCGCCGCTCATCGAGGTGCACCTGACCAACCCGGCGGCGCGCGAGGAGTTCCGACACATCAGCGTGGTGGCGGCAGTCGCGACCGGCACCATCGCCGGGTTCGGCATCGACTCCTACCGTCTCGCGCTGCAGGCGATCGCCACGTTGCTGGGCTGACGCTCCGGTTCCCGACACGACGCAGGCCCGGCCCCCGGAGGGCACGGGCCTGCGTCGGTCCGTGAAGACCGTCAGGTGGTCACGATCGCGTCGATCCCGACCGCTGTGCCCTTCGATGCCTTGTTCTTGCTGCCGAGCGCGGTGATCGTCACCGTGTGCGCCCCCGCGGGAACCGCCTTGAGCAGCACCAGGCCGCAGCCGCTGTAGTGGCGGTAGAGGTCGATGGTGCTCAGCGCCTGCCCGTCGAGGGAGATCGCGACCTTGCCTGAACGCGGGCTCCGGCAGGCGTAGAGCTTGACGGACTTGCCGACGACGGACGCCTTCATGGTGGAGCGCCGCGCCGCCGTGGGCTTCACCGTCAGTGCGTAGGACCTGCCCACCGCGTCGGAGGCGTTGCGGGCTGCCCAGCCCGACGCGCCGCTGCGGCTCACGCCGCGGCCCATCGTGTCGGCCACCGTGGCAGCGCGCACCGAGGCGGCGAATGCTGCCGCCGGCGTACCCACGCTGTCCACGACACCGTCGAGGACGGCGACGGCGTACGTCTCACCCGTCACCCAGCCGTTCGAGGGGATGAAGCGCCAGCTGACACCGCTGCCGGACCACACACCCGCGACCGCTGCTCCGCTGCTGAGGGCCTGGACGCGCACCGTGGACTTGCTGACACCCCGAACGGCCTCGCTGAACGTGAGGACCAGCGGAGCGCTGAGGTCGAAGCCGTCCTTGAGCGAGAGGGTGACCGTGGCGGGGGTGTTGTCGCGGGTGAAGGAGCGGGCCTGCGACCAGGCGCCGAAGTGCCCACTCTCGTCCGTGCTCTGCACGCGCCAGTAGTAGGTGCCGTTGGCGTAGCTCTTGTCGGCAGCGACATAGCGCGATGCGTCGACGGTCGCCGAGTCCACGACGTCGTCGAAGTCGGCGCTCGTCGACACCTCGACGTTGTACTGACGCGCCTCGCGGGTGTCCTTGCCGGTGCCCGAGGCGAGATAGTCGTCCCAGTCCAGCACGACCTCGTCGCTCGTCAGCGTCGTGTTGTCCGCCGGGGCGATGGCGCTGACCGGACGTGACCGCAGCCGCACGCTCGTCTCCGCGACGTCGGTCACGCAGGCGGTGTTCGTGCACGGCTGGATCCCGAAGTGGTAGCCCGTGCCGCCGGTGTAGTCCGGAAGCGACTCGATCGGGGTGTAGGTCGTGAACGGTGTCTCCCACTCGCGCACGATGTTCGACGGTTCGCCGTCATCGGTCTCGTCGAGGAACAGCACCACGCGATACCAGGTGGCACCGGCGATCGGCGACCACGTGAGCGTCGGGGTGTCGGAGCAGACGCCGTTGAGGCAGCCACCGTCGACGAGCCCGACCGCAGGTGGTGTCGGCAGGGAGCCCACGGCGGCCTTCGTTCCGGTGAACGCTCCGACCGGCATGGAGAACGCCGTCGTGGCGGACCAGAGACTCGCCTCGGAGGTGGTGGACGGAATGCAGCTGCCACCCCCGGGCGCGGCGTCGGTCGAGGAGGCAGACGCAGACGCGGAGGCAGAGTCAGAAGCAGAAGCAGACGCCGAGGCCGACGCAGAGGCCGACGCCGAGGCCGAGGCCGAGGCCGACGCCGAGGCCGAGTCAGATGCCGATGCGGATGCGCTCGGTGAGGGTGACGGGCGTCCCTGGCCGAACGTCGGAGCCGCCGAGCTGCTGACTGCTGTCTGCGGGCACGCGCTGACGAGCTGGTTCTCTTCGGTGCCGGGTGCGAGGGGCGACAGGCCGTTCGCGCTCACCCCGCCGGTCACCCAGGTTCCGGCTGTGCCCGTGCCGTCGTGAGCGCGTACGCGCCAGTAGTAGGTCGCGCCGTCCCAGAAGGTGTTCTTGGTGAAGAAGCAGTCTCCGACCCCCTTGGACAGGCTGTCGGCCGCGCTGTGTGCCGGAGTGACGGTGGTGTGGATCGTGAAGCAGGTGTCGATGGGCGCCTTGCCCTGCACCGTGGCGCCGTTCGTGCTGAAGGTCGCTGAGGCGCTGATCTGGAGCTCGTAGAACGAGGCACCGGGGACCGGCGTCCAGATGAAGCGGCCGACCTGGTCACCCGCCCACGCGCCGACGGGCTGCACCGGCGCGGAGCGCGCCTTCCAGCCGCGGTTGAAGGCACGGGTGGCGGACCACGGGCTGCGATTCGTGCCGGCGTCGAGCCCCCGGACGCGCCAGAAGTAGCTGGCGTGCGGCAGGTCGACCGGCAGCGTGAGCTCGGAGGAGGTCACGGTCTTGTCGAGGACCGGCACGTCGGACCAGTCGTCCGAGGTGCTCACCTGCACGCGATACGACGTCGCACCACGCAGGGGTGCCCAGTCGAGCACGACGTCCTTGAGGACCACCTTGGTGTCGTCGGCGGGGCCGGCGATCACGGGGACGGACGTCGCGCTGAACGGCGACGCGACGGTGGCGCTACCAGCGGTGGCGCTGTCGGCGAACAAGCCGATGCCGCCGATGGCGGTGCTCACCACCGTCGTCAGCGCCAGAGCGGTGCTGCGCAGATGCTTCACGATGTGTGCCTCCAGTGCAGGAGGCCGGAGCGCCCCCGTTCCCCAGGGTGATCGGCCCGTTGACACCGCCCCTTGCGTGCGCCGAACGGGTGACGGTGCCTGGGTACGGTGGGCCGGTGACCGCACGAACCGCCCGCCGACGCCAGCTGCTACGCGAAACGGCCCGGTCGGGTGACCTCGACGCGGTTCTGCTCACCCGTGGCGTCAACGTCACCTACCTCAGCGGGCTCGTGTCCTCGAACGCGGGCCTGTTCCTCGACGGACGCTCGGCTGCGGATGACGTCCTCGTCACGGACGGGCGCTACCGCGACATCGCGCAGGCGGTGGCGCCCGACCTCGCCCTGCTGCTGGACCGCGACGTGCTGGCGGCGTTCGCAGCCCTGGTGCGCGAGCGCGGCTGCCGGCGGGTGGGCGTGGAGGACCACGAGATGACGATGGCCCAGCACGGCCGCCTGGTGGCGGCGCTCGCAGGCGCGGGCGGCGTCGAGGTGCTGGGTCTGGGGCTCGCCGTGGACGAGCTCCGGATCGTCAAGGACGACGACGAGCTGGCAGCGCTGGGCACCGCGTGCGCGGTCACCGACAGAGCCCTCGCCGAGACGCTGGCGGCCGTGGCGCCCGGCATGACCGAGCGCGAGGTGGCGCGCAGGCTCGAGAGCCGGTTCCTGGAGCTCGGCGCCGACGGCGTGGCGTTTCCCAGCATCGTCGCCGCGGGGGAGCACTCGGCCATCCCGCACCACGTCCCCACGGACCGCGTGCTGCGCCAGGGTGACCTGCTGACGATCGACTGCGGTGCCCGGTGGCAGGGCTACTGCGCGGACACGACCCGCACCGGCGTCCTGGGCCCTCCGGCTTCCTGGCAGAGCGAGCTTCACGCGCTCGTACGCCGTGCCCAGGATGCCGGTCTCGCCGCCGCGTTCGAGGGCGTGCTGTGCCGTGACGTCGACGCCGCGGCCCGCGCGGTCGTGGTCGAGGCCGGCCGCGGGGAGGAGTTCCTGCATGGTCTCGGCCACGGCGTCGGGCTCGAGGTCCACGAGGCACCGATGCTGGTCCCGAGCGGCACGGGTAGGCTGCGCCCCCGTACGCCTGTGACCGTGGAGCCGGGGGTCTACCTCGCGGGACGAGGCGGGGTCCGCATCGAGGACACCGTTCTCATACGCGCTCGCGGTCGCAGACCCGAACACCTCACGAAGACGACGAGAGACCTGCTCGTCCTCGGCTGAACGAAGGGCGCAGCACCACAGTGGCAACGACCAACGATCTCAAGAACGGCCTCGTGCTCAACCTGGACAACCAGCTGTGGGCGGTTGTCGAGTTCCAGCACGTCAAGCCCGGCAAGGGCGGCGCCTTCGTGCGCACCAAGCTCAAGAACGTCCTGTCCGGCAAGGTGGTCGACCGCACGTTCAACGCAGGCGTGAAGGTCGAGACCGCCAGCGTCGACAAGCGCGACATGCAATACCTCTACAAGGACGGCTCCGACTACGTCTTCATGGATCTCGGCACCTATGAGCAGCTCAACGTCCCGTCGGCCACCGTCGGTGACGCCGCGAACTACCTCCTGGAGAACCAGGAGGCCATGATCGCGACGCACGAGGGTGTGGCGCTCTACGTCGAGATGCCGGCGTCGGTGGAGCTGGTCATCGAATACACCGAGCCCGGCCTGCAGGGCGACCGGTCGACCGGTGGCACCAAGCCCGCGCGGCTCGAGACGGGCGCCGAGATCGCCGTCCCGCTGTTCCTGACGCCGGGCGAGAAGATCAAGGTCGACACCCGCGACGGGTCCTACCTCGGCCGCGTGACGGGCTGAGCGCCGAGATGGGCCGGGTCGACGACCCGGGCACCGGGGTGCCGTCGGGCCCGACGCGGCCTGCAGGGGTCGCGACAACCCGCACCAAGGCGCGCAAGCGCGCCCTGGACGTGCTGTTCGAGGCCGACGCGAGGTCGGGGGACCCCCTGCGGTGTCTGGCCGACCGCGAGGCCAGGGCCGAGTCCCCGATGAACCCCTACGTCAGCGTGCTCGTCCACGGAGTCGCCGCCCATCGCGAGCGCATCGACGAGCTGATCACGCGATACGCCGAGGGCTGGACGCTCGATCGGATGCCCGCCGTCGACCGGTCGCTGCTGCGCCTGGCCGCCTACGAGCTGCTCTACGAGACCGAGGTCCCACCTGCGGTCGCGATCTCCGAGGCGCTCGCCCTCGCGGGCGACCTCTCGACCGACGAGTCACCCGGTTTTCTCAACGGCGTGCTCGCGAGCCTGCTGCCGCTGCGCGAAGCATCTCCCCGCGAGGAGGGCTCCGGCAGGGACAGCGTGCCGTCCCCCGACCCTGCCTGACGTCAACCAGCTCAGGCAGAGCGGCGCTGGACGCTCGGGCGTCCAGCCGGGGACTTCGCGGGCTAGTCCGGGCTGGTCCGGGCTAGTCCTCGACGGCGCGGCGCGCTTCGGCGTTGAGCACGCCCCACCCGATGAGCTGGTCCGTCAGCAGGCTGGGCGACTGGTCATAGATGACCGCGAGCGTGCGCAGGTCGTCCTGGCGGATCGAGAGCACCCGCCCGTTGTAGTCGCCCCGCTGGCTCTGGATCGTGGCGGCGTAGCGCGCCAGCGGACCTGCCTTCTCGGCCGGGACCGACTGCAGCCGCTCCAGGTCGATGATCAGGCGCGGCGGCGGCTCGTGAGCCCCGCCGGGAGATCCTTCGGGCAGCATCTCCGCGACGGGGACGCTGTAGAAGTCGGCCAGCTCAGCCAGCCGCTGCACCGTGACCGCCCGGTCGCCTCGCTCGTAGGAACCGACGACGACCGCCTTCCAGCGGCCCAAGGACTTCTCTTCGACACCGTGCAGGGACAGCCCTTGCTGCGTCCGAATCGCGCGTAGGCGCGAACCCAGCGCTCGTCCGTAATCACTTGCCATGTGTGTTCATCCCCCCCAGGACTCGTCACCGCTTTGGTGACCGAGAGTGACGGTATGCACCCCGCGGGGGCCGGTCAAGGTACTACGCACAGTAGTCGCTCATCTGGCCGAAACTTAGGTGTTCCGGCCCGGTTTTGCCGCTACTTTGCACGCAACCATGCCGGGATGTCCAGATGCATGCGTTTGCGGCCACAAACCAAGTAACGGATGATCTACGCAGAGTCACAGTCCCCTCAGTGTGGCTCTGCTCTTCTGGGTGGCCGGGCGTCACGTCGGTCACCGTTGCACGTGCGGCTGCTCCTGTCATGTGCGTCATGCCATCTGCGGCCGTGACGCACGTCACCCAGAGCGAGACGGCGGCATCCGTCGTCGCCCGGCTGCGTCGCGTCGCGCGGCCCCCGGCAGGCCGCGGGTGTCGACGTAGCGGAGGTTCGGGCATCGAGGTCGGCGGAGCGCGCGGTGCAGGGCTGGTAGCGTCGGCGCTGCCCGACATCCTTTAACGCCGGTCCTGTGAGGCTGGCAAGGAGGTCCCATGCCCGTCCCCGACCAGGGGCGGCGGGGCGCCGGCAGTGAGCCGTCCGACCGGACCGTGCTCGACGCTGCTGACGTCTCGCGTGCCCTCACCCGCATCGCGCACGAGGTGCTCGAACGCACCCGTGGCGCCGACGACCTGGTCCTGCTCGGCATCCCGACGCGCGGTGTGGCACTGGCCCGCCGGCTCGCCGCCCGCATCTCCGAGGTGCAGGGTCGCGACGTCCCCCACGGCAGCCTCGACACCACGATGTACCGCGACGACCTCCGGCTACGTCCTGCCCGCGCCCTGGAGCACACCGACGTGCCGGAGGGCGGCATCGACGGCCGGCTGGTCGTGCTCGTGGACGACGTGCTGTTCAGCGGTCGCACCGTCCGCGCCGCGCTGACGGCCCTCGACGACCTTGGTCGGCCCCGGTCGGTCCAGCTGGCGGTGCTCGTCGACCGCGGCCACCGCGAGCTGCCCATCCGCGCCGACTACGTCGGCAAGAACCTGCCGACGTCGCTGCGCGAGGTCGTACGCGTCCACCTGGCGGAGCACGACGGCGAGGACGCGGTCCTGCTGGGGGAGCGGCTATGAGGCACCTGCTCTCAGCCGGCGACCTGACCCGCTCCGACGCGCTGCTCCTGCTCGACACGGCCGGAGAGATGGCGGCCGTCTCCCAGCGTGAGGTCAAGAAGCTCCCGACGCTGCGCGGCCGCACCGTCGTCAACCTGTTCTTCGAGGACTCCACCCGCACGCGCATCTCCTTCGAGGCGGCTGCGAAGCGGTTGTCGGCCGACGTCATCACGTTCAGCGCCAAGGGCTCGAGCGTGTCCAAGGGCGAGAGCCTCAAAGACACCGCGCTGACCCTCGAGGCCATGGGCGCTGACGCGATCGTGCTGCGGCACTCGGCGAGCGGCGCAGCGCACCAGCTGGCCGGCTCCGGCTGGACCCAGGGCAGCGTCGTCAACGCCGGCGACGGAACCCACGAGCATCCGACCCAGGCCCTGCTCGACGCGTTCACGATGCGCCGGCGCCTCGGCGCCAGCGAGGGCGGCGGGCTCGACGGCCGACGCGTCACGATCGTGGGTGACGTCCTGCACAGCCGGGTGGCGCGCTCCAACGTGCTCCTGCTCGCGACCCTCGGCGCCGAGGTCACCCTCGTCGCGCCGCCCACCCTGCTGCCGCTCGGTGTCGAGACCTGGCCCTGCTCGGTGTCCTACGAGCTCGATCCGGTGCTCGCCAAGAGTGACGTCGCCATGGTGCTGCGCGTGCAGCGCGAGCGCATGAACGCCGCGTTCTTCCCGAGCGCCCGCGAATACAGCCGCCGTTACGGCCTCGACGTGGCCCGGGCGTCCCTGCTGCCGGAGCACGCGATCGTCATGCACCCGGGTCCGATGAACCGCGGGGTCGAGATCGCCTCTCAGGTCGCAGACTGCGCCCGCTCGACGATCGTCGAGCAGGTCTCCAACGGCGTCAGCGTGCGCATGGCCGTGCTCTATCTGCTCCTGGGAGGGGCTCGATGACCGCAGACCCGACCAGCCCGACGTCGACGTGGATCCTGCGTGGCTGCCGCCCGCTGGGCGCCGACCCCGTCGATGTGGTGCTCCGCGACGGCATCGTCCGCGACATCGTCGCGGCGGGCGCGGCTGACGTGGGCGGGGGGCACGTCCTCGACGCCGACGGCCTCATCGCCCTGCCCGGCCTCGTCGACCTGCACGTCCACCTGCGCGAGCCCGGCCGCGAGGACGCCGAGACCGTGGACACCGGCACCAGGGCAGCCGCGCTGGGCGGCTTCACCGCCGTGCACGCCATGGCCAACACCGACCCGGTGGCCGACACGGCCGGCGTCGTGGAGCAGGTGTGGCGGCTCGGGCGTGACGCGGGCTGGTGCGACGTCGTCCCGGTCGGTGCGGTCACCGTCGGCCTGCGCGGCGAGCGGCTCGCGGAGCTCGGCGCCATGGCCGACTCGGCCGCTCACGTCCGCGTCTTCTCCGACGACGGTTCCTGCGTCTCCGACGCGGTGTTGATGCGCCGTGCGCTCGAATACGTCAAGGCCTTCGACGGCGTCATCGCCCAGCACGCGCAGGAACCGCGTCTCACGGAGGGCGCGCAGATGAACGAGGGCGCCCTCTCGGGCCTGCTCGGCCTGACGGGGTGGCCGGCGGTGGCCGAGGAGGCGATCGTCGCCCGCGACGTCCTGCTGGCCCAGCACGTCGGGAGCCGGCTGCACGTCTGCCACGTGAGCACGGCGGGCACGGTCGAGATCCTGCGCTGGGCGAAGGCCCGTGGCGTCGACGTGACGGCCGAGGTCACCCCGCACCACCTGCTGCTCGACGACACGCTGGTCTCGAGCTACGACCCCGTGTTCAAGGTGAACCCCCCGCTGCGCTCCACGTCCGACGTCGAGGCGCTGCGCCTCGCTGTGGCCGACGGGACGATCGACGCGATCGCCACCGATCACGCCCCTCATGCCAGCGAGGACAAGCAGTGCGAGTGGGCGTTCGCCATGCCCGGCATGGTCGGGCTCGAGACGGCGCTGCGCATCGTGCAGGAGACCTTGGTCGACACCGGCCTGCTCGACTGGGCAGGCGTGGCCGACCGCACCTCGACGCGCCCCGCGCACATCGGTCGGCTTGCGTCTCAGGGCCGCGGCCTCGTGGTGGGCGCGCCCGCGAACGTCATGCTGCACGACTCGGCGGCCCGCTCAATGGTCGACAGGTCGAGCACTGCGTCACTGAGCACCAACAACCCCTACCACGGGCGTACGCTCCCGGGTCGCGTCGTTGCGACCTTCCTGCGAGGTCGCCCGACCGTGCTCGACGGCGCAATCGCATGACGCCGAGTTCGCTGTTGCTCCGTTCGGCGATTTGCGCTTCAGGGATTTCGAGTTCTGGCGTCGCTCGCACGCAGCAACGCGTCACCCAGGTGGGTGAGCGGCTCCTGCTGACGGCCGCCGTGCTGGCCGTGCTGGCCGTGGTCTATCTGCTCATGTGGCGCTCCTGGCGCCGACGCCGGACCTCCGAGCAGTCGGCCTTCGTGCTCGCGCCCGTGCCTCCCGCCCACGCGCTGGGCGCCGTGCGTGCCCGAGCCGAGGGGTCCTACGTCGCCACCACCCTGGCGGGGGACTGGCTCGCCCGCGTCCACGCCCACGGGCTCGGTGTGCGCGGGCCCGCCGACCTGCTCGTGACGACGTCGGGCGTCCTGCTCGCGCGACCGGGTCGCGGTGACCTGTTCATCCCTGCCGGCAGTGTGCGTGGCGTCCGGCTCGACCGCGGCATGGCCGGCACGTTCGTCGAGGAGGGCGGCCTGGTCGTCGTGACGTGGCAGCACGACGACGCCCGCTACGACACCGGGTTCCGGCCCCGCAGCCCACAGAATCGAGACGCGCTCGTGACCGCAGTGACAGCTTTGACGGAGGTGCGGAGCTGATGGCTCCAGCAACGAGACGGCCCACATCCCACGACGCCGCAGGGCCGGGAGAGCCGGCACGGCCGGCACTGCTGGTGCTCGAGGACGGTCGCACGTTCCGCGGCTCCTCGTTCGGGGCGCAGGGCGAGATCTTCGGGGAGGCCGTGTTCAGCACGGGCATGACCGGCTATCAGGAGACGCTGACCGACCCCTCCTACCACCGCCAGGTCGTCGTGATGACCGCCCCGCACATCGGCAACACCGGCATCAACGACGAAGACCGCGAGTCCAGGCGCATCTGGGTCGCCGGCTTCGTCGTACGCAACCCCGCGCGCCGGGTGTCGTCGTGGCGTTCTGAACGCTCGCTCGACGACGAGCTGCGCACCTACGGCGTTGTGGGGGTCGGCGGCGTGGACACGCGCGCGCTGACCCGGCACCTGCGCGAGCGAGGCGCCATGCGTGTGGGCCTGTCGAGCGTCGAGACCGACCCCGCAGCCCTGCTGAAGCGCGTGCTCGAGAGCCCGCCCATGGTGGGCGCCGATCTCGCCCACGAGGTCACCACCGCGGAGGCCTACGTCGTCCCGGCCGTCGGTCGCATGACGTCACGCGTCGCCTGCCTCGACCTCGGCGTCAAGTCGGCCACGCCGCGGCGCATGGCAGAGCGAGGCATGGAGGTGCACGTGCTGCCCGCCACCAGCACGATCGAGGACGTCATGGCGATCGCCCCCGACGGGTTGTTCGTCAGCAACGGCCCGGGGGACCCGGCGACGACCGATGGTCCGGTCGAGGTGGTCCGCGGCGCACTGAGCCGCGGCCTGCCGATGTTCGGCATCTGCTTCGGCAACCAGATCCTCGGCCGCGCGCTCGGCCTGGGCACCTACAAGCTGCGCTACGGGCACCGGGGACTCAACCAGCCCGTCATGGACCGCACCACCGGCCGCGTCGAGATCACCGCGCAGAACCACGGGTTTGCCGTCGCCGCCCCCGAGGCCGGCATCGACGCCGTGACCGACACCGAGTTCGGCCGTGTCGCGGTGTCGCACGTGTCGCTCAACGACGGCGTCGTCGAGGGCCTGCGCTGCATGGACGTGCCCGCATTCTCCGTGCAATACCACCCCGAGGCGACGGCAGGGCCCCACGACGCCGAGCACCTCTTCGACAGGTTCTCCGACCTGATGACCAGCACGTCCGATCAGAAGGGTCGCTCCTAGTGCCGCGCCGCGACGACATCTCCAGCGTTCTCGTCATCGGGTCGGGCCCGATCGTCATCGGCCAGGCGGCGGAGTTCGACTACTCCGGCACGCAGGCCTGCCGGGTGCTGCGCGACGAGGGCCTGCGCGTCATTCTCGTCAACAGCAACCCGGCGACGATCATGACCGACCCCGACTTCGCCGACGCGACCTACATCGAGCCGATCACGCCCGAATACGTCACGAAGGTGATCGAGCAGGAGCGCCCCGATGCGCTGTTGGCGACGCTCGGCGGTCAGACCGCGCTCAACACCGCGATCGCCCTTCACGAGTCCGGTGTGCTGGAGCGCTACGGCGTGGAGCTGATCGGCGCCGACGTCGCGGCGATCGAGCGCGGTGAGGACCGGCAGAAGTTCAAGCAGGTGCTCGACGCCATCGGTGCCTCCTACGCCGACTCGCGAATCTGCCACACGATGGACGAGTGCCTCGCGGCCGTCGCGGAGCTCGGCTACCCGGTCGTCGTACGCCCGTCCTTCACGATGGGCGGCAGCGGGTCGGGCATGGCCTACGACGAGCGCGACCTGCACCGCATCGCCGGAAGTGGACTTCAGCTCTCGCCGACGACCGAGGTCCTCCTCGAGGAGTCGATCCTCGGCTGGAAGGAATACGAGCTCGAGCTGATGCGCGACCGCAAGGACAACGTCGTCGTGGTCTGCAGCATCGAGAACTTCGACCCCATGGGCGTGCACACCGGTGACTCGATCACCGTGGCGCCCGCAATGACCTTGACCGACCGCGAATACCAGGTGCTTCGCGACCAGGCCATCGCGGTGATCCGCGAGGTGGGCGTCGACACGGGCGGCTGCAACATCCAGTTCGCCGTCGAGCCGAGCACCGGGCGCGTCGTCGTCATCGAGATGAACCCGCGGGTGTCGCGCTCGAGCGCTCTGGCCAGCAAGGCGACCGGCTTCCCGATCGCCAAGATCGCGGCCAGGCTCGCGATCGGCTACACCCTCGACGAGATCCCCAACGACATCACCCGCGAGACACCCGCGAGCTTCGAGCCGACGCTCGACTACGTCGTCGTCAAGGTGCCCCGCTTCGCCTTCGAGAAGTTCCCCGGTGCCGACTCGACGCTCACGACGACGATGAAGTCGGTGGGCGAGGCGATGGCGATCGGGCGCTCGTTCCCCGAGGCGCTGCAGAAGGCGCTGCGCTCGCTGGAGAAGCGTGACGCCAGCTTCAGCTGGAGCGGCGAGCCCGGCGACAGGGCGGCCTTGCTGGTCGAAGCGGGCCGCCCGACCGACGGCCGCATCAATGCGGTGCAGCAGGCCCTGCGCGCGGGTGCCACGGTCGAGGAGGTCTTCACTGCCACCGGCATCGACCCGTGGTTCCTCGACCAGATGCTCCTCATCGAAGAAGTCGCGCACGACGTCGCCGCAGCTCCCGAGCTGACCGCCGACCTGCTGCGCCACGCCAAGACCCATGGCTTCTCCGACGTGCAGATCGGCGAGCTGCGCGCCATGCCCGAGTCCGTGGTCCGCGGCGTCAGGCACGCCCTCGGCATCCGGCCGGTCTTCAAGACCGTCGACACCTGCGCCGCCGAGTTCTCGGCGAAGACTCCCTACCACTACTCCAGCTATGACGAGGAGGACGAGGTCGAGCCGCGCGAGAAGCCGGCCGTGCTCATCCTCGGCAGCGGGCCCAACCGCATCGGGCAGGGCGTGGAGTTCGACTACTCGTGCGTGCACGCGTCCTACGCGCTGCGCGACGCCGGCTACGAGACCGTCATGGTGAACTGCAACCCCGAGACGGTGTCCACCGACTACGACACCAGCGACCGGCTCTATTTCGAACCCCTGACGCTCGAGGACGTGCTCGAGGTGGTCGCGGCCGAACGCCGTGCCGGGCCGGTCGTCGGCGTCATCGTCCAGCTCGGGGGCCAGACGCCTCTCGGGCTCGCCAAGGCCCTCGAGGACGCCGGGGTCCCGATCGTGGGGACGTCCCCGTCGGCAATCCATCTCGCTGAGGACCGGGGAGCCTTCGGCCAGGTCCTGGCCGCGGCCGGACTGCCCTCGCCCAAGCACGGCATCGCGACGACGTTCGAGCAGGCGACGACGGTGGCCGACGACATCGGCTACCCCGTGCTGGTGCGCCCGTCCTACGTGCTCGGCGGTCGCGGCATGCAGATAGTGCACGACACCGAGGAGCTGGCCGAGTGGTTCCGTGCCGTCGCCGGCTCCGTGACCCCCGAGCACCCCGTGCTGGTCGACCGCTTCCTCGACGACGCCGTCGAGATCGACGTCGATGCGATCTTCGACGGCGAGGAGCTCTATCTGGGCGGGATCATGGAGCACATCGAGGAGGCAGGCATCCACTCCGGGGACTCCGCGTGCGTCCTGCCGCCGATCACCCTGGGCCGTGACGAGCTGGTGCGCGTACGCACCTCGACGGAGGCGATCGCCCGCGGCGTCGGCGTACGAGGCCTGCTCAACATCCAGTTCGCGCTCGCCTCCGACGTGCTCTACGTCCTCGAGGCCAACCCCCGGGCGTCGCGCACAGCGCCGTTCGTGTCGAAGGCGACCGCCGTCCCGCTCGCCAAGGCCGCGGCGCGCGTGATGCTGGGCGCGAGCATCGCCGAGCTCCGCGTCGAGGGCTTGCTGCCGCCCTCGGGCGATGGCGGCGACCTCCCGCTGGGGGTGCCGATCTCGGTCAAGGAGGCCGTGCTGCCCTTCTCGCGGTTCCGCACGGTCGAGGGGCGCTACGTCGACTCGGTGCTCGGTCCGGAGATGCGCTCGACGGGCGAGGTGATGGGCATCGACGCGACGTTCGGGACCGCCTTCGCGAAGGCTCAGGCGGCGGCCTTCGGCGGGCTGCCGTCGAAGGGACGGGTTTTCGTCAGCGTCGCGAACCGCGACAAGCGCGCGATGGTCTTCCCGGCCAAACGGCTCGCCGACATGGGGTTCGAGCTGCTGGCCACCGAGGGCACCGCGGCGGTCCTGGCGCGACAGGGGGTGACGGCCACGGTCGTACGCAAGCACAGCGCGGGTCGAGGCGAGGACGGCGAACCGACGATCGTCGACCGCATCCTGGCCGGCGAGGTCGACATGGTCGTCAACACGCCGACCGGTCGGGCGGCCCGGGCCGACGGCTACGAGATCCGCCATGCGGCCGTCGCGATGAGCCGCCCGATCATCACGACCGTGCAGGAGCTGGCGGCGGCCGTGCAGGGCATCGAGGCGATGGCGCGCGGCGACATCGGCGTGCGCTCGCTGCAGGACCACGCCGAGGCCATGCACATCGGCTGGGGGCGCTGACGTGGCGCTCCAGGTGAAAGGTGAGGTGCTCTCGACCCGGCGGGTGGGCGCCTACGTCGCCGTGACGCTGGTCGCGCCGGGCATCGCCGAGCACACCAGGCCCGGTCACTTCGTCGCGCTGGCGGTCGGTGGCCCGGCGTCGAGCATGCTGCTGCGACGCTCGTTCTCGATCTACCGCGTCCAGGAGCGTGGAATCTACGGCGGCACCGTCGAGATCGTGCTGTCCGTGCACGGGGCCGGCACGGCGTGGCTCGCGTCGCGCCGGCCGCACGACCTCGTCGACATCGTGGGTCCGCTCGGGCGGCCGTTCTCGCTGCCGCGCGAGCCGGTGAGCTGCACGCTCGTCGGCGGCGGCTACGGCAGCGCGCCGCTGTTGAGCCTCGGTGAGGCACTGCGCAAGCGTGGTTGCCGGGTCGACTTCGTGCTCGGTGCCGCGAGCGAGGACCGGCTGTTCGGCGCCCTGGACGCCAAGCGGATGGCCGATCACGTCGCCATCACGACCGACGACGGTTCGGCCGGCGTCCGTGGCAGGGTCAGCGACGTGCTGCCGGCGCTGTTCGCCCGCGCCGGCACCGAGGTCGTCTATGCCTGCGGGCCGATGGGGATGCTGCGCGCGGTGTCCGAGATCGCGACCGAGCACGGCGTCGCCTCGCAGGTCGCCGTGGAAGAGGCGATGGCGTGCGGCATCGGGGTCTGCATGACCTGCGTCCTGCCGGTTGTCGGGGACGACGGCGTGACGCGCATGGTGCGCTCGTGCACCGAGGGGCCGATCTTCCGCGGGGACGCTGTGCGGTGGGGCGACGTCGGGACCGTGCCGGCCGACACCCACGGCGCTCCGCAAGCCGAGCCGCTGCAGGCACGGCCGTGACGGGATTCAGCGTGCGCACCATCGAGCCTGCCGCGCCGGCCCCTGCCGCGCCGGTGGACATGCGCACCTCGCTGGCGTGGCTCGAGCTGCCCAACCCGGTGGCGACGGCGTCGGGCTGCGCGGCGAACGGTCGCGAGCTCGCCGGCTTCTTCGACCTCGCCGACCTCGGCGCCGTGGTGACCAAGAGCGTGATGCTGCGGCCGCGTTCGGGGCGGCCGACCCCACGCATGGCCGAGACGCCCAGCGGCATGCTCAACTCGATCGGGCTGCAGGGCCCCGGCATCGATGTCTTCCTCGAGCGTGACCTCCCCTGGCTCGCTGAGCGCGGGGTTCGCACCATCGTCTCGATCGCCGGCGGCAGTGTCGAGGAGTTCGCCGAGGTCGCCCGGCGGCTGCGCGCTGCCCCCGAGGGATCTGTCGCCGCCATCGAGGTCAACATCTCCTGCCCCAACGTCGAGAACCGCGGGCTGGTGTTCGCATGCGACCCGACGGCGTCTGAGTCGGTGGTCGCGGCAGTGAAGCGCAGCTCGAACCCGGCGGTCCCGGTGCTGGCCAAGCTCTCGCCCGACGTCACCAGCATCGTCACGATCGCCGAGGCCTGCGTGGCCGCCGGGGCCGACGGGCTGACGATGATCAACACCCTCCTGGGGCTGGTGATCGACCCCGCAACGCTGCGGCCGATGCTCGGCGGTGTCACCGGAGGGCTGTCCGGCCCGGCGATCCGGCCCGTCGCCGTGCGCTGCGTCTGGCAGGTGCACGCCGCGCTGCCGGAGGTCCCGATCCTCGGGGTCGGCGGCGTACGCACCGGCATGGACGCCCTCGAGCTGCTGGCCGCCGGCGCGAGCGCCGTGTCGGTCGGCACCGTGGTGTTCCATGACCCCGGTGCGCCGATGCGGGTCCTCGTCGAACTGCGCCAGGAGCTGGCCGCACGTGGGTTCAGCCGCCTGCAGGACGTGGTCGGCATCGCCCACGGTGCGCGCGACCGCACGGTCGCCGCGGCGATGACGCAGGACGCGCCGGCCGACGACGCGCCGGCCCCCGAGAAGCAGCCACCCGCGACCGACACCGCCGACACCGCCGACATCGCCGACATCGCCCAGGAGACCTCGTGAACACCCCCGACGACGCACGATCGGCACCGGTCGCCGTCGCCCTCGACGCCCCGGACCTGGCGACGGCGCTGTCCTGGGCGCGTGCCGTCGGGCCGCACGTCCAGACCCTGAAGGTCGGTCTGGAGCTCTATCTGCGCGACGGGGTCGCAGCGGTCCACCAGGTCCGCGAGGCGAGCGGCGGCCGGGAGATCTTCCTCGACCTCAAGCTGCACGACATCCCCAACACTGTCGCCGGCGCGGTGCGCTCGATCAGGGCGCTGCGACCCGACTACGTCACCGTGCACGCCGGCGGCGGGGCGGCGATGGTGCGCGCCGCGGCCGACGAGCTGCCCGACGGGCGCATCACCGCGGTGACCGTCCTGACGAGTCTCGACGCTGCCGCGCTGACCTCGGTGGGGGTGATCGGCACGCCCATCGACGCCGTACGCCGGTTGGCCGTGCTCGCTGTGGGAGCTGGTGCCGGGGCGCTGGTGTGCTCACCGAGGGAGGTCGCGGCGGTGCGCGCGGAGGTGGGGGCCGACATCGTGCTGGTCACGCCAGGGGTGCGCCCCGCCGGCGCCGACGCCGCTGACCAGGCGCGCGTCGCCACGCCGCAGCAGGCGGTGGCCGACGGCGCCGACCTGCTGGTGATCGGGCGACCCATCACCGGTGCGTCGGATCCGGCGCTCGCGGCGGCCGCGATCGCGGCCTCGTTGGCCGTCCTGCGGACAGCCTCGGGATGACCCGCATTGCCCTGGGCTGCGCCGACTCGCTAGGTTCGCAGCCTCCGCTCCCGACAGCTCTGCGTCCAGCAGCCGGCTCAGCACGCACCCGAGGTGGAAT
>CAXSDR010000042.1:22194-28614 GCA_964236445.1 uncultured Motilibacteraceae bacterium | reverse complement strand
GGGCTGACGACGTTGCGGGTCCGGTCGATGAGGAAGTCCCAATCCATCGCGCCGGCCATGCGGGCGTCACCCAGGATCGAGCCGAGACGCTTGTATTCGGACTGCTTGTTGGGAAGCAAGCCACGGGCGACGAACTGGTAATAGACCTGGCGCAGGGTCAGGACGAGGTTCTGCGCGGCGTACTCGTTGCAGATGGCATTGGCGTGGTCGATGAGGTCTTGGTGTGCTGGAGCGAACCGCTTCGGCGAGTAGCAGATCTGCGCCACGGGCGCGAACCGCCTTTCATGTGGGGGCGCCCGGCGGAGAGCCGTCGTCGCCAAGTTAAGAGCCCGCGAGTCCGGCGGGCGAACGGTCATGTGCGGGCTGGGCGCATGCGTCTCGGTGAGGGCCTGCTCAGGACGAGGGCACGAGCGAGATGCAGGGGACGTGCAGCTGACTGTCAGAGACGTCTACGCCGCGCGTCGGGCGTGCCCGGCCCACTCGGCTGAGGAGTCGCTGCTCGGGTCGATGTAGAGGACGGCGTCGACGGGGCTGAGCTGAACCCAGACGACGCGATGACCCTCGTGAGCCCATCGCTGGGCGTGAATGGCGGCGAGTTCGTGAGCGGTGCCCAGCTGGGAGACGCTCTCGACGAGCTCCTCGCCGGCGAGGTAGGTGAGCACGTCACACGTGATCGGCGCAGCTGCTGTCAGCCGCTGCCCAGAGGGTTGCGTCGCAGCGCAGTGTTCGCGGATGAGAACGCCGTAGGCGATGGGCGCACTGGGTGTCGTCGGGCTGCTGGCGTCACTGGTGAGCGCCGTGAGCTGGTTGATGGTCATCGCTGTCCTCCTGATGGCGATGGAGGCGCCTCGGAGGGAGGCTGCGTGGTCGGTTGTCCCTCCGAGGCGCTGTCTGAGTCAGGGCTTGGGGCAGGCGGCCCACAACCCTCGGTGCAGTCGCTGAGCGTGGGCCTCGAAGGCGAGGAAGTCAGCACGGTGGCGGTAGGCCTGACGCCGGTAGGTGTATTCGCGGGCATAGCCACCGGAGAGGGCGTCGGCGTTGAAGCTGTCGGTGTTGCTCAGCCAGACGTAGGCGAGGGTTCGCCCGTACTTGTCGAGGTGCCCGGCGACGGGGTCTGACTCGAGCCACACCTTGCGTCCCGTCAGCCGGGTCTTAGCGAACGCCGACGCTTGGCGGCCGTAGCACTGGACCGGGGTGCCGGGTTTCACGGTCTCGGGAGTGTCGATCCCGATGAGTCGGATCTTGATCTTCTTGCCAGCTCGAGCCACGACGATGGTGTCGCCGTCGACGACCCGGGCCACTGGCCACGGCCCGTCTAGGTGAGCAGCCGGCACGACCGCTGAGGGGTTGCCTTGCGGGTTGTGCACTCGGGCCAGAGCGGTCTTGGCCCACTGCGGCGGTTGACCTCCGGTGACCACCAGCGCTGCCGCGATCACGATGAGGGCGATGGCCGCTCGGCGAAGTGTGCGCATGGATGGTCTCCCTTTTGTCCGCTCCGTGTGTATTTGATGCTACTAGCATGGAATACACATGTCAAGCTAGGAGTCGGCCCGGGGCTTGGCGCCGAGGACGGTGACTCGGTCAGGCTCACCGGTGAGCGGGGTGAAGATCGGAGCCCAAGGCCCTCTGGTCTGCAGCTCTGCCAGGGTCGTCACCAGCATCTGCAGGCGTCCCTCGCTTCGGCGCACTAAGTGGTCCTCGCCAGCGAGCTCGCGCAGCGCCTGTGCCCGCGAGGCGAGCCGGGTGTCCGAGAGCCCGGTGAGCACGATGAGGACGGTCGGGAATCGGGGGTAGACCGTCTGCCAGGCCAGCGCGGCGGCCGCGGAGGCGCCAGGGCGGTCGGCGTTCGGCACGTAGCCGGCGTAGAGGGCGTACGCGCGCAGCTTCTTGGCCACCCGGTCCGGCGTCATCGTGCCGCGGTCGAGCTCCATGAGCAGTCGCAGCGCTCGGTAGTCCCCGCTCTTCGTGCGGTAGCCGTAGCTCAGCAGCGCGTCGGCGATCAGCATGTTGCCGGTGGGGCCGTCGAGAGGCTTGTCCGCGATCCGGTGACGGATCTCGTGCTCCCAGTCCAGAGGGCCGAAGTCATGGCCGTAGGTGCGCGCCGCACGCAGGAACGCCAGCCCGACGTCATTGACGGCCAGGGTGTGCGCCTGGCCGGCGCCGGCGGCCTTGCGCTCATCCATCCGGTAGGCGCGTGCGGTCAGCTCAGCGCCGTCGGTGGCGTTCATGCCGACGTCGGTGGCCCACCAGCGCCGTTCACGCGCGCGGCTGCGCGCGGTGACGTAGCTGGCCATGCCGCGCCGGTGCAGCTCCTGCAGCTCACGCTGGATGTGGCGGCGCACCGACCGGGCCCGGTACTCCCCGTCGATGACGTCGTACGCCACGGCCTCGTGGACCTGGGTGGTGGTGAGCAGCCGATGCTGCACCAGGCAGCTCAGGACGAGCTGCCCGAGCGAGGTCAGCTGCCCCGGCGCAGGCTCCATGAGCACCGCGCTCACTTCGCGCTACCCGCGCCGCCGGGCCCGCGTCGCTTGCGCGCTGCGCCCATGTCGACGACCTCAGCGCCCGAACCGCCGGCGGCGGGGCTGCGTGGCGTGAGGTCGACGTCGTCGGCGTCGTCGGCGTCATGGGCGTCTCGGGTGTCTGGGGTGACGTGGTCGCGTGCACCGCTGGCGCCGGCGGCCCTGCCGGCGTGAGGTGCCGCGTCGGTCTTGGGGCCCGCATCGGAGGGCGGCGGGGCCTGCCGGGCGCCACCGCGGCTCAGGTGCTCGACGATGCGCGGCTCGAGGGTCTCGAGGTCCTCGAGGATCTCGCGCATGGGCCGGCGGCGCATGCTGGCGTCGATGGCGATGTCGAGCTGGGCGACCCGGTCGGGGCGGTAGAAGTCGGCGAAGAACTCGTTGACCTCGGGTCCGCGGAATCGGAAGGGCCGGCTGCGGCGGCCGTCGACGCTCAGGTGCCCGATGTGGGAGTAGCGGTCGATCTGGCTGATCGTGTCCGGCGTGACGACGCCGCCCCACTCGCGGGCGATCGGGGTGGCGTCGTTGACCGACAGTGCGGTGGTGAAGACGTGTGAGGCGTTGCCGAGGAACGCCGCCAGGGTGGTCTTGGTCAGCCTCGAGGGCAGCTGGTTGGCGCCGTGCAGGCGCAGCCCGAACTTGGCGGTCTGCTCGAGGATGCTGGCGACGTTGCCTCGAGCTGCGCCGTCGAGGGCAGCGAGCTCGTCGAGGAAAGCGTCGAAGCGGCGGCGGTCGTTCTTGTCGGTGTTCTGCCGGCTCTTCGCCGCCCGCAGCAGCTCGAAGATGATCAGGCAGCTCATCAGCTTGGACTTGTCCTGGTCGTCACCAGGGCAGACGAGCACGATCGCGCCGGCGTCCATGGCGCGGCGCATGTCGAACGTCGAACGCGACGAGCCGAGCAGCGCGACGATGTTCTTGTTCGTGCGCAGCCGGTCGAACAGGTTCGTCACGACCGTCGTGGCGTCGCCGGGCACTCGAGGGAACCGCTCGAGCCAGTATTGCTGCAGCGAAGGCGGCAGAACCGGGACGACCGCGTCGCGCCACTCGGCGTTGGTCAGCAGGGTCGGGATCTGGAACACCGTGGGCGCGAGCTCCGGCGGCACCCGCAACGCCAGGTGGCACAGCGTCTCGGCCGCGACGCTGAGCAACGTCTTGGCCCGGGGCGCCTGATCCCCCCAACCGAGGGTGCTGGACACGGCGTCGACGACGCCGGCGACCTTCTCGTCGATGTCTTCCTTGCCGCAGTTCTCCATGCTCAGCGGGTTCCACCCGGGGCTCTTGGTGCCGTAGCCGTCCAGGCCGCGGGTCAGGTCGAGCTCGAGGACTCGGGCGGCGAGCTCCGGGGTCGTGAGCATGGCCTTGATGCGCTGGATGCCGTCGCGGTGCGGGTCCAGCAGCAGGGCGCCGGTCTGGTTGTTGCGGCCGCTCTGTGCGAGCACCAGCGCGAGGAACCGCGCGAGCATGATCTCGGACTTGCCCCAGCGGCTCCGCCCGAAGTGGATCGTGAAGAACGTGTCGTCGATCGGCACGCCGACGTGGCGCTCGCCCTGTGCGGTGTCGATGATGCCGGCGTAGAACAGCCCCGGGTCCCCAGGGCGGTAGGTGGCCAGGCCTTGAGGGGGCAGCGGCACCATCCCGCCCGAGCGGGCGACGTTGTCAGCGAAACAGGATGCGGTGGGCGGCTTGAGTAGGCCGGCGAGCTCCTCGCCGGTGAGCCACTGCTTGCGCACGGGCTTGAACCGTCCGGTGGTGAACCGCCGATCGAACCAGCTGCGCGCGAAGGGTAGGTCGGCACCGAGGTAGCCGGCTCCCCCGAGGTTGACGCCGGCGACACGCCACCGGTTCTGGGCCGACCACTGGTCGAACGCGCTGAGCACGGCGGCGAGCTGCGCTCGAGCGCGGCCCTGCACTGTCGACTGGACCCTGATCAGCACCTGGACCGCGAAGACGGCCTGCTCGCCCTTTCCCCAGCGCTCCTCGGCTCGATCAGACAGATGGTCTGACTTGTCGCCAGCGCTGGGCTTGCCGGGCGCAGGCTTCGCTGGCTTGGTCTTCTTCGCGGCCAACGGCCCACCGTTGAACAGGGCCGACCACTCCCCCGTCGAGCCAGCCCAGCCCGACGACGAAGCCTTGTCCCGACCTCGGTCCTTCTTAGCGGCAGCCGCGATCCGCTCACTCACCTGCGCCGGGCGCACCGGCAGCAGGTCGATGCAGATGTCCACCGACTCCCCCAGGGCGCGATCGAGATCGCGCACCGCGGCAGCGATGGGCGAGAGCGGATCCGGTCGCAGCGGCACTCGCCGCAATGGGCGGTCATCGGAGTGGGCCAGGCGCAGCTCAGCTCGAAGCACGTAGAGCTTGCGCGGCTTGTCACCGCTCGCCTTGCCTCGTGCTCGCGTGGACGGACTCGTCGTGTCAGTTGCGGTCTTGGACATCTACACTCCTGATTGCTTGCTTGTATACTTGTCTGCTAGTATGCTTACTGTCAGGCCAGCAAGTCATCCAGCAGGCTTTCCTGGTCGTCTGCCAGCTGGCTGGCTGGCTCTACTGCTTGCAGGACTTCAGGCTCGACAGCTGGCTTGCTTGCAGGCTTGGGGGAGCGCTTCACACCCGGGACGTCGACCGGGCGGGACTCGACCTCGGGATAGATGTGCTGGCGCAGGAGACCGGCAGCAGCACCAGGACCCTCGAGGTAGGTGTGGAGTACGCCGTCATCACTGGCGAACCGAACCCGCAGGGCACTGGCATAGGAGGGGACCAGCAGCGATCGAGACGGTCGGACGTTGGTCCAGTGCCAAGCAGCACGGTGGGTGTCCTCCCACCGCAGATCACACGTCGAGGTGGGCAACAGCTCGTAGCGGACCCGGCCACGCAACACACGTCCCGCGACCAGCGTCCTGGCCAGAGCCACAACGCACAGCACCCCAAGCATCGACACGACGCCAACCAGACCCCAGACACGAAGGTGCCCCGGAGCGCCGAGCGACACCGGCACCGCCGCTGCCACAGCACTCGTATCCATCCGGAATCTCGTTGTTGAGTTTCTGGAGGAGAAGAGTCGACCTGCGCGAATGACCTTGCCCGGGCCTGCTGGCCTGCATGTATACAAGCCAGCATGAAGACGAGGTGCGTCACGCGGTGCGAACGCCCACGTGACGCTTCGCGCGACGTGACGCGCGACCTCGGTTGCGACTAGACCGTTGAGTGCTGGTCGATACAGGGGCACTGGCGAGCTCCTCGCGCGAGATGAGACCCCGACAGAGGGGTGGTGTCACCTCGGTAAGGCGCATCGAGCAGGCGCCGGCAGACACGCCGGGCTCAGGGATCTCCTGGAGAGCTGTCGAGCTGAGCTGCCGGAGCCTGAGCTCCTGGAGCTGCTAGGCCAGACCGGCGAGCAGCTGGGTGATGTAGCCGCTGAGCTGCGCCCGAACCGTTGCCGCCGGCAGGGCGGTCGCCATCGCCCGCACGGCCATCTCGACGCCGGGGGATCGCTGGGTGCCGAACAGGGCGCGCAGCTGCTCGATCGCCTCGGTCGTCGCCGCGCCGGCGATCGGGTGCGCGCGCAGCTGCGCCAGAGTGGCGGCTACCTCGCCAGGGCGAGTGAAGCGCACCAGGCGCAGGACGTCGCCGGCGTCTTTGTCGTTGAGGCGGCGTGCTGGACCGGCCGACCGGTCAGTGATCTTGTGGGCCTTGGCCACGAACAGGGCTGCGACGCCTGCCACGTCGACGTCGACGGCTCGCGTGTCGCCTGGGGCCAGGCCGGTGATGGTCATCAAGCTGCGGTCGACGACGGCGGCCTCGAGCCCGTGGCTGCGTCTGGCGGCCGACTTGCCGTGCTCGCCGAGTCTGGCCCCGCGTGTGTTCCCGCCCGGTAGAACGTCCTGCGGCACGAGCAGATCCA
>CAXSDR010000042.1:11710-22184 GCA_964236445.1 uncultured Motilibacteraceae bacterium | reverse complement strand
TGCTCGACGTCGAAGCCGCGCCCGGCCACCGCGGTGTGCCCCCACCACGTGCCTGGCTGAGCTTCGGCGTTCTCACCCGGAGGCGGTGTGTAGGTGAAGCCCCCGGAGCGCATGGCCTGCTCGAGCTTGGGATCGTCGCCGAGGTGAGTGGGGTCGAGGGCGACGTCTCCATCGGTGGTGTAGCCGGCGACGGTGAGCCCGACGTCGCCCGTGCGCAGGTAAACCGCCTGGGCGCCGACGACCACAAGGGAGTCGGTGTGAGGCGCTAGGGCTACGAGCGCGTTGAGCAGGACGGTGCGCGCGGCGACGGTCTCCGGGGCGGCAGTGTCTGGGCTGCTCATGCCGACATCAGCTCAGCCGGCTTGCGCCACTGCCCGACGTGCACGGCCATGTAGGAGATCAGCGCGTCGCCCTCAGCCGGCATGCGCCCGTTACCGGTGAGGCAGTCGACGACCAGCTGGCTGAGCCCGACGGTCCGTACGCCGGGCAGCGGCCAGTCCTCACGTGCTCGGGCGCGTACGCCGTCAGGGTCACGAGCGGTCAGCAGCACGACGTCAGCGCCGCTGGTGGTCGGCAGCAGGCCGAGCTCGTCGGCCGTGGCGTCGACGTCGCCGACGTAGACCACCAGCTGGGCCGGCGCGGCGACGGGAGCGATCGCGGCCGCAGCGAACGAGCCGGTCACCGCGGTGTACGACGCGAAGTCGAAGCGGGCAGCGTTGCGTAGGCGCTCGAGCGCTTGGGTGGGGCCGCTGGGCGCGATGAACGTGTGGGCAGTGCCGTCGAAGAGCGACCTCGAGCCGGCCCACCGGCGCAGCAGGCCTTCCCAGTCGGCTTCGACGATCAGGCGGCTCTCTCGGCGCACGAGGGCCTCGTGCTCGAGCGAGGACACGACCCGTGAGGCATAGGCCAAGCTCACGCCGACCAGGGAGGCCAGAGTCGTCAGGGAGTAGGGCGGCTCGACGTCGACGAGGAGGCGCATCAGCCGCCACGCGCGATCACCGAGCAGGGTGACGCGCTCGCGGGGCACGGGCGTGGGGTCGTTCTCGGCGCCGGTGGTCTGCAAGACCACGGTGGGGTTGCGCATCCTGATCCAGACGTTGCCGGTCAGGTCCAGGTAGTTGAGGCCACGCTCCTGCAGCAGCGCCCTGGTACGCGAGCTGAGCCACGGCGCGACGACCACGATCGTCAGCGAAGTGTCGCGGCGCAGAGCCAGCTCGGTGCGAGGTCCGAGCACGTCGACGACGTCGCGCGGGGACACCCGGCGCTTGATCTCGACGAGGATCAGGCCTGATCCACTGTTAGGGGGCCGCACACTCAGCGTTACGTCGGCGGCAGCCCCGTCCCGCTGGGACAAGCTGTTGGCCTCGACCACCCAGTCCGGTGGGAGCAGGGATCGCAACCGGTCCTGTGCCGCTTCGAGTAGATCGGCTTCTTGGCGGTCATCCTTGCGCGCTGGTGCGTCCACATGCACATTATTGCACGCTTAAGGCACATTGCCCACAGTGTGCAAGGTCCCTCGAACGTGCAACTACTGCTAGGGGCGGAGGCCTTGCTTGGTGAGGAACGTGAAGGGGTCGATGGCTGTGCCGTTGACGCGTACCTCGAGGTGCAGGTGCGGGCCGGTGACGTTGCCGGTGGCTCCGACGAGCCCGATGACCTGCCCGGCCTGGACCTGCTGGCCGACGGTGACCTGGATCGCGGACTGGTGGGCGTACCAGGTGTGCACGCCGGCACCGTTGTCGATCTCGGTGAGGTTGCCGTACGAGCCGCCGTGCACTCCGAAGCCCGCAGCGACCACGACGCCGGGAGCTGCAGCCATGATCGGGGTGCCGGTGGGCGCTGCGAAGTCGAGACCGGTGTGACAGGACTGCCACATCGAGCTGCACTGGCCGAAGCGGGCGGTGAGCACGTACGACGCGACGGGCAGCGACCAGCCGCCTGGCCCCACGGACACGACAGGGATGCCGGCGGCGCAGTCTGTGCCCGCGGCCGCGGCGATGATGTCGCCGGCGGCGGGGCCCCATTTCGCGTAGGCGCCGCGAAGGTTCTGTGCGGGCCGTTGCACGGCGGCCGCGGCGTCGGTGAGCGCCAGCTGCTGCCAGCCCGCCACGTGCGTCAGTGCGGTGTAGAACAGGCGCGCTGAGCCGGCCGGGTCCATGCGCACCTCGAGCGGGCCCCAGGAGTCCCGTTGTTGGAACAGGCCTCGGCTGTCGGGGCCGGCCACGTCGCCATGGTCGAGGACCTTGAGGGAGCTCTCTTGCAGTGCGGTCGCCAGGGCGATCTGGATCCCGAACGCTGGCATGTTCATGTCGTGTCCGGTGGCGACGATGGTGGCGGCGTTCGCCTGTTGCTCGGCGTCGAGGTTGAGTCCGGCGGCGGCGCCGGTCATGCACAGCAGGTCCGAGCCGGCCGTTGCGGTGTGCTGCAGCTGCGGTACGAACATCATCATCATCACCACGAATAGCGCTGGTGGGGTGAGCATCGCCAGCAGCGCGATCACTCCGACGATCAGCGGCCATTTCGCCCTCGGCTCCTCGTCGAGGTCGTCGAGGTCGTCGAGGAGGTCGACGCCGTAGCTCGTGGCCATGCTCAGTCGTCGTCACGCAGCGCGGTGCCGACGTGGCCGGCGAGGCGCTTGGCGGCGGCCGCGGCGATAGCCGGGTTCATCGTGTAGATCCCGATGCCGACCGCTGCGACTTCGGCGATCGGGGCAGCGACGTGCGCGACTGCCGCGCCGCCGCGCTGGATCCGATCGCCCATGGTCGGCACGGTGATTGCGACGCTGTGAGGTGACTGCCCGCCGCCGAGGAGGCTGTGCTGGTTGGCCATTCGGGTCGCTGCGAGCGTCGCTCGACGGCTGGACTTGCGGTGCTTGAACCACGCGAACAGCCCGAACAAGGACGCGAGGTCGACGCAGAAGAACCGCACCAGCAGCGGGGCGCTTTGGGTGTGGGTGAAGACGGCGCCGACGACGGTCAAGAACACGGCCAGGAAGGCGCCTGAGGCGACGACGGCGGCGACGCTGACACCGATCGCGGCGAGCCAGCGCCACAGCCGTGATCGCCCTGCGCCGGGGAGCATGGCGACGAGCAGTTCGGGCAGCGCACGTAGCGCAGCGAACGCCGCACCTACCTGGGCGAGGAGGAACGCGACCCCTAGCACTCCGACCAGGAGCAGTGTCAGCGCGATCGCGGTGAAGATGATGACCGCGGAGCCGAGCCGCTGGATAGATGGGCTGGCGTTGAACTTGGCGGCGTCTTCGCCGTCTGGCCCGCAGGCCTTCATCTTGTCCCGTGCGTCGCCGTCACGCCCGTGCGGGCCGGTCTCGACGAGGTGCCAGTAGACCTTGGCGCACGGGGTGCCGGGCTTGAAGGTTCGGCCCCAGTCCAGGATCTGGTGCGGCTGCACGATGAACGTCTCGGTCAGCTTGGCGGTGAGTGGTCCAGCGGCGTCCTTGGGGTCGGTGTCGGCGGCGTTGCGGGGCCCAGTGCCGGTTTCGATGTCTCCGGTGACGGTGACGGCGGCCACAGTCAGCGAGGCGCTGCGTGCGGTGCCCATGACCCCGTGCGGGCCGAGGATGGCGGCGCCGGGGTCGTGCAGCACAGCTCCGGCGATCGCGGCGACGATGCCGGACACGAGGAGCTCGCCGATACCGCGGGTGAACCGTCCTCTGATCATGATCAGGCCGGCCCAGCAGCCGGCGATGGTGGCCATGAAGCCCCACAGCCCGAGCGGGCCGACGATGCTGGTCTGCCACAGCCGGGTGAGGCCGGTGACCATCGGGGCGAGCAGCTCGCCGAACCCGAACTCGTAGGCGAATCGGACCAGCCAGGCGATGAATCCCACGGCCATCGCGTCGAAGGAGAACACCCAGTCGGTGAACGCCCCTGTGGTGCGCCCGGGGCCGTCGAAGCGTCCTGCGCCGTTGCCGATGTCGAAATGGTCGAGCGGGACGCGGGTGCCGTCTGGTGCGACGACCACCGCGGCGTCACCGAGCATGGTGTCCATGAGGCTGGATCCGCCGTAGAGCGGACTCTCGCTGTCGTCCAGCGTCGGTGCCGGGCTCGGCGACGCCGCCGGCGTCGGGCTGGTGGCCGGTGCGGAGGCGTGAGCGCTCGGGCCCGGGTTTGGTGACGGGCTTGGGTGCGGAATCGAGCCCGGGCCGACCGGTGCCGGGGCCGGGGTGGGAGTCGGTATGAACGGGCCGAAGATCGGGCTGCCGGCTCCGACGTCGGAGCCGATTCCAGCTGTGGGGCCAGTCGCGGGTGCCGGGCAGCCCGCGGTCGGGATCAGCTGCAGGCATGGCGACTTGGGGTCAGGCGAGGCAGCGTTCGCGGGGTGCATGCCCGTGAGCGCCGTGACGGTGCCGAGCGCGAGTGCAGCGAGCAGGCGCCTGGTGTTCACGCCGTGTCCTCGTCGCGCAAGTTCGTGAGCATCGCCTCGCGGATGTGGGCGTACGGCGGGGAGACAGTCAGCCCTCGGACGAGCTCTCCTTGGCGGGTGCGCAGCAGGGCCTGGCCGTTGACCCGGCTCGGAGCTCCGCTGCCAGAGTCAGATGACCGGTTCGCTGCCCGCAGCTCGGAGTTCAGCTTCTTGATCATGGAGATCACGGCCGGGTCGTTGGCAGCTCCCAGCCACTCCGCGGCTTCTGCGGCCAAGGCGTCGTCGTCGTGGCCGAGGGTGATCCGGTAGGGGATCAGGCCGCGCACCGCGTCGCTGCCCAGCGTCCGCACGGCCTGGTCGGCCAGCAGCACTGCCGTCTTGTGCTTGCGCCCGTCCCGCACACCCTCGAGGGAGAGCTCCTCACCTTCGGGTGTCGAGTCGAACTTCCACTTTTCATCCCAGTCGAGCAGCGTGATCCGTGGCGAGGAGAAGGCGATCTCCTTGGTGATCGCCGCGACGAGATAGATCAAGCCCTGCGACCACACCTGCTCCGGGCGCAGCCGGCGCCGGCCTTCCTCGGTCGCGAGCTGCTCACGCTTGGGCAGCTTGAGCTCAGGCAGGTGAAAGAGCAGGTAGTCGACCTCTTCGGGGTCGATCGCGGGAAGGGACGGGTTGAACACCGCCTCCGCCTGCGGTATGTCCATCAACGCCTGCAAGGCGACGATCAGCTTCTTGACGTCCGGGTCCGGGCTGGCCTTGTTGATGCGCTGAAGCTCAGGCAGAACCATGGCCATGGTTCGCTCGAGAGAGTGGGCGGCCGCGCGGACAGCGGCGCCGAGCGCCCGGCCGCCAGCCTCGAGCGAGCTGGTCCCGAGCATCACCGCGAGGTAGTTCTCAGCGATCGTGGTGCCGGCAACCGTGTCGAACAGACGCAGCGGGTCGACGCTGACCTGGGGGGCGTCATCGGCACGCACCACCCGCGTGCGGCAGTCCAGGGCGCGCGCGAACGTCGCCCGCTCACCCGAGTGCGTGGTGTCGATGGAGATGATCTGGTAGCCGCAGGCGATGGCGTTCCACTGGATCGACTTGGACATCCACGACTTGCCGCTGCCGCTGTCGCCTTCGATGCCGATCGAGGCGGAACGGCCCTCACGCAGCGCCGACGCCAAGTCCAGCAGCACCGGGCGAAGGGTGCCTGAGTCGGAGGAGTAGAGCAGCGGCATGCCGGTGGGATCGCCGACGTCGGCGGTGAGGAACGGGCCGGCGGCCGCGAGGTCGCGACACATCAGGAACTGGCGGTAGGCCAGGACGGCCGGCGACGTCAGGTAGCACGGTTGCATCGCCTGCCAGATCGCCTGCTGCCCGCCCGAGGGGCGCTGCACGACCAGCTCACGTCGCCGGCACACCGCGCGCAGCTGCTGGCCGCGGTCGATTGCC
Source organism: uncultured Motilibacteraceae bacterium (assembly GCA_964236445.1). Lineage (GTDB taxonomy): Bacteria > Actinomycetota > Actinomycetes > Motilibacterales > Motilibacteraceae > CAXSDR01. The sequence goes on along the minus strand of CAXSDR010000042.1, from coordinate 16,364 downwards.
TCGGCCGCGGTCGTCCCTCCGACCGCGAACATGACGATGCAGCGAAGCAGCGGGGGCTGCTCGCCGCTGGAGAGTTCGCTGTCGAGGTCACCCAGCGTCCCCAACGCCGCTGCCAGAGCTGGCGGCGCCCCGGTGGGCTCCTCTGACCACTCGTTGACCTGGTCGGTCAGTTCACGCAGGGCGCGGCGCACCTTGGCACGCGCGGCCTCGTTCGTGACGACGTCGAGGCGCACAGCCCAGTCCACCGGGAAGTCGAGCTCGTCGACGGCAGCGAGCCAGTTCGCCTTGGGTGACGGCGCGAGGTAGTTGTCGGGCAGGTCACTGGCGGTAAGCAGGCACTGCCAGCTGGTGCCTTCCTCCGTGTCGACGCGCAGCACCTTGCGCAGGTTCTCGGGCACGTCGTCGCCGGGCATGCCGCCCTCATAGACGACCGCACCGTGCAGGGCGCCGAAACGGGCGCCGGTCAGCACGTCTCCCCGTACCCGCGACAGACCCGGCACCTTGGTGTCGAGGCGGTCGGGAAAGGCTGGCACGTGCTGACTGCCGCGGCTGGCCGCGTGCGTGAACACCCACACTGCTTGGGCCGGCGTCGCCGGCTGCAGCGGCAGGGTGCTCGGCCAGTCTCGCTCGATTGCTGCCGCCGCTTTGACGGCATCGTGCAGCCGTGCGGCCGGGATCGCACTGGGAGGCAGCCCGAGTGAGCTCATCAGCCGATCCGTCACCGCGGTGCTGCTCGCACGCAGCGTCTGCTTGAGCCCGCTCGACGACAGCGGCATCGCCAACCAGTGCGTACGCCGGTAGGCGCCCAGCTCGTGCTGGATCTGCGCGTGGTCCTGCGTCGCCTGCCCCCAGGCTGGATGCCGTTCGACGTCGACGCTGCCCACCATGGCGTCGGTCAGCTGTTCACGGGAACGGCGCGCGCTCAAGCTGAAGAGCAGCGGCTCGCCCTCAAGGTTCAGCAACGCTGCCTGCGCGAGGCCCAGCATGCCGAGCTGGGTCGCCACCGCGGCGTGCCGCGCCGAGCGTGCCTTCACCTGCCACAGCGCCCACACCACGCCGGAATCGGTGAACAGAAGGTTGTCGTGGACGTGGCGGACAGGCAGCACAGCGAACTCCAGGGTTAGGTGGCGGGTTGCGCCGCTGCGGCGGCAGCGAGCAGTCGCTCAAGGTTCGTCACAGGCCGCGCCCGCTCGGAACCCGCTGTGCGGGCGGCCGGGACTGACGAACGGCCCTGTGCTGGGCCCTGGACCGGCTGCAGGACCGGCTGCAGGACCGGGGCGGTCACCGCCGGGGCGATGTCGGCTCGCGCGGCCGTCAGCACGGGGGTGGCGGCTGTCGGCACGACGAGCTGGGGCCGTGACTCGACCGCGCTGGTGGACACGCGCAGGGTGTGCGGTGCGAGCACTGACGGCACGGACGCTCGTGCGTGGCGCGCATGAGTGCTCACCCGGCGAGCGGCATAAGTGCTCAGACCGCTGACGTAGGCAGGCAAGCTGCGGCCTTCGATGCGGGCCCGGCGCACCATCTCACGGCGCCCGAAGATGCCGATGACCGCGAACATGAGCCCTGCGGGGAGGATCAGCAGCAGCAGGCCGTTGCCTGCTGGGCCGAATCGGCCCCACAGAGACAGCGTCTTGACCATGAGGAGCAGGGTCAGGGCGCCTGTAGCGATCTGGGCGTAGGTGTAGGGACCGCCCCAGAGCCGGCGCATTCCCGGCAACCGGCCGATGACCTTGGGGTAGCGCAGCGCCCTGGTCCAGCTACGGACCAGGGGCTGCCCCGACGTGAGCATGAAACGCGGCTACTTGGTGCTGAAGTCGGCCGCGACCCCGCCACCGGTGGAGCTGTCGGTCGTCTGCTGCTTGACCTGGTGGCTGACAAAGGCGACGCCTCCGCCGGCAGCTGCCCACAGAGCGACGCCGCCGACCAGCAGCGTGACGATGACCGCCTTCGCGGACATCTTCGTGATGACGATGACCAGGAGCAGAGCGACCACGATCACCACAGCCACGGCCAGAACGGCGAGGTTGCCCACGCTCGTGAGCAGGTTGGTGCCGGTGTCGATCAGGCCGGCGTTGTTGGGGATGGATGGCGACGAGGACATGCGATCTCCTTCTACGGGTTGTCAGGGCCGGCGGAATTGCCGCCCAGATCAGGTGGGGCACTCGAGCTGGACGCTGACGGCAGGGATGCCGGCGCCCGGGGTGCTGGCGCTTGCGCAGTTGTGGGCGCGGCCGCAGGTGTGGTGGGGGTGCCGAGATCCCACTGGGCGGGGGTCGGCCCGGCCCCGCTCGCTGCGCCGGGCGGAACGCCTTGGTCCGGGTCGGCAGTTGGCTGCGGTGCCGCTCCCACCGGCCGGGCGCTGAGCCACGTGCTGCTCAGCGACGTGATCTCCCACCGGCCCGCCCGTGCAGTCAGGGCGAGCGGGTACTGCAGCTGCTGACGCAGCCCGTAGCGGTCGACTGCCGTCACCGTTGCGAGGGCGCCTGCGCGTTGCCCGTCCGGTGGCGCCGCAGAGGTCGCGACTTCGCCCGCTGGCAGCGGTGAGCCGACCGCGAGATCCGCGACGGTCACCGACACGTACGGGGCTCCAGGGAACGCCGCCAACGTGGTCCCCGGCGTGAGGTAGCGACCGAAGCTGCCCCCGGTCAGGTACGCGTTGAGGAACCCTTCGACGGAGTCACGCAGCGGCCCGGCGGGGATCGCGGTGTCGGAGTACGCCAAGCTCGGAGCGCTCAACGACGGCGGCGGCGCCACGGATGCCGGCAGCCGCTCAGCGACCCAGGCGGCGGACGCGCCGGCCGGCCCCGAGCCGCCGGCCTCGGGCCCACCCAGAGCCACCACCGCGACGCTGTAGTAGCGAAGCCCGTCAGCGACCAGCTGGCCCTTGCGATTCGCGGCCACCTCGGCCACGACGAGGATCTCCCAGTGCCCCGGCTCGACTTCGTGAGCGCTCAACGCCGCGCTCGACGTCGCGAAGTGACCGCCCGCGCTGACTTCCTCGAGGTCGACCTGACCCGGGTAGTACGCCGCGAGAGAGCGCTCCGTGCCCTTGCCGGCCCGCAGCCACGCCGCGACGTACATCTCTGCGAACCGCGACGGTCCCGTGGCCACCGCCGGCGCGGCCACGGCCGCGGCCGCCGGCTGATGAGAACCGGCGCCGACCCACGCCAGCACCGCGCACACCGGGCTCAGCAGCAGCAGCACCCAGACCGCGGCGCGTGCGGCTCGTGTGATCAGAACCGCGCGAGTGATCGGCGACAACCGCTGCTCGCTCGCGCCCTGCTCGCGGTCGGACTCGCCGCCACGGCGGAACCGACCTCGAAGCGCGCCCATCAGCACGCCTCTCGAGCAGCAGCGACAGCCAACGGAGCGACGGCCGCCACCAAGCGCGGGTCCAGACGCATCAGCTCGGTGTAGGCCTCGACGGCGTCCCACAGCTGCGGGGCGTCGAGATAGTCACGCAGCCGCTGCAGGCGCGCCCGGTCCAACACCGGCCCGTCACGCAGCCCGTCGACGAGCCGGGTCAGGTCAGCGAAGCCGCGAGCAGCCGCGTTCGCCAGCGGCAGCACGACATCAACCGCGTCGACCGCGGCGTACGCAGACACCTCATCCACGGCGCTCTCCCTCGATCCGCGACAACCCGTCACAGCGATAAGGCGCACCTCGGCCGGCCAGTCAGACAGCGACCGACCCGGAATGTTGGAGCTCATGCGGCACCAGCCAGCTCGCGGGTCGCCCACACCGTGAGCCGGCGCTCGGCGCGGCTCACGCGTCGCTGCACTGCCCCGGCTTTGATCCCGAGCTCGTCGGCGAGCTGCTCATAGGAGTCGTCGGCGATACGCGCCCGCGCGATCAATCGGGCCTCGTCGAGCTTGATCGGGCTGTCCTGGTCCATCAGCGCGACCGCGAGGATCCGCACTAGCTCATCAGCCGGGTGCTCCCGCGTCCGCTCCCACGGCGCCGACGGTGCCTCGCCGAGCTCCGTGTCCAGGGCCGGCAGAGTCATCTGCAGGAGCAACTGATCCAGCGACGAAGCCTGCTCGTCCCAAGCACGCGTCCCGGGCACCAGTCCGCGCTGAGCTGCGCGGCGCACGCGCTGCTCAGCATCGAGCTGCAGACCGGTGACCACGCCGCGCGGGCGCCGACCGATCGGGTAGCGAGCGATCACCTCGAGCAACGCCGCCACGAGCTGCGCCTCGAGCTCCTCGACATCGCGCTCAGCCCAGGCCAGGCGAGCGCGCGCACCGCGCAACCACGGAGTCATGCAGCGAGTGAGCACCTGCACGGCGAGCGCTTCCCCGGCCTGCGCGAGACGGATCAGAGCGCCGAGAGCGCGCTCGTCCTTGTGCCGGGCGTTCACCAACGCGTGCAACGAGCTCAGCTGCGCGAGCTCCGGCTCGACCACGACCCAGCGGGCGAGCTCGCGCTCGGCGTGGTGGGAGGTCTGAACCCAGGCGGTGTCGATCGAAGAAGCGAGGTCTGAACAGGTGACGGGCACGGGAGCTCCTGGGCGCGGCGGCGGCGGATGCCCGCACCCTCGCGAGCTGCCCTAGCCCCACCACCCGCTCCAGACCTCGCCCTGCGACCACGGAACGTCACGATCCCGACACAACTTGCCGGGGCCAGGACCGGGGCAAGGCGGCGCGCAGGT
>CAXSDR010000042.1:0-11610 GCA_964236445.1 uncultured Motilibacteraceae bacterium | reverse complement strand
GCTCGGCGCGCAGCGTGCGCGCGCAGGTGCTCGGCGCGCAGCGTGCGCGCGCAGGTGCTCGGCGCGCAGCGTGCGCGCGCAGGCTAGTCGGTGAAGGTCACCCGACTGCGGGCTGCTCCATCTGTCGCCATCCCGGCTTCCAGGCGCGCACTCGACCCTCGGACACTGCCGCGGCTTCGGCGATGCTGCGGTTGGTGGGCTCACGCCCGGCTGACCGCTCCTCGAGGTAGTAGGCGCGGGCGATGGACTCCTTGGTCGGCGCTGCAGCAGGTGACTCGATGGGCATGTGCACCTGGGGGCGTACGACCAGGGCCGCCGCAGTGCTTGCGCTGGCCGCCGGCTCTTCGACGGTCCGGAGCTCTTGTTCGGCCGGGACACCGAGCGGCGATGATCCTGCTCCCGTCACAGGCGCCGGCACCGTCCACGAGGAGTCGCCTTCGATGTCCTGGACCACCTCGTGGGCGTCGGGACTCTCTCGCTCATGCCAGACGGTGGCCGCCACGGACGTGGCCGCCGTGGCGTCGAGGGTCAGCGCGGCGTCGGGTGCCACCGCGGCACCGGGCCGGGCCTGGGGGGTGAGAGCGGTGAGCTCGAGGATGAGCTGGCGCCACTCGCGAAGGGTCATGACGGGAGCCATGACCAGACGCAGGAGCCGCGGCGTCGGGATCGGGATGGGCGCTGGGAGCCCGCGGCGGCGCATCACCTGCCGCCGCACTTCTGACAGCAAGACCTCGAAGGCGATGTTGGCGACGATCGGGACGCCGGCGCCGAGCGCGATGGTGGCGACGTCGCCGTCGGATCGCTGCCAGGCCCAGGTGCCATTGCTGGCTGCGCTGGCGGCGACGGCCAGAGCAGTGCCCAGGCGGGGCAGGACAGCTGCGCGGCCGTCGAGGGAGGCTGCGTAGGCGACGCCGGCCATGGCGATCGCCAGGCCGTCGAGGATCAGTGGCAGGAGCCGAGGCTCGGTGAAGCCCTTGTGGGCAGCGAAGGCTGTCTGCTCGCGGAAGCTCCAGAAGCACCCGGCGATCCAGACGCTGGCGATCGCGAGCAGAGCGAGCGCCATGGGCAGGGTCGCGAGCCGGGTCCGTCTGGGCGGATCTGAGCGCTCGGCGGTGACTTCGCCCGCGGGGGCGGTGCTGGTCGTACGTTGTGCCGGTGACATAGGAGGCCTTTCCTTCTGTGTCTCGGCCCCGGCGGTGTTCGTGCACCGTCGGGGCATCTGCTTGTTCAGGACGTTACGGCTGAGGTGTGACGGCGAGGAGATCGAGTTGCGTCCCGATCGTGTAGGTGGCGGCCGCGACGGCGGCCCGCAGCTGGTCCTCGAGGGTGGGGGCGGCCAGGATCGCGTCGCGGATCGCTCGAGCGCGTTTGCCTGGGCCGCGGGGGTCACCGAGGGGGTTGCCGTGGTCGTGGCAACGGGCGAGCCAGTCGAGGGTGTTCTCCGAGACCGTGCCGGCGATCATGTGGCCCTTGTCCGGGTTGACGCAGCTCGGCTCGTCGCATGCGTGGCGCACCAGGTCTCCGATGGGGAGCTGACCGTGGTGACGCAGGTAGGCGAAGCGGTGCGCGCTGATGATCACTGCGGTGCCGTTGCTGCGCGAGCCGAGCTGGAACTTCCCGTAGCCGTTGCTTGAGATCGCGCCGAGCCAGTAGTGGCAGCCGGCGGGCAAGCGGGCGATCTTGGCGTCGAAACGCTTGAGCACGTCGCGTTCGCCGAGCCAGGGCGTCATGTCGACGACGCCGACGCGTTGGCGTTGCGGCGGGCGGGATCGGCGCCCTGGTCGTGCTTGCGTCCGCTCTGGGATCGGCGCCACGAGCAGCTCGTCGAACAGCGTCGTCATCGGTGCTCATCCTCCCGGTTATCGCCTCGACCAGCAGCCAGGTCCTGCGCACCCTCGGTCGGAGCCCCACCGCCTCGTGCAGGTTCGCCCGGGCCGTTGCTAACACCGTGAACGCCCGAGGCACTCGCCGCGGGCTCGAAAATCGCAGTGTTAGCACCAGTGACACCTGAGGCGTTGGCTGTTCGCTGGGCTCGTTGCTCGTAGGCGTGGATCCGGTCGACGAGGGCGTCGAGTCGGGCGGCCGCAGCGTCGGAGCCGTCGGCGTCGGCGGCCGGTTCGTCAGGTGGAGGCGCTGGGGCGGGACGGTGGTCGAGAACGAGGGCCATCGGGGGCGTCGCTGGCGGTTCGGGAACGTCATTCCACCAGTCGACCTGGTCGAGGGCGTGGTCGCGCCATGGCAGGTGCGGCTGAGCTCTGTCGCTGAGGGCAGCGTGTTGTGTCTGGGGAGCGTCGAGGATGTCTTGAACGGTCAGGACGCTGGCCTGGGCTTCGGCGGCACGCTTGGCGAGCTCGGCCCACCAGGCGCGGCGCTCGGTTCGGTAGCGCTCTCGGCGGGCGTTGGTGAGGTCGATCGCGCCGAGGTGGACGGCGAGGACGTCGAGGTCGCCCTCGCCACGACACCAGCCGGTGCGGCCGCCGCGTGCCAGCTGGTGCTCGGTGAGCACGGCGAGTGCTTGCTGCACGACGCGTACGCCGTAGCCGAGGCGGGTGGCGAGGTCGAGGCTGCTGGTCGGCTGCTGGGGGTCGAGAAGCTCGTAGACCATGCCGGGGATGGGCCCGAGGACGCGCCACACCGGGTGCATGCCGCCGAGTCGTCCTGACTGCCAGGGGCGCCACCGTGCGGTCTCTCGGTGCGCGTCGGGGACGCGCAGCTCGTAGAGGTCACCTCGGACGCCGCGGCCGGCCCGAATCAGGATCACCAGGGGGTCTGGTTCCTCTCGCACGCGCTGCAGGGCGGCACGGATCGTGCTGTCAGCTGCGGGGACGGCGATCGAGAGGCTGCGGGAGCCGAACTCGACCCAGCGGGTGCCTTGCTTCTGTGCAGCGTCCAGCAGGGCCCTCAGCGCGAGGCGGGACGACAGCCCTGCCTTGCCGGCGTAGCGAAGGCGGCAGGCAGCTTCGTAGGCGGACCACCAGGCGCGCAGGAAGGCGTAGCTGTCGAGGGTGGCCAGGGCGAACTCGGTTTCGTCCATGCCAGCAGGGGGCGTGTGGTTACTGTCCCTAGTGGTTGAGTTATGCGCATAGCCGAGCTGGGATGCGAAGTGGACGGCTTTGAGCCAGTCGAAGGCCTCGCGTTCGGTGCGTACGCGCTCGCTGTAGCGGCTGTAGCAGCTCGCTAGACCCGCCCAGGTGCCGTCCTGCAGGTGGGCGCGGACGTCTTCGTAGGCCCACCCACGGGTCGCTGCAGCCGTCAAGACGGCCTGGCGGGCGTCGGAGGGTGTGGCATACCGGGTCGGGTCGCTCGGATGAGTTCCCAGGCGGGCCAGGGCGTCCATGTCGGCGGGCAGCGAGCGCTTCTGCCGCAGCTGCGGCACTCGGCTGCCGGCGGCCGCGGCGTGTCTGGTGCCTACCGGGATCGTCGCGGGGTCGATGACGTCGCCGGCGGCCGCGGCCGCAACGGGCGTGCTGCGCTGGGCGGTGGCCACCTCGGCCAGCAAGTCGACGAGGTCGCTCCACACCTCCGCGCTGTTGGGGCTCGAGAGCACCGCCCGGGCCTGGGCGTACGGAGTCACCAGCGTCTGCACGCCGCCGGCCTTGTGCGTGGCGCCTGGGGGGCGGATGGCGCCGTCGGTCAGGTTGCTGTTCGGCTTGATGTCCATGCTCGGCAGCTGTGTCGCGAGCGCGCGTGCCACCTCGAGGAGGTCCTCGAACGGGATCGGGTCTTCCCACAGGACGTAGACATGGCGGCCGCCGGCGGGTGACTCGTCGACGATCCCGCGTCCACCGCACCACGAGAGCAGCCCCTCGAGGCGTTCGCAGTCGCGTCGTACCTGCTCCAAGCCGCCCCGTGAGACGTCCAGGTCAGCGAGAAGCACCCGACCAGAGGCCGCGGCCGCGTCAAACAGCGGCACCGCCGCCGGCGCCGTGGGCCGGCTACCTAGCCGGCGCTGCGAGCTCCGCGGGTACGTCAGCCCACCGTCGCGCGACACCCGCACCAGCGGTCGGCCTGCGAGCACCGGAGCGAACACGTCCCACAGCAGGTCGACGTTGCGCTCAGGCGCGAGCGAGACAGCCTCAATCAGCTCGAGGTCGCCCACCGTCACAGCGGTGACAGTCACGAGCGGCCCACGCGCGACACGACGCGCGACATGCTGTAGCCAGTTGTTAGAGCGCTAAAGCGTCGTATCATGGGTGAGCAACCTCGGGTTGTCCTTAATGGGCACTCGCGTACTGCAACCTCAACCTCGAGCTGTCCTTGCGGGCACTCGCGGTGGAAGTCCTTGTGATGGGGACGACACGTAGTTCTCGTCAGCACCTGCGACAACAGGGCGCTGACTCCGGGCTAACGGCTTTGGTCGGTTGGCTAGCCCGGGTCTTGGTGTGAGGGTCCGTGCCCAGTCCTGGTGGTCAGCCAGAACCGGGGACGGACCCTCTTACTTTTGGGCCTACACCGGTCTGCGCTCCTTCGACACGTGCTCGCGGCCCAGTGCTGTGAGCTCATGCAGTGCGCCAAGACCCCCGACGCTGGAGACGTAGCCCCGGAGCCGCAACTCTTTGAGCTGGGTCGAGACAGCAGGTGTAGGGGTGCCGATAGCTTGTGCGATCTCGAACTGTCGGGCGGAGCCGCCCCAGTCGGCGAGCAGCCAGACGAGCCGGTTGAGAGCTGGTGGCAGCGGGCTACTGCGCCGAGCTGGCTGGCTGTCAACGGCGAGGAAGTCGGCGAGACGTTCGACGTCGCGAGCCCAGATGGCGAGGTCCCCGGCGCGCTCAGTGGGAATCCCGTGCCAGAGCACAGCATCAGCCAGCTGTCCCCTGGACAACCGAAGGCGCCTTGCAGCCTCGTGGAACGAGACGAGTCGGTTCTCGTCGAGTTCTGGCTGCACGGACATGATCGCCTTCCCGGTCGTCGTTGAGTTGCCACTCTGTAAGACGCGACTGCCATGCTGTGGGATCTTCGGTTCTCGGCGTGTCGCATCGCCTCACTGGACGTCGTCCTTGGCGGCGCGCTCCACTGGTGGGTCATACGGGGGTAAAGCGCACTGACTCGGCTAGTTCAGACACGGCAACCCTCGGCGAGATCTCAGCGTTTGTTTGCTTGTTTACAAGCAGGCTTGCTTGCCTTAGTTACGACTCGGCTGCAGCCCCTGCTTCGGGGTGGGCGTCCAGCCACGCGCTCCACGCTTCCCGCGCTGCGTCTTGCATGTCGATGCCGAGTAGTGCGGCCCTCACCTTGACTTGACGCTTGAGGTCTAGCGGGACGCGGGTGCTGAGCATCTCGAGCCGCGGCTTCGGTGCTGCGGGCGCACTGCTTGTCTGTCCTGCTCCAGGCACGATCCGCTCGACTGAGGGGTAGAGCGGCGGGGGTGCGCCGATGCCCGACGTGGGGACTGGGCTTCGGCGCTCAGGCTGCGGTCGAGCCGCTGGCTTGGTCACGCGGCCACGTCCTGCATGGAGATGAGCCGGTCGGCAAGGTCGCCGAAGGCGGTGCGCAGGTCCGCGACGGCGCGGCTGCCTCGTAGCGCGGTGACGGGCAGGGCTGCCTCGTTGGCGTCGGCCATCTTGCTGTAGTCCGGGATGTACGGCGTCCAGATCGCTTCTGGAGGGAAGATCTGCGGGAGTTGCTCGAGCTGGTAGGTGTGGGCGTTGATCCGCGTGCGCTTGGACACGATCACGCCGGCGATGCCAAGGTTCGGGGCGCCAATGTCAGCCGCGTGTGTGTGAACGAAGTCGCGGAGCCGGATCGCGCCCTCGATGCTGTCGTACTCCGGCTCGGTGACGAGGATGACGGCATCGGCGGACACGAGGCCCAGCTGGGTCAGGTGACCCAGGCTCGGCGGTAGGTCGAAGAACGTGTAGTCGTAGTCGGCATCGACGCCCTGCAAAGCCTTGCGTAGCCGAACGACGGCTCCGACGGTCCCCGCCTCCGACACCCGGTTCTCGAGGTCGAAGCGGCTGGGTAACACGTCAATGAGTTCCGCCGTCGGATCGTCCCAGCCGGCCGGGACGATCGCCTGCCGCGCCACGCCTTCTCCCCCGCTTTTGATGACCTCCGAGATGGTCACCGTTGGCTGGTTGGGGTCGAACCGCGGCACCCCCAGCCGGCGCGATGCGGTCGCCTGCGCATCGAGGTCAACAACGAGCACCCGCTTGCCCTTGGCAGCAAGGGTGGCGGCGAGCTGCACCACCACGGCGGTCTTGCCCACGCCTCCCTTGTGGTTGCCGAACGCATAGCGCTGAGCCATGCGGCTCACCCTCTTTCGTGTGGATCGGTGCCCGGCCTCTTGCCTAGCACCCAGGGACTCCGGTAGCAAGCATGCATGCGAGCCAACTTGCTGACGCGTAGGGTTGTCTACAAGCCAGCAAGTATGCGCGCTTACTTGCATGATGCATGAAGAGGGTGATAGCGTCAAATGCACACCTCGCGACATTCGTCGTGTCGAGTGGAGGTCATGACGTGCGATCACAAAGGATGCGGACTGAGTGTCTCCAACGCCGGATCACTCGGCTACTGAGTTGACTTCGACCAGCGCTTTGCCCAACGGTCGACGATATGAGACGGCACCACAGGGGAGTCACCGGAACATGAACACCCGCCCTAGCACCGGTTTCATACAGCGTGTGAGGAGTCACCCGCCGAGAGTCACGACGCCGAGCGCACTCAGCAACGCCATCTCCGCACGCGCTCTACTTCTCACGGCGCTCTTCGCTGCCAGTGCTCTCCTGACGACCAGTTGCTCTGCCAGCAGCAGTCCTGGGACGAACCCGACGCCTTCCGTCACCGCGACACCGACCCCGTCGCTCGCACCCGGCCCAGCGGCGATCGCCGTCTACCGCGAGTTCACCCGGCGTGAACTCGTTGCCGCGCACAAGGGGTCGACCGCTGGGCTAGACCTGGCATCGTTCGCTGCGCCGGGAAGCGTGCTCAACAGCGCTGACCAGGAGATCCAGATCCTCAAGACAAATCACCAGACCTTGTCTGGTCAACTGATCTTGAACCCCACGGTGGTCTCTACAACTGACCTCGTCGTGCATCTTGCAGACTGCAGCGACAACTCTCACATCACGATCACCGACGCAGCAGGCAAGTCGGTCAAGACCGGGCCGACAAGGGTCCCTACAAAGGTGACCGTAGAGCGTCTCAGCGAGTCCGATAAATGGCTGATCACAAAGCTAACTCAGGACTACACCGGGGCGACCACATGCTGAGGCGATGGACACTGACGGTCGGGCTGCTTCTGTGTCTCGTGCTGTCACCGGTAGGCGCCGCGTTTGCGGGCGACAACCAGCCGACGCCGCCCCCGCACCCGCGAGGAAGCGGACAGACCAACTGCGGCCTCGGGACCTGCAACGTGATTGCAGTAACGCCGGGGTCAGGAGGTAACCAGACCCCTAGCGGCAACCACCTCGGTGGAGGGTTGACCGGCGACGCGAGTAATCACGGAGGCGGCAGCCACACCGGTGGGGGAGGGCCTGTGACGCCGCCGCCGCCGTTGTGCACGCAGAACAGCTCAGGACCTTGCACGATGCCTTGCCAGGGTGACGGGCTTGTGAACGGCGGCCTGGGTGCGACCTGCACGCCGCCTCCTCCCGGAACCCCGGTCACGCCTGGTCCTCCTCCTCCGCCGAATCCGGCGGTGGTCGCGCAGCACGCGGTCGACAGCTTGTCCTACCCGGCACCGCTGATCGGGATCGTTCCGGAGCCCGGGCCTCACAAGATGGGGCTGGTGGGATTGCCGATCTACATGTGGACACGGGATCGCGCCTGGGGCACGGCCACGGCCACTGCCACCGCCGGCACTGTGGTGGAGACGGCGCACGCGAAGGTCACACAGGTGGTGTGGTCGATGGGCAACGGGGACGAGGTCACGTGCACGACGCCCGGAACCGTCTATGAGGACTCGTTCGGTTCTGCATCGTCACCGGACTGTGGCTACACGTTTGTGAAGCCGGGCGAGTACGACGTGACGGCGACGGCGACGTACGGCATCACGTGGACCGGCCCCAACTCCGGGTCGGACACCAAGACACGCAGCTCAACGGTCCACATCCGCGTCGGTGAGATGCAGGCCATCAACCAGTAGCCGCTTGCCCTGCGGGGCTGGTGATCGAGGGGACAACACACATGGCTAAGACCGCAACACCTGCTGTTGCTACAGCTGCGCCGCTCAACGGTTTCGCGCCCGCACCGATGTTGCCGCCGGTTCGTAATCGGCGCCGGCCGCTCGCTGCCGCGGGTATCGGCTTGTCACTGTTCGTGATCGGTGGCTTGGCGACCGCAGCGTTGGTGGTGTCCAGCGGGCACAAGTCGGCGGTCATCGTCGTGACGCACACGGTGGCCCGTGGTGACGTCATCGGGCGAGGTGATCTTGGTGTCACGTCTGTCGGTCTTGGGTCTGGCGTGACAAGCGTCCCGGCGGCGCAGCTGGCGAGCATGATCGGGCTGCGCGCGAAGGCTGATCTCACCGCCGGTGCGCTGCTCACGCCGGGGACCGTCACTTCGGAGCTGCTGCCGGCTAAGGGCCAGTCGGTGGTCGGTATCGCTCTAAAGGCGAACCAGCTGCCGTCGGTGGACTTGATGCCTGGTGACCGAGTCGGCATCGTGCTCACACCGAAGGCGGACGACGACGCACCGTTGACCGCGCCTGATCCGGTGATCGCGACGGTGGTGTCGGTGACGAAGTCCGACAGCTCGGATCTGACGACGGTCAACGTCACGGCAGCTGATGAGAACGCGCGGATGCTCGCTTCGATGGTGGCGACGGGTCGAGTGGCTTTGGTGCTCAACTCGCGGGCTCACTGATGGCGATCATCGCGCTGGCCTCGGCGAAGCATTCGCCTGGCGTGACGACGACCGCCTTGGGCGTTGCGGCGCTGTGGCCTGGGCGCACGATCCTCGTCGAGGCCGATCCCGCGGGCAGTGACCTGCGGCCGACGTTCTACGCGGGGCGTGTCGATGCAGGCAAAGGTGTCCTCGAGCTGGCGATCGCCGCTCGCTACGGCGACCTGGCGCAGTCGTTCTGGCCCCAGCTCGAGGCCCTAGCGCCCGAGCGCAGCACTCTGCTGGGCGTAGGCGACGTGACGCAGGCGGCGGCCGCGGCCGAGCTGTGGGAGCCGGCAGGGCACTTCCTGCGGGAGCTGTCTGATCAGGGCATCACGTCCGTGGTCGACGTCGGCCGGGTAGGGGCCGCATACATGGCTCACGCGCTGCTCGCTGCGGCAGACTTGCAGGTGCTGGTGCTGCGCGGTGATCTGCCCGGCATCGCCGCGGCGCGTGGCGCGCTGCAGGTGCTTAAGCACTACGGCGAGGTGGCCGTCGTTGTCGTGGGCCCCGACCGTCCCCACAGCCACACCAAGAAAGACATCGAGGCGGTCCTGGAATGCCCGGTACTGGCAACGGTGGCGTGGCAGCCGCGCGCCGCGCGCGCCCTGCTGATGAACGACAAGAAGGTCGGCTCGACACTCACGCGCAGTCTGCGCGGGGTCTGTGAGCAGCTCGGCGAGTTCCTGCAGGAACGGACGCGGCTGTTGACTCCGCTGGCAACGATGGGGGAGGAGCTTTCGCATGGCTGACGGAAACGGCATCGCTGGTCTGCCGATGTTTCGCCGGGTCCACGAGCTCGTCGACGCCGGCCCGATCCCAGCACCGGCTCAACCCGTGGTGACGCCGCCATGGGCGGCCCCGCACGCGTCGCTGCCCGCGCCGGCACCTTCGCCTGCGCCCGCCCCTACGCCGGCACCTGGCGTGGTGGACGAGCCCGTTACGTCGGCGGCGGCGCTGAGGCAGCTCTCGGTCGAGGTGTCCCTGGACTGGACGCTGGTACGCCAGCTGCGACGCTCGGTGGCCAATCAGCTCGCCGAGCGGGTGGGCAACCGTGAGGGCATCAGCCCCGAGGACCGCCTGGAGATCGGCCGCGGCATCGTCGCGCAGGTGGTGCGCGAAGACGCGCTGAGCAAGTCCCAGACCGGTTTGGTCTCGCGTACGCCCGCTGAGGAGGACGCGCTGCGCCAGGCGGTGTTCGATGCGGCGTTCCGCCTGGGCCGGCTGCAGCCGCTCGTCGACGACCCCACGATCGACAACATCGACGTCTGCGGATGCCAGCCCGTGTGGCTCGAGGTAGAGGGCGGCCATTTGCGTCGCGGGCCGGCGATCGCCGACTCGGACGAGGAACTCATCGAGTTCCTGCAGTATCTGGCGGCTCACCATGGATCCGGAGAGCGAGCGTTCAACCCCTCGTCGCCGGCGCTGGACCTCAGCATCGGTGACATCGCGCGGATCAACGCCACGGCATGGCTCGGGGGCCCGCCGGACGTCAACATCCGACTGCACTCCAAGAAGTTCGCTGACCTCAAGAAGCTCGTGGAACTGGGCATGCTCAGCGAAGGCATGGCCGAGTTCCTGAGCGCCGCGGTGAAGGCGCATCTGAACATCATCATCAGCGGGGAAGGTGGCGCCGGGAAGACGACACTAACCCGTGCGCTGTGCCACTGCATTCCTTGGAACGAGAAGATCGCCACGCTCGAGACCGATCACGAGCTGTTCCTGCGCAGCTTCCCTGAGCTGCATCCCCGGCTGTGGGCCGCAGAGGCCAGGCCGGGCTCGGAGGAGCGCGGCGCTGACGGGCGAAAGGTCGGCCAGTTCGACCTGGAATGGCTGCTGCTGCAATGTCTGCGTAAGACAGTTAGCCGCGTGATTGTTGGAGAAATGCGCGGGCCTGAGGTTATGGCAGCTTGCAAGGCAATGCAGGCCGCTCACGGATCGCTCTCGACTATCCATTCAACCTCGGGGCGTATGGCGATTGAGCGAATGGTAACAATGATGATGTCGCCTGCCAACGGCGCAGTGTCTCCGATCTTCGCCTACCGCCAAGTCAGCCAGAGCATCGACCTGGTCGTCCAGGTCGAGGTCCTCGACGAGCGAGACCTGACCGGCGGGCGGCGCCAGCGGTACGTGTCGGAGATCTTCGAGGTCCAGCTGTCGGACAACCAGGCCTCCGGCACGAGCATCTTCGCGCCCGGCCCGGACGGGCGGGCAAGGTACGCGCATCAGCCGTCTGAGGAGCTACAGCGCCGGCTGGTGCGCGCCGGCTATGACCGCAACTGGTCGCTGCAGTCGGATCACTCCTGGGCCATGCCGCTGCACAGCGTCAACCGGCTTCGGTCGGTGCACTCGTGATCGCGCTGCTGGCGCTCGTGTGCGGCGGCATGGTCCTGGCCGGCGTCTTCCTGATGGTGTTCGGCCTGATTCCTGCTGACGTGGTGGACAAGACACCGCGACCCGTCCGCAAGCGGCGCACGATCGAGCGGGACACCTGGCTGCGGGCCGGCGGCTCCGTCGTGGTCGGGATGGCCGTGTGGGCGATCTTTGGCTGGCTGCTCGGCGGCATCGTCGCCGCAGTGATGACAGCGGTCGTGCCGTCACTCATCGGTGCCGCGAAGGCACCTAAGCAGGCGATCACCCGGGCTGGGGCGCTGCAGCAGTGGACGCACGGCCTGTCCGGTGTGCTCGGCAACGGTGTCGGGCTCACCCAAGCGTTGACTGCCAGTCTGCGTACGACACCACGCGCGATCCGCACTGAGGTTCAGGACTTGGTGGCGCGACTGGACGCCG
>CAXSDR010000041.1:0-28779 GCA_964236445.1 uncultured Motilibacteraceae bacterium | reverse complement strand
GCGCACCGTCGCGGGATGGCTCGCGTCGAACCGCTCGTAGGCCTCGACGATGTCGCTGACCAGCCGGTGGCGTACGACGTCCTGGCCGGTGAGTCGGCAGAACGCGACGTCGTCGACGTCGTCGAGGATGTCCTGCACGACGCGCAGGCCGCTGGTCGTGCCACGGGGCAGGTCGACCTGGGTCACGTCACCGGTCACCACCATGCGTGAGCCGAAACCGAGCCTCGTCAGGAACATCTTCATCTGCTCGGCCGAGGTGTTCTGCGCCTCGTCGAGGATGATGAACGCGTCGTTGAGCGTGCGGCCACGCATGTAGGCCAGCGGGGCCACCTCGATGATGCCCTCGGTCATCATGCGCGGGATCGCGGCCGGGTCGATCATGTCCTGCAGTGCGTCGTAGAGCGGCCGGAGATAGGGGTCGATCTTCTCGCTCAGCGTGCCGGGCAGGAAGCCGAGCCGCTCGCCCGCCTCGACCGCTGGTCGCGTCAGGATGATGCGGGTGACCTGCTTGGCCTGCAAGGCCTGCACAGCCTTCGCCACCGCCAGATAGGTCTTTCCCGTGCCGGCCGGGCCGATGCCGAAGACGATCGTGTTGCGGTCGATCGCCTCGACGTAGTGCTTCTGGTTCAGCGTCTTGGGCCGGATCGTCTTGCCCCGGTTGCTCAGGATCGAGAGCGTCAGGACGTCGGCCGGCCGCTCGAGCGTCTCGTCGCGCAGCATGGCCACGCTGCGCTCGACGGCGTCGGGGCTGAGGCTCTGACCTGTGCGCAGCACAGCGACCAGCTCGATGAGGAGCCGCTCCACGAGTGCGACATCGGGCCCGGGACCGCTGACGGTGATCTGGTTGCCACGGACGTGGACGTCGGTCGAGGGAAAGGATCGCTCGACCACTCGCAGGAGCTCGTCCCCCGCTCCGAGCAGCGCCACCATGGGCTGGCTCGCGGGAACGACGATCTTGGTCGAAGCTTGCTGTGACTGCGCCATGGGTCGGCCTCGGCGGCCTGCTCGCCCCACCCTCGTCAGACGTGCACGGACATGACCCGTCGATGCTACCCGGGCGGCCAGGGCATGGCAGCCCCTGCGAGCACATGGCCATGAACGTGACCGACGGTCTGCCCGGCGTCGGGCCCGGTGTTGAACAGCAGCCGGTGCGACGGCCTACCCGCGTGGGCCGCGACCCGGGCGCCGAGCGACACGAGCTCGGCGAGAACCTGGGGATCCGCCGCTGCCAGCGCCGCCACGTCGGGATAGTGCGCCTTGGGAACCACGAGGACGTGCACGGGCGCGACCGGCGCGATGTCGGCGAACGCGAGCACCCTGGGCTCGTCGACGAGCACCGTGGCGGGCAGGTCGCCCGCGACGATGCGGCAGAACAGGCAGCTGGCGTCCGGTCGAGGTCCGGGCGGGGTCGGCATGGCGAGCAGCGTAGACCCGCTCCGGCTCACGCCGACTGCCCGAGACCGGAACGCGGCGCGCAGCCCAGATGCCCGGCCTGCGGACGGCACAGCAGGCAAGATGGGCCTGTCGGGCACCGGCCCGGCGACGACGAAGGCGGCGAAGGCATGGCAGACCCGTACGGTCCCTCGGGGACCGACTTCCCGGGCGCACGAGGTGGATGGTGGCGCGCCACGCCGGTCGTGGTCCTCGGGGCTGCGCTCGCCATCGTGCTGGCCGCGACGCTCGGCGTCGCTGCGGCGTCCTGGTCGAGCCGCGACACCGCCGGGCCCGGCGCCACCGATCCAGCGGCGACCTCGGCGCCGCCGAGCACCGAGCCGTCGGCGGCGACGTCGGGCGCGCCGACCGCGAGCGAGGCGGTGACGGCGCCGCCGGTGTCCGAGAACCGCTCGACGGTTCCCGTCTATTTCGTCAAGGACGACAAGTCGGGCCTGCGGCTCTATCGCGAGTTCCACCCTGCCAAGGACTCATCCGTCCTGTCGGCCCTACGCGAGCTGGCGCAGCAGCCCCTGGACCCGGACTACCGAAGCCTCTGGCAGGGCGCGACGGTGTCGAGCTACGAACGCTCGGGCAAGACGGCCACCGTGACGTTGACCCGAGCGCCTGACACGGCAAGCCTGGACGGTGCCGTGGCCGCCGCTGCGGTGCAGCAGATCGTCTACACCGTCACGGCGGTGGAGCAGGACGCCGCGCTCAAGGTGCGCGTGCTCGTGGACGGCAAGCCGCTGGGTCAGCCCGTCAGCCGCGCGCCGCGCATCGACACCGAGGGGCTGGTGTGGCTCACCTCGCCGGTGCAAGCCGCGATCACGAGCTCGCCCTTCACCGTCGAGGGGATCGCCTCGACGTTCGAGGCGACCGTGGCCTGGGAGGTCCACCAGGACACCGCCACGGGCAAGGTCGTCGCGAGCGGTTCGGCGACCGCCGCCGAGGCCGGTCCGGCGCGAGCGGCATGGAAGGTGAAGGTCACGTTGCCAGCCGGCACCTACGTCGTTCGCGCGTACGCCCCCGACGAGTCGGGTGACGCCGGGGCTCCCCCGGTCGCGGAGGACAGCAAGCTGATCACCGTCCGGGGCTGAACCGCTCAGCCGGGGAATGCCCACCGCGCGCTGCGGCTCAACAGCACCGCGACTGCGGCGGCTCCGGCGGTCGACGTGCGCATGACGGTCGGCCCGAGCCGGTAGGCCGTCGCACCGGCGTCGTCGAACGCGGCGAGCTCATCGTCGTTGATGCCGCCCTCAGGGCCGACGACGACCACCACGTCACCGGAGTCAGGCACGCTGGCGGCCGCCAGCGCAGCGGTGGCCGTCTCGTGCAGGATGCCGGCGAGAGCGGCGGAGGACAGCAGCGTCGCCACCTCGCGCGTGGTGTGCGGCGCAGGGACCTCGGGGACCCAGGCACGCCTCGACTGCTTCGCGGCTTCGCGCGCGGTGGAGCGCCAGCGCAGCAACGCCTTGTCGCCCCGCTCCCCACGCCACGCCACGATCGAGCGAGCTGCCTGCCACGGCACGACGACGTCTGCACCGACCTCGGTCAGCAGCTCGACAGCCAGCTCACCGCGGTCGCCCTTGGCGAGCGCCTGCACGACGACGAGCCGGTTGACCGGAGCCGGCTCGTCGGTCACGGCGTCGACGTGCAGCACGAGCCCGTCGCGACCGGCGGCGGTCACCGTGCAGCCGACCCGACGTCCGCGACCGTCGGCGAGGTCGATGCGCTCCTGGGCGGCGATGCGCCGCACCGCCGCCGCATGACGGCCTTCGGCCCCCCCGAGCGTGAGCTCACCGCCCGCCACCGCATCGCTCACCTGCGCCGGTTCGACGAGGAAGAGCGGCAGGCTCACGTACGCCCGTTGAACGCGTCGCGCAGCTTCGAGAAGAACCCGTGCTGCCCCGGCGCGAACTGGCCGGCCGGCCGGGCCTCGCCGCGCAGCTCGGCGAGCTCGTGCAGCAGCGACTCCTGGCGGTCGTCGAGCTTCGTCGGGGTCACGACGTCGACGTGGATCAGCAGGTCACCGCGCCCACCGCCACGCAGGTGGTTCACCCCCCGCTCGCGCAGCGGGATCACCTGTCCCGACTGCGTCCCGGGGCGGATGTCGACGAGCTGCGTGCCGTCGAGGGTCTCGAGCTCCACCGCGGTGCCGAGGGCCGCGGCGCTCATGGGCAGGGTGACGGTGCAGTGCAGGTCGTCACCGGAGCGCGTGAACAGCTCGTGCGGGCGCTCGACCACCTCGACATAGAGGTCGCCGGGCGGGCCCGCACCGGCGCCCACCTCGCCCTGACCGGCAAGCTGGATGCGTGTGCCCGTGTCGACCCCCGCAGGCACCTTGAGGTTGACCGTGCGGCGGGTGCGTACGCGCCCCTCGCCGTCACACTCGTGGCACGGGTGCGGGATGACGGTGCCGAAACCCTGGCAGGCAGCGCAGGGCCGACTCGTCAGCACCTGCCCGAGGAAGGAACGGGTGACCTGCTGGGTCTCCCCACGGCCCTTGCAGACCTGGCACAGCTGTGGCGACGTGCCGGCAGCCGTGCCCGCGCCCTGGCATGTCGGACAGGCGACGGCCGTGTCGACCTGCAGCTCGCGCGTCGTGCCGAAGGCCGTCTCGGCCAGATCGAGGTCCATGCGGATCAGAGCGTCCTGGCCTCGGCGCTGCCGCGGTCGCGGGCCGCGGCCTGCACCGGCGCCACCGCCGGCCCCGCCGAAGAAGGCGTCCATGATGTCGGTGAAGCCGAAGCCCGCACCGAAGCCGCTGCTCTGGCTGAAGGGGTCGCCACCGAGGTCGTACTGCTCGCGCTTGGTGCCGTCGGACAACACCTCATAGGCCCGCGTGACGTCCTTGAACCGCTCCTGCGTCTCCGGGTCGGGGTTGACATCGGGGTGCAGCTCACGCGCCAGTCGGCGATAAGCCTTTCTGATCTCGTCGGAGCTCGCGTCGCGGGCGACACCGAGCACGGCATAGAGGTCTTGCGTAGGCACGCTTCGGGTCTCCGTCACGACTCGGCGAGGATCTGACCGACGTAGCGGGCGACTGCTCGCACCGCACCCATCGTCGAGGGGTAGTCCATGCGCATGGGTCCGAGAACCCCCATGCCACCCACAGTGTGCTCACCGGCGCCGTAGCCGACGCTGACGACCGCGGTGGAGGTGAGCCCCTCGGGGTTCTCTCCGCCGATGCGCACCGTCACGGTCGAGGCGGTCGTCGCCTCACCGACCAGACGCAGCAGGACGACCTGCTCCTCCAGGGCGTCGAGGACCGGCTGGATCGTGAGCGGGAAGTCCTGGCCGAACCGCGCGAGGTTCGCTGCGCCCGCGAGGACGACACGCTCCTCGCGCTGTTCGATGAGGGTCTCCATGAGCGTCGCCAGGACCACATCGACCGCGGGGCGTTGTGACTCGGGGAACGCTTCACGCAGCCCGGCGAGGGCTGGCGGGGCATCAGCGAGGCGTACGCCCGCGAGGGCGGAGTTGAGGCGGCTGCGGAGGTCTGCGACGAGGGTGTCGCCCATATCTCCCGTATCCCCCATTTCGCCGCCATCTCCCGGGGCGCCGCGGCCGGCACCTTCGGGCGGACACTCGACCACGCGCTGCTCGACCCTGCCTGTGTCGGTGATGAGCACGAGCATGACGCGCGAGGCGCCCAGCGCCACCAGCTCGACGTGGCGGATCGACGAGCGCGTGAGCGAGGGATATTGCACGACGGCCGCCTGGCGCGTCACCTGTGCAAGCAGGCGCACCGTGCGCGCCACGACGTCGTCGAGGTCGATCGACCCGTCGAGGAACGTCGAGATCGCGCGGCGCTCGGCCACCGACAGCGGCTTCACACTGGCGAGCCGGTCGACGAAGAGCCGGTAGCCCTTGTCGGTGGGGACACGACCGGCGCTGGTGTGGGGCTGGGCGATGTAGCCCTCCTCCTCGAGCACCGCCATGTCGTTGCGGATAGTGGCCGGCGAGACGCCGAGGTTGTGGCGCTCGGCCAGCGACTTGGAGCCGACCGGCTCGTGGGTGCGGACGTAGTCCTCGACGATCGCCCGCAGGACGGCCAGCTTGCGCTCTTCTCCCATGCCGACCTCCTTCACGCTCGTCAGAACTGGCACTCATCACGACCAAGTGCCAATCCTAATGGTGAGGGGGCCGGCGTGCCCTCGCGCGAGGCATCACGCGACGCGTGGAGTGCGGGGCGGTCAGGTGGCGCGTCAGGTCGTCGATCGTTCGACCGGAGCGGCCGGGACCACGCCGGTCGACGTGACATCCGCAGGCTGACACCGGCCCGCCGGTAACGTCGCGCCGGTGCTGCCCTATGGTCCCTCCGCGCTCGAGCCCCGAGCTGCCAAGCCCGAGCTGCCCCAGGTCGCGGCCGATCTCGGCACCGTCGTGGAGGACCCGCAGAGCGGGTTCTGCGGCGCGATCGTGGCCGTGGAGAAGCAGCCGGGCGGCATCATCGTCGAGCTGGAGGACCGGTTCGGCGCGCGACGCAGCTTCCCGCTAGGGCCCGGCTTCCTGTTCGAGGGCATGGCCTGTCGCCTCGTCCGGCGCACCGGGCAGGACGTCACCCCCCGACTCCCCGCCCGGACAGCGAGCGGGTCGGTGGCCGTGCACGGGCAGCGCGCGCGCGTCGCCCGCGAGAGCCGGATCTGGGTCGAGGGCAAGCACGACGCCGAGCTGGTGGAGAAGGTCTGGGGCGACGACCTGCGCATCGAGGGCGTGGTCGTCGAGCCGCTGCACGGCATCGACGACCTCGCCGCCTACGTCAGGGAGTTCGGCCCGGCGCCGCACCGGCGGGTCGGGGTCCTGGTCGACCACCTCGTCGCGGGCTCGAAGGAGAGCCGGATCGCCGCGTCCGTCACCTCCCCGCACGTGCGCGTCCTGGGTCATCCCTACGTCGACGTCTGGCAGGCCGTACGCCCATCGGTCCTCGGGATCGGCGCCTGGCCTGAGGTCCCGCGGGCCGTGCCGTGGAAGGAAGGCGTGTGCGCAGCACTCGGGTGGCCGGTGGACCCGCCAGCCGCCTGGCGGCGGATCCTGGGTCGGGTGAGCACCTACGCCGACCTCGAGCCGACCCTGCTCGGCAGGGTCGAAGAGCTCATCGATTTCGTCACCGGGGCCTAGAGTCCCGCGTCAGATTCCCCGAACGAGATCGGCGCGTCAGGCGCACGGACCTGTGCAGCGGGCCCCGACGCTGCCACACTCGGCGAATGCGCCGTCCTAGGAGAGATGCATGACTGACCAGCCGGGCTACCAGCCCCCCTCGTTCGACAAGCCTTCGGGTTCCAGCGCGGTCCCGCCCCCGTCGGCGCCCGGCGGCGGCGGATACGCACCGCCGCCGGCTGACCCGGGCGGCTATGCACCACCCGCGGGTGGGTCCTATGCCGCACCCCCGGCCTACGGTGCCGCGCCGGCGGTCCCGCCGAGCGGCTACGGCGCCCCGCAGGGCTACGGCCAGCCCGGCGGATTCGGTGGCGGTGAGCTGGTCGCATGGCCCGGGCGCGCGCAGAGCTTCGTCATCGACTACTTCGGCCCGGCCGTGCTCGCGGGTGCCCTCAACTTCTTCGCGCCCAAGATCGGCTGGCTGTTCGTCCTGGCTGCCGTCGTCTGGGGCTTCTACAACGCCTATCTCGGCGGCAAGACCGGCCAGTCGACCGGTCGCAAGATTGCCGGCACGAAGCTCATCAGCGAGCAGACCGGCGCTCCCATCGGGGGCGGCCTGGGCATCGGCCGGTTCATCGTGCACATCGTCGACGCAATCCCTTGCTACGTCGGGTTCCTTGCGCCGCTGTGGACGGCCAAGAAGCAGACATTCACCGACATGATTCTCAAGACGATCGTCGTGAAGGTCTGACATGAGCACCCCCGACGACATGCCGCAGACGCCGGGGCAGACCCAGCCACCTCAGCCCGGCTGGGCGCAGCCGCCTGCCGAGTCCGGCTATGCGCCTGCTGCTGGCGGGTTCCCGGTCGCCGGCCCGGTCTACGGCTCGGCACCCAGCCAGCTGAGCCCGTCCGACGAGAGGATGTGGGCGCTGCTGTCACACCTCGGGACGTTCCTGCTCGGTTTTCTGGCCCCGCTGATCGTCATGCTGACGCAGGGCGAGAAGTCCCCCTACGTTCGACGTCACGCGGTCGAGTCGCTGAACTTCCAGATCAGCCTCTACATCGCCTATCTGGTCAGCGGTCTGCTCTGTCTCGTGCTGATCGGCTTCCTGCTGATCCCGATCGTCTTCATCGCGCACATCGTGTTCGTCATCATGGCGTCACTGGCCGCCAACCGCGGTGAGGACTACCGCTATCCCGTGAATCTGCGCCTGGTGAAGTAGGGCGGCTCGTCGGCGTCAGTCGACGAGGTCGCGCACCACAGCGTCCGCGAGCAACCGGCCGCGCAGCGTCAACACTGCGCGGCCGTTGTCGTGCGCGGACGCGTCGAGGAGCCCGTCGCGCACGAGCCGGAGGGCGGCGGACCGCCCGCTGTCGCTGAGATCGGTCAACGGCTGGCCCTCGCGCAGGCGCGTTCCGAGCAGCACCCGCTCCACCCGCCTGTCGGCCCGGCCGACAAGCTCGCGGGCATGCGCCGGGCTGACTCCGGCATCGAGGCGGGCGGCCCAGGCCGACGGATGCTTGACGTTCCACCACCGCACGCCGTTCACATGGCTGTGCGCGCCGGGCCCGACGCCCCACCAGTCGCCGTCGCGCCAATAGCCCACGTTGTGCCGACACCGGGCACCGTCGCGCGCCCAGTTGGACAGCTCGTACCACTCGAAGCCTGCGGCGGCGAACCGCTCGTCGGCGAGAAGGTAGGCGTCGGCCATGGCGTCGTCATCGGGCGCCTCGACCTCACCGCGGCGTACGCGCCCGGCCAGCCGCGTGCCGTCCTCCACGATCAAGGCGTAGGCCGACACGTGGTCCGGCGAGACCGCCAGGGCCGCGTCCAGCGTGTCGCTCCAGTCCTGCAGGGACTCCCCCGGCGTGCCGTAGATCAGGTCGACGCTGACCTGCTCGAACCCGGCGGCCCGTGCCAGGTGGACGACCTGCGGGACACGACCGGCCGTGTGGCGGCGCTCGAGGACCTGCAGCACGTGCGGTGACGCCGACTGCATGCCGAACGAGATGCGGGTGAAGCCGAGCTCGCGTAGCTGCGAGAGGCTGCGCGCGTCGACCGATTCGGGATTGGCCTCCGTCGTCACCTCGGCGTCGGGTGCGAGCCCGAACTCCTCGCGGATGACCCCGAGGACGGCGCCGAGGTCGGCGGCGGGCAGCAGCGTCGGCGTGCCGCCGCCCACGAAGACGGTCTCGACGGGCGGCGTACGGTCGCCCAACACCCGACGCGCGAACTGCACTTCCTGTGTCGCGGTCAGTCGCCACGTCGCCCGGCTCGTGCCCTGCAGCTCCTCGGCGGTGTAGGTGTTGAAGTCGCAGTAGCCGCAGCGGGTCGCGCAGTAGGGAACGTGGACGTAGAACCCGAAGGGGTTGCGCCCCAGCCCTTCGACAGCGGTGCCCGGCAGTGCGCCGTCGCTCGGTGCCGGCTCGCCGTCGGGCAAGGCGGACGGCACCACTATTTCCTTGCGGTCACGGCTGCGGTCGCGTCGGTCGACAGCGCAGCGATGAAGGCTTCCTGGGGGACCTCGACACGGCCCACCATCTTCATGCGCTTCTTGCCTTCCTTCTGCTTCTCGAGCAGCTTGCGCTTGCGGGTGATGTCGCCGCCGTAGCACTTGGCGAGGACGTCCTTGCGAATGGCGCGGATGTTCTCGCGCGCGATGATGCGCGCACCGATGGCGGCCTGGATCGGCACCTCGAACTGCTGGCGCGGGATCAGCTCGCGCAGGCGCTTGGCCATGTCGTTGCCGTAGGTGTAGGCCTTGTCCTTGTGCACGATCGCGCTGAACGCGTCGACGGTCTCGCCCTGCAGCAGGATGTCGACCTTCACGAGGTCGCCGGGCTCCTCGCCGATCAGCTCGTAGTCGAGCGAGGCATAGCCGCGGGTCTTGGACTTCAGGGCGTCGAAGAAGTCGAAGATGATCTCGCCCATGGGCAAGGTGTAGCGCAGCTCGACGCGGTCCTCCGAGAGGTAGTCCATGCCCTTGAGTGAACCGCGACGCGTCTGGCAGAGCTCCATGATCGCGCCGATGTAGTCGCTCGGCGCGAGAATCGTCGCGCGCACGATCGGCTCGAAGACCTGTGAGATCTTGCCGCCCGGGAACTCGCTCGGATTGGTGACGACGTGCTCGCTGCCGTCGTCCATCTCGACGCGGTAGACGACGTTGGGCGCGGTCGCGATGAGGTCGAGGCCGAACTCACGCTCGAGGCGCTCGCGCACGATCTCCAGGTGCAGCAGACCCAGGAAGCCGCAACGGAAACCGAAACCGAGGGCGGCGGACGACTCGGGCTCCCACACCACGGCCGCATCGTTGAGCTGCAGCTTCTCGAGCGCGTCACGCAGCTCGGGATAGTCGGCGCCCTCGAGCGGATAGAGCCCGGAGAACACCATGGGCACCGGCTCCTTGTAGCCACCGAGCATCTGGGTCGCCGGCCCGTGCAGGGTGGTGACCGTGTCGCCGACCTTGGACTGGCGTACGTCCTTGACCCCGGTGATGAGGTAGCCCACCTCGCCGACGCCGAGGCCGTCGGACGCGAGGGGCTCGGGGCTGATGACCCCCACTTCGAGCATCTCGTGGGTCGCGCGGGTGGAGAGCATGAGGATGCGCTCACGCCGGTTGAGGCTTCCGTCGACCACGCGGACATAGGTGACCACGCCGCGGTAGGCGTCGTAGACCGAGTCGAAGATCAGTGCCCGCGCAGGGCCGTCGGGGTTGCCCTGCGGAGCCGGGACGAGGCGTACGACCTCTTCAAGCAACTCACCCACGCCGGCCCCGGTCTTGGCGCTGACCTTGAGGACGTCGGAAGGGTCGCAGCCGATGATGTGGGCGAGCTCGGCGGCGTACTTCTCGGGCTGGGCTGCCGGCAGGTCGATCTTGTTGAGCACCGGGAGGATCGTCAGGTTGTTCTCGAGCGCGAGATAGAGGTTGGCCAGGGTCTGCGCCTCGATGCCCTGCGCGGCGTCCACCAGGAGCACGCATCCCTCGCACGCGGCGAGGGAGCGCGAGACCTCGTAGGTGAAGTCGACGTGGCCCGGGGTGTCGATGAGGTTCAGGACGTAGGTGGTGCCGTCGAGGGACGTGAAAGGCAGCCGGACCGCCTGACTCTTGATCGTGATGCCGCGCTCGCGCTCGATGTCCATGCGGTCCAGATATTGCGCGCGCATCTGGCGGCCGTCGACCACTCCCGTGACCTGCAGCATGCGGTCGGCCAACGTCGACTTGCCGTGGTCGATGTGGGCGATGATGCAGAAGTTGCGGATCAGGGCCGGGTCGGTGCGGCTGGGTTGCGGAGCTGCGGCAGAGGACGACGGCGGCACGGAGGGCGGGATCCTTCCTCAGGCAGTGCAGGACCTCCATCGTCCCACGCGTAGGCGCTGTTGGTTCCCAGGGCTGTGGTCGTCGCCCCGACGCGGCTCCGTTGCTCCTGGGCCGCCGCCGGCTTGGGACATCGCCGATCCACTGCTAACCTGATCCGTCGCGCCGCTCCGGCTTCTTCTGCCGGACTCCGCTCATTGGCTCGACTGCCCGGAACTGACCGACGAACCGACTGCTGGAGCTCCTTCCTCGTGGCGAACATCAAGTCCCAGATCAAGCGAAACAAGCAGAACGAGAAGGCTCGCCTGCGCAACAAGGCAGTCAAGTCCTCGCTCAAGACCGCCATCCGCAGCTTCCGCGAAGCCGCCGACAAGGGCGATTCCGCTGCTGCGGTCGTCTTCGCCCGCGCCGCCGCCCGCCAGCTCGACAAAGCGGCGAGCAAGGGCGTCATCCACAAGAATCAGGCCGCCAACCGCAAGTCCTCGCTGTCGAAGCGAGCTGCGGCGCTGTAGTCGCCAACCGCGGTGATCGTGAGGCTTCTCTTGTCGTCCTGGCGACATCGGCGACATCGGTCGCCTCGCGACTGCGGAGCTGACGAAGCTCCGCTCGCTCAAGCGGCCGCGCGGATCTGGGCGACCCGCCTCACGGCCCGCTCGACTGCGTAGGCAGCGTCCGCTCCCCCGCCCTTGACCTGCCCGTCGGCTCGGGCGACCTCCGTCAGCGCGGCCGCTATCGCCTCCGGGCTCCAACCACGCGATTGTCGGCGTACGACATCGACCTTCCACGGTGGCATCGCCAACTCGCGCGCCAGATCGGTCGGCCGCAGCCCGCGAGGGGCGCTGGCGTAGCGGACGATCGAGCGCAGGGCGCTTGCCAGCGCGCTCGTCACGAGCACCGGATCTGTGCCGGTCTGCAGCGCCCACCGCAGGGCCGCCAGGGCTGGACCGACCTGACCCTCCACGGCGCGGTCCGCGACAGCAAAGCCCGTCACCTCGGCCCGGCCGGCGTGATAGCGGCGTACGACATCGGCGTCGATCGTGCCGCCCTGCTCGGTGGTGTCGCTGACGAGCTGCGAGCACGCCGCCGCGAGGGCTCTGAGGTCGTTGCCGACGGCCTCGAGCAGCGTCTCCGCCGCATCGTCGGTGGTGCGGCGCTTGTGCCGGCGCAGCTCGCTGGAGATGAACGAGAGCCGCTCGCCCCGCTTCTTCACCTCGGCGCAGGCGACGGTGACGGCTCCGGCCTTGGTGGCCGCGTCGAGGAGCTTGCGGCCGCGGGCTCCCCCCTTGTGGACCAGGATGAGCGCAATGTCGTCCGCCGGGTCGCCGACATAGGCGGTCAGCGCCTTGACGAGCGCGTCAGCCGCGTCCTGCAGGCCCCTGACCACGACGACGCGCCGGTCCCCGAACAGCGACGGGCTCAGCATCTCGTCCAGGGCGCTCGCCTCGACGGCCGCCGCCGGGAGGTCGACAACCTCGACGCCGGGGGCGCCCGAAGCGGCGTCAGCCTGTGTCACGCGCGCGACGATATCTGCCACCGCGCGCTCCACGAGGAGCTCCTCGGGGCCGACCACCAGGGTCACCGGTGAGGTGGGCATGCGCGTGCCTCCTGGTGTCGCGGGTTCGGATCGGCTTCTGCGACGGCACCATGCCAACGCCTGCGACGAACGTACCGCCCGGCGCCGACGGGCTCAGCGCCGATGACGTACGAGGCGCAGCGACGACGCGGTGCCGACAACCGCCAGGTCGCCGTCCTCGTCGGTGCGCGCGACCAGCGCCCCGACGTCGCGCAGCAAGGCGATGGTTGTCGCGGCGGGATGACCGTAGGTGTTGCCCTTGCCTACGCTGATCAGCGCGAGTCGCGGCCGCAACCCTGCAAGGAAGTCGGGCTCCTGGTGTGCCGAGCCGTGATGGGGCACTTTGAGCACGTCCACCTGGCGCCCTGCGACGAGCGGAAGGAGCCGCTTCTGCGCCGGCGGCTCCACGTCGCCGGTGAGCAGCATCGTGATGTCCCCGACATGCACCAGGATGACGACACTCGCATCGTTGGGTCCGGTGTCGGGTGCGCCCGGCTGGGGAGCCAGCACCTGCCACCGCAGCGGACCCACTGAGCGTTCCTCACCGAACCGTGCCCGCACCACGTCGAGGTGTGCGGCACGGGTCCACGCGGCCACCCGGCGCGCCTCGTCGGGCGGTTCATCGAGCGGCCCGATCTCCACCTGGGCCACGGCTCGACCGTGCACGACACCAGGAATTCCCTCGACATGGTCGGCGTGCAGATGGGTCAGCAGGAGCAGCGCGACCCGCGTCACACCGAGGGTGCGCAGACACCGGTCCACGGACGCAGGGTCGGGCCCGGCATCGACGACGACGGCACCCAGGACGCCCGCGTTGAGCACCAGTGCGTCACCTTGACCGACATCGCAGACAACCATGACCCAGCCCGCCGGCGGCCATGACGCCATGCCCGGCGGGTGGACGCACGACGCTCCGACAGCACCGATGACGGCACCCACGAGCAGCCGCCGCGACCAGCGCCGTCGCAGCAGTCGCGGCACCGCGAGCACGCCCAGCAGCAGCAAACCGGCGAGCTCGATGGCCCCCGACCACCCGCTCGGCCACGCGAGGGTCGCGTGCGGGAGAGCGGCAGCTCGGGTGGCGACGCCGACGATCCACGCGGCGGGCAGCCCCGCCAGATGCGCCGTTGCCGACGCCAACCACGGGCTCACGGGCGCAACCACCGCCGCCACGAGACCGAGCACCGTCGCCGGGGCAACCGCGGGCTCGGCCAGCAGGTTGGCGGGCACCGCGACGAAGCTCACCGAGCTCGACAGCATCACCGTGATGGGCGCCGTCGTCGCGGTTGCGGCTAGGGGAACGGCGAGCGCCTGGGCCAGCCGGAGCGGCAAACCCCGCGAGGTCAAGGCTGCCGCGATCGGCGGCGCAAGGACCAGGAGCGCGGTCGTGGCCACGACCGAGAGTGCGAAGCCGTAGGACCGCGCCTGCCACGGATCCAGCAGCACCAGCACCGTCACGGCTGCGCCGAGGGAGGGCATGCCTCGCTGACGCCGACCGGAGGCCAGTGCTGCGAGTGCGACCAGCCCCATGGCCGCTGCCCGCAGGACGCTCGGCTGGGGTCGGGCGAGGACCACGAACCCTGCCAGCGCCAGCGTCGCGGCGCCGGGCAGCCACCTTCCGCGCACTCCCAGGCGGCGCAGCACCAGGAGCAGGGCACCGATGAGGATCGCGACATTGGCGCCGGACACGGCGGTGAGGTGGGTCAGCCCCGCCGCGCGGAAGTCGTCCACGAGCTCCGGCGCCAAGCCGGACGTGTCGCCGACGACGAGTCCGGGCACCAGGCCGCGTGGGCCTGGCGACAGGCCGGCACACGCCCGACGCAGGCCGATGCGCAGCGACTGCATGGCCCGCTCGAGGCCGTTGGGCCGCCCCTGCAGTCTGGGCGAGCCACGCGCACGCAGCGTCGCGACCTCCGAGCGGTCCAGCGACGGCGCGAGCCGGCCCGAGACCAGGACTGTTTGCCCCGGCGTGAGCTCCCGCCAGCTGTCCGTGGAGGGTGCGAGGACCACGGCCGGCGCGCGCACCCGGATCGTGCGGCCGCGGGTGTGCACACGCTGCAGGCGGACGCGCAGCACGACGACCGGCTCCCGGCGCACCGGCCCCGAGCCGACCGGCGTCCGCAGTTGCGGGTCACCGGTGACGACGGCCACGGCGTCGACGGTGGCGGTGTCGCGCGCCAGTCCTGGCAAGGGTCCGCTCTGCAATGACGCGACCCGCAGGGCAGCACCCGAGGCGGCCGCCGCTGCGACGAGCAGCGCAGCGGCGGCGATTCGAGCCGCCGGGCCACGCGAGCGCACGAGCAGCCCCAGGCCGGCGAACGCACCCGCCACCGCCGCACCCAGCGACCACCGCGGCGAAGCGGCCAGCGCGACCCACGCGCTCGCCCACGCCGCTGCCGCCGGGGGGGCGAGCCGCAGGTCGAAGCGGGCAGTCGCGGCAGCCGGGTCGACCGCCGCCGCTGCGGAGAGCTCGGCGCCGGACGAAGCAGCGGCAGGCAGGACACGATGGGGAGCTGGCACGAAAGGCAACGTAGGAGCGGCTGACGAGCTGGCCCCTGAGCCGACGCAGATTGTGCACAGCCGCGCGGCGATGGCTGGCTGTGGACCACTGGCGCGGGGAGCGCGCGGGTTCCTTCACACGCGCACCAGGGGCTTGAGGTCACCGAACCGTGAGTCGCCGATGCCCGTCACCTCGCGCAGCTCGTCGACGGTGCTGAACCGACCGTGAGCGAGGCGCCAGTCGAGGATGCGCTGCGCCAGCACCGGCCCGACACCGGGCAGGCCGTCGAGCTGCTGCAACGAAGCGGTGTTGAGATCGAGGGGGGCTCCGGGAGCAGCGGGCTGACCGCCCGCGGGCTGAGCAGCAGCAGCGCCCGGCGGGGGTGCCGCGCCTGGTGCGAGAACGGCGATCTGCTCGCCGTCGACGAGGCGGCGGGCCAGGTTCAGCGACGACACGTCGGCCTTGCTCGTGACCCCTCCCGCCGCGGCGACGGCATCGGTCACCCGTGATCCGCTCGGCAGGGTGACCACGCCTGGCCGGCGGACAAGTCCGACCACGTCGACGACGACGTCGGCCGCCACGACGCCGGCGGGTGCAGAGCTGCCCGCCCGGGCACGCGCGCCCCCCACGTCAGCGACGAGCGCCACCCCCGTCGCCCCCACCCGCGGCGCGACGGCGTCGGCGTGGGGGCGGCCCAGCAGCCAGACGACCATGGCAAGCGCCACCGAGGCCAGCCCGACCAACGCAAGCCCGGCCACCGCCGGCCGCTCGGCTGCCAGCACGAGCCCGCGCACCCCTGCGGGCAGCCGCTCCACCAGCGTCAGGCCGTGCGCCGGCCCGAGGCGTCGCGCCGCAGGCGGCTCGATCGCCTGCTCGCTCACGATCGGGTCGGCACCGGTTGGCCGGCCGGGAGTCACCGGCGCCGGCAGCCAGCCGGACGGATCGACCGTCGGCTCGGGCCCAGCCCCCCACGGCGTGGCGGAGCTCAGCGAAAGCACTCTGAGCCTGGCCTGCTCGGCAATGGCGTCACGGTTGCGGCGGCTCACCTCGACGACGGTAGGCACCGGTGACCAGCGGCGCGGTGCGCTCGTCCTCAGCTGTGGACAGGGGCGCCGAGGGTGCCGCCTGTGGACACGCGAGCTCAGCCCGCGGGCGACACGGCGACTGCGATCAGGCCCGGCCCGACGTGAGCCCCCACGACCGCACCGACCTCCCGGACGACCGGTGCCTTGAGAGACGGCACCCGTGCCAGCAGCCGTTCAGCCAGTCGTTGAGCGCCCGCTGCGTCGTCCAGATGCTGCACGGCCACGTCGACATCACGCCCCACGTGCGCAGCGCACTGCTCGACCGCGAGATCCTCGAGACGTGCCATGGCGCGGGCGGCCGTGCGTACCTTCTCGGCTGCTTCGATGCGCCCGTCGCGCAGGCGCAGCAGCGGTTTCACCGCCAGCGCTGAGCCGAGAAATGCAGCAGCAGCGCCGATGCGTCCCCCGCGACGCAGGTGCTCGAGGGTGGCGACATAGAAGAACGTGGACGTCTGACTGGCCCGAGCCTGCGTGGCGGCGACGACGGCGTCGGCGTCCGTGCCGTTGCGGGCAAGCTGCGCCGCACCGAGAACGCAGAAGCCGAGGCCCATGCCGAGCAGTCCCGAGTCGAGCACACGCACCGGCAACGAGGCCGTACGCGCGGCGATCTCCGCCGAGCCGCACGTTCCCGACAGCTGCGACGACAGGTGGATCGAGACGATCGAGGTCGCCCCCGCGGCCGCGGCAGCGGCGTACGCAGTGGCGAACTCACGCGGGGCCGGACTCGACGTGCTGATCGGGACGTACGCGCGCAGCGCGCTCGCCAGCACAGCCGGCGGCACGTCGGACTCGTCGTGCGGGTCCCCGCCGATGACGACCTTCAGCGGCACGACGGTGATGCCGGCGTCCGCGAGGTCGGCAGAGGTGAGGTAGGCGGTGGAGTCGGTGACCACCGCCACGCTGCCCGCCGTCGCGATCACTCCGGGACGACGTTCACCAGCCGCGGCGCCCGCACGATCACCGTGCGGATGCCTCTGCCGTCGAGCGCCCGCGCAACACCGTCTGTCGCAAGCGCGCGTTCGCGTAGCTCGTCATCGGCGATGCCGGGGGGAACCTCGAGCCGGTCGCGCACCTTGCCCGCGACCTGCACGACGCAGGTGACTGTCACCTCCACGAGCATCGCCGGGTCAGCGACCGGAAAGGGCTCGTGAGCGAGCGACCCGTCGTGACCGAGCTTCTGCCACAGCTCTTCAGCGACATGGGGAGCCAGGGGCGCCAGCATGAGGACCAGCGGCTCCACGACGTCGCGAGGTGCTGCTGTGCCCTGCTTGGTCAAGGCGTTGTTGAGCTCGATCAGCTTTGCGACGGCGGTGTTGAAGCGCAGCGCTTCGATGTCGGTGCGTACGCCGTCGATGGTGCGATGCAGCAGGCGACGCAGGTCGTCACCGGGCTGAGCTTCGCTGATCTGCAGTTCACCTGTCGTCTCGGACACGACGTTGCGCCAGAGCCGCTGCAGGAAGCGGAAGGACCCGACGACCGCCCTCGTCTCCCAGGGGCGTGAGACGTCCAACGGGCCCATCGACATCTCGTAGAGACGCAACGTGTCGGCGCCGTACTCGGCGCACATCTCGTCGGGCGTGACGCTGTTCTTCAGCGATTTGCCCATCTTCCCGTAGTCACGACGGAGCTTGTCCTCGCCGTGCCAGTGTTCTCCGCCACGCTCCACCACCTCGGCCGCCTCCACATAGAAGCCCCTGTGGTCGACATAGGCGTAAGCCTGGATGTAGCCCTGGTTGAACAGCCGGTGATAGGGCTCGGCGCTGGTGACATGACCGAGGTCGTGCAGCACTTTGTGCCAGAACCGTGAATAGAGCAGGTGGAGCACCGCGTGCTCGACGCCACCGACGTAGAGATCGACGCCACCCACTGTGTCGGCGTCGGAGGCGGCGCCCATCCAGTAGGCCTCGTTGACCGGGTCGACGAGCCGCTGGTCATCCACCGGGTCGACATAGCGCAGGTGGTACCAGCACGAACCTGCCCAGTTGGGCATCGTGTTCGTGTCGCGCCGATAGCGCTTGAGGCCGTCGCCGAGGTCGAGCTCGACGTCGACCCACTCCGTCGCCCGGGCCAACGGTGGCGCGGGCAGCGAGTCGGCATCCTCGGCGTCATAGGTCTGCGGTGAATAGTCGGCGACTTCCGGCAGCCGCACGGGCAGCATCGACTCGGGGAGCGGGATCGGCGCACCGTCGTCGCCGTAGACGACGGGGAACGGCTCACCCCAGTAGCGCTGGCGGCTGAACAGCCAGTCGCGCAGCTTGTAGGTGACGGTCGCGCAACCTGTGCCACGCTCGACGAGCCAGTCGAGGGCCTGCTGCTTGGCGTCGTCGCGGGTGAGGCCGTCCAGAAAGCCGGAGTTGATCGTCGCACCGTCGCCGGTGTAGGCCTCGCCGTCGAAGTCGGTGGGGGGCGCGACCGTGCGCACGACGGGAAGGCGGAAGTTCGCCGCGAACTCCCAGTCACGCTGGTCCTCTGCGGGAACAGCCATGATCGCTCCGGTGCCGTAGCCCGTGAGGACGTAGTCGGCAATGAAGACCGGAACTGCAGTTCCGTTGATGGGGTTGGTGGCGTAGGCACCGGTGAAGACGCCTGTCTTCTCGCGTGCGTCTGCCTGACGTTCCTGGTCTGACGTGTGCAGCGCGGCGGCACGATAGGCCGACACAGCCTCGGCGGGCGTTGCAGCTCCCCCGGTCCAGCGCTCGTCGACCCGCCCGGGCCACGACGGCGCGACCACCGAGTCGACCAGCGGATGCTCGGGTGCCAGCACGACGTAGGTCGCCCCGAACAGGGTGTCGGGCCGAGTGGTGAAGACGGTGATCGTCTCGTCGTGGTCGACGACGCCGAAGTCGACGAGCGCGCCCGTCGAGCGACCGATCCAGTGCCGTTGCATGAGCTTGACCTTCTCGGGCCAGTCGAGCGCGTCGAGATCGTCGACCAGCCGGTCGGCGTAAGCGGTGATGCGCATCATCCACTGGCGCAGGTTGCGCTTGAAGACCGGGAAGTTGCCACGCTCGCTGCGTCCGTCGGCCGTCACCTCCTCGTTGGCCAGCACCGTGCCGAGGCCCGGGCACCAGTTGACCGGCGCGTCGGCGAGGTAGGCGAGCCGTCGCCCGTCGACCGCCTCACGCTGCTCGTCGGCCGACAGCGAAGGCCACGGCCGGCCGTCGGGCGTCGCGATCTCTCCTGAGGCGTACGCGCGCAGCAGCTCCGCGATCGGACGGGCCGCGCCGACCCGCTCGTCATAGAAGGACTCGTGCACCTGCAGGAAGATCCACTGCGTCCAGCGGTAGTAGGCGGGGTCGATCGTGGAGATCGAGCGCCGTGAGTCGTGGCCCAGTCCCAGACGACGCAGCTGAGCACGCATCGTCTCGATGTTGGCCTCAGTCGTCACCCGCGGGTGCTGGCCGGTCTGCACGGCGTACTGCTCGGCGGGCAGGCCGAAAGCGTCATAGCCGAGGGCGTGCAGCACGTTGTGACCGGTCATGCGCTGGAAGCGGGCATAGACGTCGGTCGCGATGTAGCCCAGCGGGTGCCCGACGTGCAGCCCGGTGCCGGAGGGGTAGGGAAACATGTCCATCACGAAGGCGCGGGGCTTCGCCGCGCCTGGTCCCTGCAGCGGCCCGACGGGGTTGTCGGCCCAGAAAGTGCCGGCCGCCTCCCAGCGGTCCTGCCACGCGAGCTCGAGCTCGTTGGCTGCGGCGGCGGTGTAGCGGTGGGCCGGGATGTCCGTCGCGTCCAGTGCGGAATTCGTGCTCGTCACCCTGGGAGCGTAGTCGGGGCCGACGCTGGCGACGTCGTCCCGGGGCGTCACATGGCCGGATCGCGGCGGGGCAGCGGTGCAGACTCGCGTCGCAGCGTACGCCGCAGGGCCAGCTCCTGGTCGGCCTGCCCGAGCAGCGTGTCGAGAGCACCGGCATCCCACGGCGCGAGCATGGCCCCTCCGGCGGTGATCGCCAGGTCGAACCACCTCGGGTCGACGATCTCCTCGGCTGAGAGCCGGTCCCGCACGCGGCGTTCCAGCTCGAGCGGCGCCATGCCTGGGCCCGGTCCGACGATCGCGAACTCGTCGCCCTTCCAGCGCGCCACGACATCGGTGCTGCGGGTCACCGAGCGCAGTGCATCGCCGACGGCGACGAGCACGTCGTTGCCGACCTCGTCGCCGAGCTCCGCGCGAAGCCGGCCGAAGCCGTCGACGTCGAGGAACACGCAGTGCACCGCGTCGCCCTGGCGGCGAGCCACCTCCAGCAGCTGGGTGCCGAGCAGCGCCAGGCCGCGACGGTTGGCGAGCCCGGTCAGCGAGTCACGCACAGCGGCGGCGTCGGCTATTCCACGCGTCTCGGCCAAGGACGTGAGCTCTCGGCGGCGGACGCCGTTGAGCGCCCCGGCGAGCACTGAAGCGCCCACGAGGGTGACGGCGTCGGCAACCCAGTCGTTCCGGAGACCGCCGACGAGCGCGGCCAGCAGCCACATCGCCCAGCCGCCGTAGACCACGCTCATCAGCCAGCGCACGCTCACGAGGGTCCCCCCGGCAGCCACCACGGCGAGCGCCAGGACGGCACCGTCGGCGCGCTCGCCGGTCAGTGCCAGGGCGAGTGCGGCGTGGCCCATGAGCAGGAGCAGGAGCCCGGCGAGAAGTGGTTGGGCCCGGAGCGCGGATAGGCGACCGCGGGAAGCGAGCGACGCGACCGACCCCTGCGCGGCCGCGGCACCCACTCCCGCCACGATCAGGGCGACGGCCACCCGCGACGACGATGCGTTTCCCAGCGGCACGATCGCCACGACACACAGCTCCAGCATCGCGAGAAGCGCAGCCGTCCGGGGAAGCACGACCGAGACAGAAGCGTTGTTGCCACCCTGCTCGGTCTGCCCCACACAGCCCTATCGGTAGCGGCGGTCCAGTCTTGAAGCAATCGTCGGGTTCACGTGGTGCGGGCCGACGCCGAGAGACGGCCGCGTGCCGTCGACGGGTCCTGCTCGCCTACGTCGGCGAGGGCTGCCCGAGCCGTGCGGCCGCTGCGACACGTGCCGCAGCGCAAAGTTTGAAGCGCTATTCGTACATCACGTAGTCGGGTCGCGGTCGCAGGGCAAGCACCTCGGTCGGGCTCATCAACCGGCCCCCGGTGTCACGGTCCTCCACATAGAAAAGCTTGAACCCGGTGTGCAGGAACGCAGGCGAGTTCGCCACGAGCTCGCGCCATGTGCTGCGTTTCGCTCCCGGAGAGCCGATGCCGTCGACAGAACGCACGAGGAAGATCCCCTCGTGCCGGTGCAGGCGGCGCACGTCGAGCACGATGCTCGCAGCCACCTGGTGAAAGACCATCACCTTCTCGGGCAACCGATGCCGGGCCACGATGCCCGCCAGGTAGGAGGCGACGACATCCAGCTCGCTGCCCGTCGTGCGGCCGTAGCTCTTCCCTGGAACCTGCCCCGCCTCGATAGCCCACTCCGGGTCGAGAGCGACGCCGACATCGGGCTCGGCGAGCCATCGTTCGTAGGCACGGGTCTCCGGGAGGAAGTCGGCGCGCCCCGGCTGGATGTCGAGCAGCAGCAGACCCTTCGCCTGGCGCGCTGCGGCGAGGTAGCGGGCTATCGTCGCGTCGTCCACCCGGCTGCGATACATCGCGTCCTTGCCCGCGCTGCGGTGCACGACCGAGGCGATGAGCTCGAACACCGGAAGCAGCTGCGGACTCCTGCCCCTGGCGTACGCGCGACCCTGCCTGGTGATCTCCGTACCTTTGGTGGACAGCGAGCCGATGCCCAGCCGTCCCAGGGCAGGCGATCCAGGGTTGCCCGCGAAGCCGACGAGCCGATAGCGGGGCAGGATGGTGCGCCCGCCCCGCGGCAGCTGGGCGGGCGGCCCGATAGGCGGTGCCGGCGGGAGTGGAGCCGCGGCGGCCGACGTCTCACCCGGAGGCGTCGCGGCCGACGCCCGAGCCGCAGCTGTTCCCGGCGGTGTCCCCGACCCCGCCTCGACCGGGGCGCCGCTGCATCCGGTCAGCACGGCGAGGGCGACCAGCGAGGCAGCGGCACGGCTCCGGGCGGTTCTCGTCATGGCACGATCGTGCCTCGTCGGTGCCACGAAGCCCGGCAGGACCTACTCGCCCGTGGCGCCGTCGATGTACTCACGGAGCAGGTCGGCGTGCCCGTTGTGGCGGGCGTACTCCTCGAGCATGTGCATCATCACCCAGCGCAGCGTGGTGACCTGGCCCCGTCGCTCACCGACGATCTCCAGCGACTCGGCGCCGCGGACGATCTCGCGTGAGCGCCGGCACTGCTCGTCGTAGGTCGCCATGTCGGCATCGACGTCGGCGCTCCCGACCAGGTCGAACTCGCCGTCGGGCTCCTGCTCGTCATAGAAAAGGGCCGGAACGTCCTCGCCGTTGATGCAGCTCTGGAACCAGCCGCGTTCCACGTCGGCCATGTGACGCACGAGTCCGAGCAACGACAGGGAGGACGGGGGCACGGCCCGCAGCTTGAGCTGCGCCTCATCGAGTCCTTCGCACTTTCGCATGAGCGTGGCGCGGTGGTAGTCGAGCCACTGCACGAGCTGATCGCGCTCACCGGCGAGGAAGTCCGGCTCGATGCGGTCCACGGTCATACGGTCTCCTCCGCGAGATGTTCGTGCATGTGTCGCAGCTGCAGCTCGAGATGCGCATGAGCAAGAGCATGCACGCCGAACGGATAGACCGCGATGTCTTTGGGCGCATCGATGACGTTGTAGGCGGCGAACACCGTGGACGGCGGGCAGACGTCGTCCATCAGGCCGACACTGAAAAGGCTGGTGGCGCGGATATGCGGTGCAAGCAGGGCCAGGTCGACGTAGCGCAGCGTTGCCAGTGCGGCGGGCACGAGGTCGGCGTGCTGGGCAAGGAACTTCGCGACCTCACCATAGGGAAACGCGTCTGTCATCGTGATCGCGCGCGCGATGTCGCACAGGAACGGCACGTCGGCATGGCAGACCCGCAGTTCCCGGTCGGTCAGTGCGGCGGCCGCCAGCGCGAGGCCACCTCCCTGGCTGCCACCTCGTACGCCGATCCGCCCGGCGTCCACCCCGGGCAGGTCGGTGACCACGTCGACTGCGCGTACGGCGTCGACGAAAAGCCGCGTGTAGTAGTAGGTCAGCGGGTCGGCGATGCCTCGCGTCATCACGCCCGGGTGTTCCGGCCCGTCGCCTGCGCCCGGGTCGCCCGTGCTTCCGGTCGACCACGTGCCGCCCTGTCCACGCGTGTCCATGACCATCACGGCATATCCGGTCGCGGGCAGCAGCGTGTGGTCGGCGGGAAGGCCGCGACCGCCGCCATAGCCGACGTAGGACACCATCGTGGGCAGCGGTTCCTCGACGTCGCGACCTGCCGGCCGGAGGTACCACGCCTTGATCCGGTCGCCGCGGGCCCCCGAGAACTCGACGTCCCACACGGGCATGTCGCCGTAGACCTCGGCGCGGTGACGGACGGCCGTCACGGCGCGGGCCGCTGACCGGGCGTCGGCGATGCGATCGCGCCAGAACGCGTCGAGATCGGCCGGAGGCGTCGTCGATGTGCGGTAGGCCCTGAGCTCAGCCTCGGGCAGGTCGAACCAAGACATCGCGAGCTCCTACGAATCGAGGTCAGCAGTCCAGCACGTTAACGCAGCGCCCTGCCAGGGACGCAGCATGGTGATGCTGCACCGATGCCGGCCACGTCACAGTCGTCCTTGGATCGATCACCGCTGCTCGCCGACGCGTTCCACCGACTGCCATGCGCCCGGACGTGACAGGGCGGGCGCCAGCGGATCCGCCAACGCGTGCTGCAGCTGCGCCACAGCCTGGATGTCGAACCCCCGCACGATCAGCCAGCCAGCGAGAAATAGCTCGTTGAGGACGAT
Organism: uncultured Motilibacteraceae bacterium; assembly: GCA_964236445.1. Classification (GTDB taxonomy): domain Bacteria; phylum Actinomycetota; class Actinomycetes; order Motilibacterales; family Motilibacteraceae; genus CAXSDR01. The sequence goes on along the minus strand of CAXSDR010000041.1, from coordinate 4,908 downwards.
CGGCACGGCGAGGAACGCAGCGGCGTGCAAACCCGGCTTATCGAGTGCCAGCCCGTTCGACACCACCAGCAGCGCCACGGCGACCAACCCCCACACCGGGATGAACCGCGGCACCAGCCTCGTGCGGTAGAGCAACGCGTAGAGCAGCGACGCACCGACGACGAACGGAAGAGCATTGATCGTGCTCGCCCAAAGACCCTGCCCCAGCACTGCTTCCTGCAGCGCCCGGTAGGTCCCGGCCTCCGTTGCCGGAGCCTTGGCAGCATCCTTGCTCAGCTGGACCAGCGACGCCGTTCCGATGATCGGGACGAGCAGCGTCACGCCTTCCAGGATCCGCATGGCGACGTATCCCTGCGCGAGGCCCTCGCTCGCGCAGCGCAGGTACGGCAACAGCAGCACAGCGAAGCCGATGATGGCCGCCACGTTGACGAACTCCAGAACGACCCCCAGGAGCACCTGGACCTGCTCACCCTGAATGGCTGCGAGGTCATGCCCACGGTCGCGGATCGGGAACAGTAGCCAGCCACCCAGCCCGAAGCCCAGGTAGCTGACCAGGTAGCTGACCAGGAAGAGAAGGCCGGCGGCGCGGGCCGGCGCCCGGTGGGCCTCGGCCGTAGGGGCCTGCTGCTGGCCAGAGCTCAGTCGGTTCATGTCAGGGACCTCCGCGGGGAGTGGGGGACGCCGGTCTGCGCGCCGACGACAACCGTCCCGGCTTCAGGAGCTCGCGTCGCCCGCCCGGCGACGAGTCAAGCGTCCGCATCAAGGCCGAACCTGCGGCGGTGGCCCCCGCCATACGGCGGGGTCAGGGGTCCCCCGCAAGGAGCATGACCTCGGCCCGGACAAGGGCCTAGCGTGGCTGCTGCCCCGGCCCTGCCTGTGACGAGGAGCGAATGCCTTCTGCCCGCATGCCACCGACGACGGCATCCGTCCCCGGCCCGCTGAACCCGTTCGCGCGCTGGCCGCGGGCAGCCGACGCGGGCCTCTCGCTCGCCGTCCTGATCGTCAGCGTGTCTGTGATCGAGGGGCCCCACGGCACGCTGCTCCTCCAGGACCCGCGCGAGCTGCCGGCGGGTGTCGTACTGGCCCTGGTTGCCGCGGCGGCGGGCCTTTACGGGCGGCGGCGTGCTCCTGCGCTCGTGGCAGCGGTCGGGATCACCGCCTGGGCGGTCCTGGTGGCGCTGGGGCACGGTGCCATGGGCGCACCGCCGGTCTTCGCGCTGTACAGCCTCGGGAGGTACGACGACCGGGACGGGCGCGCCCTGGTCGTGCTGGGTGCCGCTGTGGCGATGGCGCTCGTGGCGGCCGCTGGGAGGCCCTTGTCGGAGGCCGCGCTCGGCGCGGTGGTGGTCTGCGGTGTGTGGCTGGCGGGGAGGGCGCGCAGGCTCCGGCGCACTCGGCTCGCGGAACGGGACGCGCAGCAGGCGGCGCAGTCGCGAAGGATCCTCCTCGAGGAGCGCACCCGCATCGCCCGAGAGCTTCACGACGTCGTCGCGCACCAGGTGGGCCTCATGACCGTCCAGGCCGGTGCCGCCAAGGCCGTTGCCGTCCGTGACCTGCCTGCGGCGATCCGCGCCATGAGCGCCGTGGAGGAGGCCGGACGCGACGCGCTCGGCGAGTTGCGACATCTCCTCGGCGTCCTGCGTCCGGACGCGACCGAGCCGGACCTGCAGCCGCAACCAGGGCTCAACGAAGTGCCGGCGCTCGTCGAGCGCGTCCGGGTCGCGGGCTTGGACGTCACGCTCACCGCGCATGGCTTGCCCCGGGAGATTCCCGCCCGCGTCGACCTCTTCGCCTACCGCATCGTGCAGGAGGCTCTGACCAACGTACTGAAGCACGCTGGGCCCGGGACGTGCGCCCGCGTGCTGCTCAGCGGCGGCCACGACGAGGTGGTGGTGGTGCACGTGGTCGACGACGGCCTCGCCTCGGCGGGCGAAGCGGCCACGTCGGGAGGGTCCCCTCCCGACACCGCCGCGGGCCACGGCATCATCGGCATGCGCGAGCGAGCCGCACTGCTCGGCGGCCGGCTCACCGCCGGCCCGCGAGGGCGTGGCTTCGCGGTCGTGGCACACCTGCCGACGAGAGAGGGGAACGCGTGATCCGGGTCGTCGTGGTCGACGACCAGGCCCTCGTGCGCGGCGGCTTCATCATGATGCTGAACGTGCATGACGACCTCGACGTCGTAGGCGAGGCGGGAAACGGCCTCGCCGCCATCGACCTCGTGCGCAGGCTTCGTCCAGACGTGGTGCTCATGGACATCCGCATGCCGGGCCTGGACGGGCTCGAGGCGACCGCACTCATCCTCGCGGAGTCCGACTGGAACGTCCGGGTGATCATCCTCACGACCTTCGATCCTGACGAGTACGTGTTTCGAGCGCTTCGAGCCGGCGCTAGCGGCTTCGTCCTCAAGGACCTGCCTGCCGACCAGCTCGCCACAGCTGTCCGCACGGTGGCGGAGGGCGGCGCGCTGCTCGCCCCGTCGATCACGAGGCGGCTCGTGGGCCGGTTCGCCGACCAGCTCGCGCTCGATGCCGGCGTCAGCCGCCGGCTCGAGCGGCTCACTGAGCGGGAGCGCGATGTGGTGGTGGAAATTGCCCGCGGTCGGGCCAACGTCGAGATCGGCTACGACCTGTTCATCGCGCCGGCCACGGTCAAGTCGCACGTATCAAGCGTCCTGACCAAGCTCGGCCTGCGGGACCGGACCCAGGTGGTGGTTTGCGCGTACGAAAGCGGTTCGGTCACGGCGGGCGAGCAGGACATCGGGCACTGACACGTTCGTGCATAGCCGCGACGTCGGCTCTTGTGCTCGAAGCACATGCGGCGCCCGGACAGTGCGCATCGCAACATGGTTCTGTCCGGGCCGGTGCCCATGGGTCTGGCAACTTCGTGCTTGTCGAGATGGTGAGATCCGAGGACGAGCGGACACCTCACCCATCCCTCACCTACGGCGCGACTTCGCCAGTTTCGCCACATCGCGCGTCAGGACGTCCTGCACGGTGAACCGCTCGAGCTCGGTTGTGACAGCATCGGCAACTGCTCGATCGAGAGCGTGGAGCGACTTCTGCACACCGCGACCGACCGGACACGCCGGATCGGGTCCATGCAGTCCCAGCACCGGGTCGGAACCCTGGAGAAGTCGCCAGACACGCGCAAGGGTGACGTCCCGGGCGTCGGCGGCCAGCTCCCAGCCTCCGTGCACGCCCGGACGTGACCGCACCAGCCCGGCGTCACGCAGCGGGCCGAGAACCCGGCGCACGTAGACAGGGTTGACGTTGGTGCTCCTCGCGAGCTCGTCGGAACTCACGGGGCGACTTCCCGTCACGCCGGCGAGGTAGGTGAGCACGTGCACGGCGACCGCGAACTGTGTGTTCGTCGACCGCGCCATAGGTCCATGTTGCCATATCGCAACTGTTGTGGTTACGGTAACTCCGATCCGTAACTATGACGAGTGCGAATGGAGCAAAGATGACCATCGCCATCACCGGCGCCTCCGGTCCCCTGGGACGTGCCACCGCCGGCTTGGTGCTGCAGGCCCTCGACGCGCAAGAGGTCGTCCTCACCACACGGCACCCGGAGTCGCTCGGCGACCTCGTCGCTCGCGGTGTGGATGTGCGACGGGTCGACTTCGCCGATCCGCGTACGCTTCCCGCCGCATTCGCGGGTGTCGACCGGCTGCTGCTCATCTCCACCGACACGATCGGTGCGCGCCTCGACCACCAACGTGCAGCCATCTCGGCGGCGGCTGACGCGGGCGTCCGGCACGTGGTCTACACCTCCGTCCCAGAGCCGGTGGCGTCCAACCCAGCCCTCGTGGTCGCCGATCACGCCGGCACGGAGCAAGCTCTCCGCGACAGCCACCTGCAGTGGACGATGCTGCGCAACAACGTGTACGCACACATGCAAGTGCCGGTCATCGAGCACGCTGTCGCCACGGGCAAGCTCATCACCAACGGTGGTGCCGGAGCGACTGCCTACGTGACTCGTGAGGACTGCGCGGCCGCCGCCGCTGCGGTCCTGACCCAGGACGGGCACGAGGGCCAGGCATACGACATCACCGGACCCGAGGCATTGACTGCCGCGGACCTCGTGGCACTCGCGCGCACGGTCAGTGGGCGCGACGTCGAGTTCGTGGGCGCCGACGATGCCGCTTTCCTCGTCGCCCTGCGGACAGCAGGCCTCCCGCACGGAGTTGCCGAACTCGTGACGTCGTTCGGCGCTGCGACACGCGGCGGCTTCCTCGCGAAGGTCAGCTCCGCTGTCGCCGACCTGACCGGCCGCACGCCAACGGCGTTGGCGGCCGTCGTCCGGACAGCCTTCCCGTCCTGACGGCGCGGGATGCGGACAACAACCTCGACAGGGCACGTCACCTGCAGCACTGAGCACGATGGAGCTGCGTACGTCTCCCTCGATGGCCCAGCTCACGGTGACCACCGCCTTGATCGGCCTGGCCGTCGGCCAGCTCATCGCGGGGCCGATGAGCGACGCGCTGGGCAGGCGGAGGCCCTTGCATCCACGGCCTGTCTCCGCAGCAATACAGTCTGGTCTTCGGGGTCAACGCGCTCGGACTCGTCGCCGCGGTACAAGCCAGTGGAAGGCTTGTCCGACACGTCGGCTCGCGGTCGCTGTTGGCCAGCGGCGTATGGGCTCAACGGCCGGCGGGGTCGCGCTCCTCGTTGTCGCCATCACCGGAGCAGGGCTCTGGCTGATACTCGCTGCCTTCTTCATCGTGGTCACGAGTGTGGGACTGGTTCTCCCGAACGCCGCAGCGTTGAGCCTGGAGACACATGGGTCCCACGCCGGTGCCGCGGCCGCACTGCTCGGCTTCGCCCAGTTTCTGCTCGGCGGCCTCGCAGCCCCGCTAGATGATCTATTCCAAGGGGTGTGTCGCGGCGTGTTGCGGTCGGTGACGTG
>CAXSDR010000040.1:0-28886 GCA_964236445.1 uncultured Motilibacteraceae bacterium | reverse complement strand
GTCAGCTGCCTGCGCTGGCCGAGCGGGCTGATGCCGCCGACGACATAGCCCGTGACCTTCTCTGCGTGGTGAGGGTCTGCCATTGTCGCCCGCTTGCCGCCCGCTGCCGCGGCGAGCGCCTTCAGATCGAGCATGCGGTCGACCGGCAGCACGGCGACGACGAGCGCGCCGTCCACGTCCACGAGCAGCGTCTTGAACACCCGCGACGGCTCGATGCCGAGCGCCGCGGCAGCTTCCTCGCCGTAGGACGTCACCGACGGGTCGTGCTCGTAGGAATGCAAGGTGTGGGCGACACCGGCGCGTGCGAGCAGGATGGTCGCCGGCGTCGCCCCGGCTGACTTGGCCATCGAGCTGCCGGTCAGTTGCGCGACCAGGGGGCGGCCGAGAAGTCGGTCGCGGGCGGATAGCCGAGCCCACGCAGCAGTCGGGTCTCCGACCGGAGCAGCGCCAGCTCGGCACGTAGGCGGCTGGCGGTGTCGGGGATCGCGAGCAGCTCCTGCTTGGTGGCGAGGTCGACGACGAGGACGGTGGCGGTGAGATAGGACAGGGTGGTCGAGTCCGTCGGCAGGTCGAACCCTTCGGCGAGCACCTCGTCGAGCCCGGTCAGCCCCTCGTCGCCGGGTCGGCCGGCGGCGGCCCGCGCCAGCGCCAGCCGGTAGCGCGCGAGCCGCTGCCGCACGGCGGCATCGAGCACCTCGACGTCGTGGCCCAGCGGCTCGTCGAGCAGCTCGATCTCCCCGCTGGTCCACGCGTCCTGCGTGTCCACGCCGCCGAGCACGAAGCGCTCGGTGCCCACGGTGACGATGTCGGCCGAGCCGTCAGCATGGACCTGCGCCTCGCGCAGCTGCGCGAAGCACCCGATGTCGTGCAGCGCTTCTCGGCCCAGAGCACCGCTCGGCCCGCTGTCGTGGCCATAACCGACCGCGACCACCCCGAAGCCACGCCGCGTCCCCTCAGGCTGGTCCATCAGGTCCTTCACCAGGGCGCGGTAGCGGTCCTCGAAGATGTGCAGCGGGAGCAGGAGCCCGGGATAGAGAACCGCACTGAGCGGGAACAACGCAATCCGCTCGGTCACGGCGTCAGGTTAGGCGACGCTGAGACGCCGCGGGCAAACCGGTGGCGCCGCTCCCTAGAATCGGCAGGTGATGACGCCCACCCAGACGAGCCCATCGGCGCCCCTGCGCGTACGCCGCCTCGATCTGCGCGGTCGCACCGACGCCGGCTCCGGGGTGCTTCCCCGGGCGCTGCTCGACGTGGAGGCCGCGGTCGAGGTGGTCCGTCCCCTCCTCGCCGACGTACGCGCCAGGGGCCTCGCCGCCGTCCTCGAGGCGACCCACCGCTTCGACGGTGTCGACCTGAGGACTACGCGGGTTCCGCAGCAGGCGCTCGACGCCGCACTGGCCGCGCTCGACCCCGAGGTCCGCGCCGCGATGGACGAGGCGATCCGGCGGGCGCGCCTCGTGCACGACGCGCAGCGCCGGCGCGACGTGAGCGTGCAGGTGAGCGACGGTGGCTACGTCACCGAGCGCTGGGTGCCGGTGCGACGGGCGGGGCTCTACGTCCCCGGCGGCCTCGTCGCCTATCCCTCGTCCGTGATCATGAACGTCGTCCCGGCCCAGGCCGCCGGCGTCCGGTCCCTGGCCGTCACCTCGCCACCGCAGCGTGAGTTCGCCGACCTGCCCCACCCGGTCGTGCTCGCCGCCTGCGCGCTGCTGGGGGTGGACGAGGTCTACGCCGTCGGCGGTGCGCAGGCCGTCGCGATGCTCGCCTACGGCACCGCGGAGTGCCCCGCGGTGGACATCATCACCGGCCCCGGCAACGTCTATGTCGCCGCGGCCAAGCGGCTCGTGCGCGGGGCGGTCGCGATCGACAGCGAGGCGGGCCCCACCGAGATCGCGATCCTGGCCGACGACTCCGCCGACCCGGCGCACATGGCGGCCGACCTGATCTCCCAGGCGGAGCACGACGTCAACGCCTCGTGCCTGCTCGTGAGCCCGAGCGAGGACCTCCTCGACGCGGTCGACGCCGAGCTCACGTTGCAGGTCGCCGCGACCAAGCACCGTGGACGCATCACGGCGGCGCTCACCCACCAGTCGGCGCTCGCGCTCGTCGACGACCTCGAGCAGGGCCTCGCGGTCGTCGACGAGTGGGCTGCCGAGCACCTGGAGGTGGTGACCCGCGACGCCGCCGCGTGGGCCGCGCGCGTGACCAACGCCGGCGCCATCTTCATCGGCCCCTGGTCCCCGGTCAGCCTGGGTGACTACCTCGCCGGGTCCAACCACGTCCTGCCCACCGGCGGCACCGCGCGCTTCAACGGCGGGCTTTCGGTCCAGACCTTCCTGCGCGGGATCCACGTCGTCGACTACGACCGGGCGGCGCTGGCCGAGGTCGCGGACCACATCGAGGCGCTCGGGCACGCCGAGGACCTGGTGGCCCACGTCGCCGCCGTGCGCATCCGCATCCCGCGCGACGACAGCGGGCTGTCATGACCTCGCTGTCGGACCTGCCGCTACGCCCGGAGCTGCGGGGCAAGACCGCCTACGGCGCGCCGCAGCTCGACGTGGCCGTGCGCCTCAACACCAACGAGAACCCGCACCCGCCGAGCGACGCCCTCGTGGCCGACCTGGCGCGGCGCGTCACCGAGGCGGCGAGCCGGCTCAACCGCTATCCCGACCGCGAGGCAGTGGGCCTTCGCGCCGACCTCGCCGCCTATCTGCGCCGCACCTCAGGGGTCGAGCTGGGCGTCGAGCAGGTGTGGGCGGCCAACGGCTCCAACGAGGTGCTGCAGCAGCTGCTGATGGCCTTCGGCGGAGCCGGGCGCACCGCGCTCGGCTTCGAGCCCACCTACTCCATGCACCGCCTGATCACCGAGGGCACCGGCTGCCGCTACGTCGTGGCGCCCCGCACCACCGACGGCAGGTTCGCGATCGACGAGGCTGCCGCGGTCGCCGCCGTGGCGCAGCACGCGCCCGATGTCGTGTTCCTCTGCTCGCCCAACAACCCGACCGGGACGGCGCTCGACCCCGACGTGGTCGCCGCGGTCTACGACGCGACAGCGGGCATGGTCATCGTGGACGAGGCCTACGTCGAGTTCGGCTCCGGCACCTCGCTGCTGCCGATGCTCGCCGGCCGCCCCCGTCTCGTCATCAGCCGGACGATGTCGAAGGCCTTCGCGTTCGCCGGTGGCCGTGTCGGCTACCTCGCGGCCGACCCGGCGGTCGTCGAGGCACTGCGCCTCGTACGCCTGCCCTACCACCTCTCGGTCATCACCCAGGCAGCGGCGCGGGCCGCGCTCGCCCACGCCGACGAGACCCTCGCCGCCGTCGCCCAGGTGTCCCGCGAGCGCGACCGCATCGTCGCCGAGGTGCGGGCGATGGGACTCGACGTCGTGGACAGCGACGCCAACTTCGTGCTGTTCGGCGGGTTCGGCCACGCCGGCGCCGCCGGCGACGCCGCGCTCGTCTGGGCGCAGCTGCTGGCGCACGGTGTCCTGGTCCGCGACGTCGGCCTGCGCGGCTGGCTGCGCGTCACGGCAGGCACCACCGAGGAGACGAGCGCCTTCCTGGCAGCTCTTGCCGTTGTGACCAAGGAGAACTCGTGACCAGCACGATGGGCACCCCGCGCCCCCGCACGGGGCGCATCGAGCGCAGCACCAAGGAGTCCTCGGTGCTCGTCGAGATCGACCTCGACGGCAGCGGTCTCGTCGACGTCGCCACGGGCGTGGGGTTCTACGACCACATGCTGGCCCAGCTGGGCAAGCACGGGCTCTTCGACCTGACGGTCAAGACCGAGGGTGACGTGCACGTCGACTCCCACCACACCGTCGAGGACACCGCCATCGCGCTCGGTGAGGCGTTGCGTGAGGCGCTGGGCGACAAGGTGGGCATCCGCCGGTTCGGCGACGCGCTGGTGCCGCTCGACGAGACCCTCGTCCAGGTGGCGGTCGATCTCGCCGGCCGGCCCTACTGCGTGCACAGCGGCGAGCCCGACGGACAGGCCTATGTGCTGATCGGTGGCACCTACCTCGGCTCACTCACCCGCCACGTCATCGAGACCCTCGCGAGCTCCGCGGCGATCGCCCTGCACGTGCGCGTCCTCTCCGGCCGTGACCCGCACCACATCGTCGAGGCCCAGTTCAAGGCGCTCGCGCGCGCCTTGCGCGACGCTGTCGCGCTCGACCCACGCGTCACGGACGTGCCGTCGACGAAGGGGTCGCTCTAGTGGCGAAGCCACGGGTGGTGGTCCTCGACTACGGCTCGGGCAACCTGCACTCCGCCGTACGCGCGGTGGAGCGGGCCGGCGCCCAGGTCGAGCTGACCTCCGACCGCGCCGTCGCGCTCGCCGCCGACGGCCTGCTCGTCCCCGGGGTCGGCGCGTTCGACGCGTGCATGACCGGCCTGCGCGGCGTCAACGGTCCGGAGATCATCGGTCGGCGACTCGCCGGGAGCCGCCCGGTCCTCGGCGTCTGCATCGGCATGCAGGTGCTCTTCGGGCGCGGCGTCGAGCACGGCATCGAGGCCGACGGCTGCGGCGAGTGGCCGGGCACGGTCGAGAAGCTGCACGCCCCGGTCCTGCCCCACATGGGCTGGAACACCGTCGAGGTCCCGGCAGGCACGTGCCTGTTCGCGGGCGTCGAGCAGGAGCGTTTCTACTTCGTGCACTCCTACGGCGTACGCCGGTGGGACATGGCCAATTCGGAGCACCTCGCCCCACCCCTGCTCACCTGGGCCCGGCACGGCGAGCCGTTCGTCGCGGCCGTGGAGAACGGTCCGCTCTCGGCCACCCAGTTCCATCCCGAGAAGTCAGGCGACGCAGGCGCGAAGCTGCTGCGCAACTGGCTCGCGACCCTCTGATGGCCAAGGGGGAGCGAGCGAAGGCCAGGGCCGCGCGAGATGCCCAGCGCGCGGCCGCCGCCGCAGCGCACGAGCGTCGGCTCGCGAGCGAGGCGCGTCGCCGGCGACTCTGGCGTGAGGTGCGCGCCCGACTGCCCCGCCGCACCCGCGTCCGGGGGCAGCAGGGCATCCTTGCCCGGCGCCGCCGGGTGCAGGACGGCTGTGTCCTGGCGGTGGCGATCGGCGTGCAGGTGGTGACCTGGCTGCTGAGCACCGACTGGCTCGTCCGCGGTGCCGTCGCGCTCGTCACCGTGCTCGCCGTGCCCGTCGTCGTCACCATCGCCCTCGACCGGAGGTCCTGAGACCCGTGTCCACCAACTCCACCGACTCCACCGCCCCGCTGTCCGTGACGTCCGAGCCCCTCGTGCTGCTGCCTGCGGTCGACGTCGCCGCTGGTCAGGCCGTACGCCTGGTGCAGGGCGCGGCCGGCAGCGAGACGTCCTACGGCGACCCACTGACGGCGGCGCTCGCGTGGCAGGACGCCGGCGCCGAGTGGATCCACCTGGTCGACCTCGACGCCGCGTTCGACCGGGGGTCCAACAGCGCGCTGCTCGCCGAGGTCGTCGGCAGGCTCGACGTCGCGGTCGAGCTGTCGGGCGGCATTCGCGACGACACGACGCTGCGCGCCGCGCTCGCCACCGGCTGCGCGCGTGTCAACCTCGGCACCGCGGCCCTCGAGTCGCCCGACTGGGTGCGGTCCGCGATCGCGGAGCACGGCGACAAGATCGCCGTCGGGCTCGATGTGCGCGGCACGACGCTGGCGGCTCGCGGCTGGGTCAAGGAGGGCGGCGAGCTGTTCGAGGTGCTCGAGCGCCTCGACCGTGACGGCTGTGCGCGTTATGTCGTGACCGACGTCCTCAAGGACGGCACGATGCGCGGGCCCAACGTCGATCTGCTGCGCACGGTGTGCGCAGCCACCGACCGCCCGGTCGTCGCCTCCGGCGGCATCTCCAGCCTCGCCGACCTCGTGGCGCTGCGCGCGCTCGTGCGAGCGGGCGTCGAGGGCGCGATCGTGGGCAAGGCGCTCTACGCCGGTGCCTTCACGCTCGAGCAGGCGCTCGAGGTCGCACGATGAGCATCATCCGCAAGTTCAGCTCGGGTGGGCCCTACGAAGCGCTGATCGGCTACAGCCGGGCGGTCGCCTTCGGACCGTTCGCTATGACGGCTGGGTGCACCGCTGTGGTCGACGGTGCGGTCCAGCACGTGGGCGACCCCTACTCCCAGGCTCGGGTCGCGATGGCCAACGGGCTGCGCGCCCTCGCGCAGGCGGGCTGCCGCGACGTCGACGTCGTGCAGTCGCGGCTCTATCTCACCGACGCCGCGCACGCCGACGCGGTCGGCCGGGCGCACGGCGAGGTCTTCGGCACCGTTCGCCCTGTGACCACGATGGTGGTCGTGGCGGCGCTTATCGACCCGACCATGCTGGTCGAGGTCGAGCTCGTCGCCTACGTGCCCTAGCTCCACTCGGCCAGCAACTCGGGGTCGCACGCGGGCGGTGCGGGTGCACTCAAGCGCGGCCGTGGCGTGCCGATGCTGCACTGACGCTTCCGATGGCGTAGCATGCAGTCCAGCGGCCCACCCAGTGGCCGTCCGGCGCGCTTTCTCGCGCTCGGTCCGGACCCTTCTGGCGCCATCGGTGCCGACCCACCGGGTCATGGATATCTCACCGCCATCACGGCCGTCTCCGCGATTCACACGCGGCGTCTCGTGACGGCTTGCACGAAAGGAGCCCTCATATGGAGAGGGACGACTATGGGCCCTGGGACGACTGACGTCTCCGCCCGCTGACGCGCAGCTGCGCCCCGCACCACCTTCGTGGTGCGGGGCGTTTCGCTGTCGTGGCCGGTCCGGTCACTCGACCGGCACGACGGCCTCGGCCTCGTAGCGCCAGAACATCGGCCGGGCCAGGGCCAGCGCGCCCATGGCCACGACGGTGAGCACGCCGCCCGCGACGACCGTCGCGCGGGTGCCGATGACCGAGCCCCCGAGCCCGTGCACAAGGTCCGAGAGCCTTGGCCCGCCGGCTACGACGACGAAGAAGACGCCCTGGATCCGCCCCCGCAGCTCGTCGCCGGCAGCCGCCTGCAGGATCGTGCCGCGGAACACCATGCTGGCCATGTCGGCGACCCCGGCGGCAGCGAGGAACGCCACGGCCAGCCAGAGCGGGCCGCTCAGCCCGAACCCGACGATCGCCACACCCCAGCCCAGGACCGCGAGCACGACGAGCGCCCCATGACGCGTCAGCCGGGTCAGCGAGCCGGAGAACAACCCGCCGAGCAGCGCCCCCAGCGGGATGGCGGCATAGAGCAGGCCCAGCGCCAGCCCACCGCCGGGCGGGTCACCGAAGCTGTTCACCGACATCTCCGGGAAGAGTGCGCGCGGCATGCCGAGCACCATGGCCACGATGTCGGCGAGGAACGACAGGAGCAGGACGGGCGCCGCCCTGATGTAGCGCAGGCCGTCGCTGATGTCGCGCAGCCCCGCCCGTCGCGGCGTGCCGTCCACCGACAGCCCGGCGGGGAGCGCGGGCAGACCGAGCACCGCCCACGTGGCGATGACCAGCGCGATGGAGTCGATCAGATAGAGGGTCGAGAGCCCCAGGACGGGGATGAGCGCGCCGGCGAGCAGCGGTCCGACGATGCCACCCATCCCCATGACCGTGGTGTTGAGCGCGTTTGCAGCGGCGAGCTCCTCGACGGGGACGAGCCGGGGCAGCGACGCCCCCCGTGCGGGGGAGTTGGCGCCGAACAGCCCCTGCTGCACCGCGATGAGCACGAGCAGCAGGGTCATCGAGTGCAACCCCATCGCTGCCTGCACCCAGAGCAGGACCGACGTGACGGTGATGCCCGCGTTCGTGACCAGCATCATGGTGCGCCGGTCCACGACGTCGGCGATCGAGCCGCCCCACAGCGCGAACACGATCAGCGGCACGAGGCCGACCAGGCTGGCGATGCCGACCCAGGCCGAGGAGTGGGTGATGTCGTAGATCTGCTTGGGCACCGCGACCGCTGTGAGCTGGCTGCCGACCGACGTCACCGTGGTCGAGGCCCAGAGGCGCCGGAACGCCCGGTGCCGCAGGGGGCGTACGTCCATCGCGACGTGGCGCAGGCGCCTCACTCTTGACTCCCTCGACGTCAGGACGGCGATGATCACGGCCATGGGCAACGCTGTCGACGTCGCTGCTAGTCCCACGAACGCCCACCAGCAGGCACTGTGCCGGCCGTGGAGGTGGCCGAGCGCTCCGGCGCCGAGCTGGCACCCACCAGAGCAGGAGCGTTCGCCGTCATCAAACCCATCGTCGCCCATGGGCCACCGGGCTTAAGATCCTGGCCCGTGACTCTCGCCGTGCGTGTGATCCCCTGTCTCGACGTCGATGCCGGCCGCGTGGTCAAAGGTGTGCGCTTCGCGGCGCTGCGCGACGCAGGCGACCCGGTGGAGATGGCCAAGGTCTATGGCGCGGAGGGCGCGGACGAGCTCGTCTTCCTCGACATCACCGCGAGCACCGCGGGACGCGAGACGACCTATGAGGTGGTCAGTCGCACCGCGGAGCAGGTCTTCATCCCTTTGACGGTGGGCGGCGGCGTACGCACCGTGGACGACGTCGACCGGCTGCTGCGCGCGGGCGCCGACAAGGTCGGGGTCAACACCGCCGCCGTGGCGCGACCCGAGCTGATCTCCGAGGTGAGTCGTCGCTTCGGGGCGCAGGTCCTGGTGCTCTCGGTGGACGCGCGCCGCTGCCTTCCTGGCACGAGCACGGCCAGCGGCTATGAGGTCACGACGCACGGCGGCCGCACAGGCACGGGCATCGATGCGGTCGAGTGGGCCCGCAAGGCGGCCGATCTCGGCGCGGGAGAGATCCTGCTCAACTCGATCGACCGCGACGGCACCAGGGACGGCTATGACATCGAGATGCTGCAGGCTGTCCGGGCGGCCGTGAATGTCCCGCTGATCGCGAGCGGGGGCGCCGGCGCCGCCGAAGACTTCGCTCCGGCGGTCGCCGTGGGAGCCGATGCCGTGCTCGCGGCGAGCGTCTTCCACTTCGGTGATCTGCGGATCAGTGAAGTGAAAGACGCTCTTCGCAGTTCAGGTGCGCCGGTTCGCTAGTCGCCGGGCTTCACGGCGCCGCGCACACGACGAAGGCGGTTGCGTTCACCTTCGCTGTGCCCGAGTTGACGATGCGCACGTCCCACGCGAACGGCACGTTGTTCGGACCGGATCTCGGCATGCTCGACACGACTTTGACCGTGGCGGCAGGATTGCCCGAGTAGCCACCGCCTGTTGCGCGCGAGCCCGCCGGGCAGGTTGCCACGAAGGTGTCGTCGGTGTTGACGTTGACCTGATGTGTGACGGACACGACCTTCAGCGAGGTGGCCCCGGCATTCCCCTTGTCGCCCTTCGGCCCGGTGGCCCCGATGCCCCCCGTGGCCCCCGTGGCGCCGGTCACCCCCGGCAGGCCCGCGACGCCCTGGGCGCCGCGCACGCTGCTGGGCAGGCGGTTGTAGGTCGTGCCGGCCGGGCAACGCCCGAGCTGGGCCGCGGTGACGGCATGCGTCGCGCTGCGCGAGACGCACACGGCGCTGAGCGTGGGGACGCGCTTCGCGGCCACCACGACCCCGGCGTACGCGCTCGCACCCCCTATCCCCGCGAGGAGCAGGACGGCAGTGGGGACGGCGACGAGATGACGGGCGCGCAAGGGTGCTCCTCGAGATGGCGGGGGGTCGAGCGGCTGGGCAGGTGAGCGCAGGAGCTCAGCTTCCTGTCGCGATGTAGCTGTTGAGCGCTGCGCGCTCGGTCTCGAGCTCGTCGATGCGGTTCTTGACGACGTCACCGATGCTGACGATGCCGTGCAGCCGACCCTCGTGCACGACCGGCACGTGACGGATGCGTCGGTCCGTCATGAGGCGCATCAGCTCGTCGACGGGCGCGTCTGCTGTGACGGTCCGGACCTCGATGGTGCAGATGGCGCTGACCGGCATGTCGAGGACGTCGCTGCCGTGCTCGGCGAGGGCGTGCACGACGTCACGCTCGCTGACGATGCCCGCAATCGTCACGGTGTCGCTGCTGAGAACGACGGCTCCGATGCGCCGCTGGGCCAGCAGGGCCACCAGCGAGCGGACGTCGGAGTCGGGGGCGACGGTGACCGTCTCGCCGCCCTTGGTGCGCAGGATGTCGCTGACTCGCATGGCTGTGCCTCCTGGTCGGCGCACCCGCGGTGGGGCGCCACGGACACACAGTGATGCTCCTGACGCTCGGGGGCAAGGGGTTGTGCCTCAGCGACCGCCGCCGACGTCGAGCAGTGCGCCGGTGACGTAGGACGCCTCGTCCGAGAGCAGCCACGCGATTGCGGCGGCGACCTCGTGCACGTCTCCGCCCCTGCCCAACGGCACCGTCGAGGCCAGTCGCGCCACCCGCTCCGGCTCGCCCCCGTCGGCATGCATCGAGGTGTGGATGAGGCCCGGCCGCACCGCGTTGACCCGGATCCCCTCGGCCGCGACCTCCTTGGCCAGCCCGACCGTCAGCGTGTCCACGGCAGCCTTGGACGCGGCGTAGTCGACATACTCACCCGGCGAGCCCAGCACCGCGGCGCGCGACGACACGTTGACGATGGCGCCGCCGGCACCGCCCGAGCCGGTGGACATCCGGCGGACCGCCTCGCGTGCGCACAGGAAGCTGCCCACCACGTTGACGGCCAGGATCCGGGTGATGCGCTCGACCGTGAGATCGACCACGCGCGCCTGCACGTCGAGCACCCCCGCGTTGTTGACCAGCGCCGTCAGCGGTCCCAGGTCATCGGCGGCGGCGAAGACGGCAGCCACGTCGTCCTCCTGCGAGACGTCGGCCCGGACTGCGACAGCGCGTACGCCGTGGGCCGCGCACCGCGCGACCACCGCGGCGGCCTCTCCGGACCGCCGCACATAGGTGAGGACCACATCGCTGCCGCGCGAGGCCAGCAGCTCGGCCGTCGCTGCGCCGATGCCGCGACCTGCTCCGGTGACCACGGCGACGGTCACCCGACTAGACCCCCGCCAGCTGTTCGAGGTCGCGCGCGTCGCCCTCGATCGTCACGCGGGCGTGGTCTCGACGGCCGAAGACGAACAGCACCAGCTCCTGCGGGGGTGCCGTGATGACGAGGTCGGCCCCCCCGCGGCCGACGACGCACTCCTCGCCCGTGGGTCTGCGCAGGACCACGCGGGCCGCGATCTTGCGGTAGCGCAGCCTGGCCAGGGCGGGGAGCCGCTTCGCGAGCGCGGCCTCCATCCCGGCGGGAAGCACTCGCGGCGCCCAGACCGGCTGGGCGCGTAGCAGGTCCTCGTGGTGCACGAAAAACTCCAGCAGGTTGACCGCTTCGCGGATGCCGGGGAGGGCGTACGGCGACCAGGCGGGCGGCCCCGACCGGATCCGGTCGACGAGCTCGGGCCACGGTCGGCTGGCCAGTTGGTCCTGCACCGTCGCGGTCCATCCCGACAGCCGCGGGACCAGGATCCCGGGCGCCGCGTCCGGTCGGCGCTCGCGCAGGACCAGGTGGGCGGCGAGGTCGCGGGCGAGCCAGCCCTCGTCGAGCGTCGGTGCGTCGGGGCCGACCCGGAGCAGGGTGTCGCAGATCCCGGCTCGCTCGGCCGGCTGGAACTCCACGAAGCGCTCGGTGGGGGGATGACGAGGATGCAAGGGCATGAGGGCACCCTGCCCGACAAGTGCCGGACCGTGCCAACCGGAGGCCACGTCTGGCGGGCTGTGGGAGGCCATGGCCGGAGAAGCGACGGCGTTCCTGGGCCCCGCTCCCACAACCGAGGTGCGGTCTGTCGGTGGCGTGAGCGAGGCTGTTGTCCGTGAGCTCACCCGCTGCCCGCCCCCCGGTCCGCCCGCCGGAGCGCGACCAGGTGCTGCGCGACGGCCTGCGCGTGCTCGTGCTGGCCGTCCGCGAGGAGCCACGCGTTTTTGCGCTGTCGGTCATCGGCAGCACCCTCTACGGCGTCACGACCGTGGGGCAGGCGTGGGTGCTCGGGCGAGTGATCGACCGGGTGGTCGTGCCGGCCTTCGAGCGCCGCGACAGCTCGGCCACGGCGCTCGCCCTGGCCGGCGCTGCGATTCTCGCCATGGCGTTCGTCAAGATCCTCGGTGTCCTGGGCCGGCGGCTGGCGGCCGCGATGATGCAGTTCAGGCTGCAGGCCACGTTCCGCCGGCGGGTCACCCGGCAATATCTGCAGCTGCCGCTGTCCTGGCACGCGCGGCACCCGACAGGCGAGCTGCTCGCCAACGCTAACGCCGACGTCGAGTCGCTGTGGTATCCCATCGCGCCGCTGCCGATGGCCCTGGGCGTCGTGGTGATGCTGATCGTCGCCGGGGTCTCCATGCTGGTGACCGACCCCTATCTCGCGCTCGTCGGCTTCTGCGTGTTCCCGACGCTCTTCGGGCTCAACGTGGTGTTCCAGCGCCGCCTGTCCCCGGTGGTCACGCGCGCCCAGCAGCTGCGCGCCGAGGTCAGCGGCGTCGCGCACGAGAGCTTCGAGGGCGCCACCGTCGTCAAGGCGTTCGGCCGGGAAGACCTGGAGGTCGCCCGCATGCGTGAGGCAGCACACGCGTTGCGCGACGCGCAGGTCGCGGTCGGGCGCATCAACTCGCTGTTCAACCCCATCCTGGAGGCGCTGCCCAACCTCGGAGTCCTGGCGGTGCTGGTGATCGGCACGTCACGCGTACGGTCGGGGGCGCTGGAGCCGGGCGACCTGGTGCGCGTCGCCTATCTGTTCACGCTGATCGCCTTCCCGGTGCGCGCCATCGGCTGGGTGCTCGGCACGCTGCCACCGGCCGTGGTCGGGTGGCGCCGGGTGCGCAACGTGCTCGAGGCCACCGGCGCCCTCACCTATGGCGATGTCGTCCTGCGCGGTGCCGGGCCAGCGCGGCTGAGCCTGCAGGGCGTCGGCTACTCCCACTCCGACGGGCCGCCGGTGCTGCACGACGTGACGCTCGACGTCGCCGCGGGCAGCACGACAGCGGTGGTCGGGCCCACCGGCGCGGGCAAGTCGACGTTGGCCTCGCTGCTCGTGCGGCTCGTCGACCCCGTCGTCGGCCGGGTGCTGCTCGACGGCGAGGACGAGCGGACGCTGCGCCGCGGGGAGGTGGCGGCCAGCGCGGCACTCGTCGCCCAGCAGGCCTTCGTCTTCGACGACACGGTGCGGGCCAACGTCGGTCTCGGCGGGGAGGCCGACGACGGCGCGATCTGGCAGGCGTTGCGCATCGCGCAGGCCGACCGGTTCGTGGCCGCGCTGCCCGACGGTCTCGACACGCGGGTGGGGGAGCGGGGGACGACCCTCTCGGGCGGCCAGCGTCAGCGGCTGGCGCTGGCAAGGGCGCTGGTGCGCCATCCCCGGCTCCTGGTGCTCGACGACGCGACGAGTGCGGTGGACCCGCGCGTCGAGCGTGCTGTGCTCGCCGGTGTCGCCGACTCGGTCGCCGCGACCGTCGTCGTCGTCGCCTACCGCCGCGCGACCGTCGCGCTCGCCGACGAGGTCGTCTATCTCGAGGCGGGGCGCGTTCTCGATCGGGGCCCGCACGACGTGCTGCTCGAGCGATGCGCCGGCTATGCGTCGCTGCTCACGGCCTACGAGCGGGATGCCGACCAGCGCGCCGAGGAGGCGGCCGAAGCCGAGGAGGTGGAAGTGGCATGAGCACCATCGTTGCGGCATCCTCCAACACCCGCACCACGTCCACGCTGCGTCGCGGACTGCGACTCACCCCCGAGTTCCTGCACGGCCTGCCGCTCACCCTCGGCCTGGCCGTGGTGGGCACAGCGGGCCAGGTGCTGGTGCCCGTCGCGGTGCAGCAGGCCGTCGACAAGGGACTGCACGGGCCGCAGGGAGCCGATGTCGGCTTCGTGCAGCGCGTGGCTGTCGCCGTCGCCTTGGCGCTAGTCGTCACGGCCTTCTGTCAATACTGGGTCAACCGCCGGCTGTTCACCGCCACCGAGCACGGGCTCGCGAGCCTGCGGGTGAAGGCTTTCGCCCACATCCACCAGCTGTCCGTCCTCACGCAGGACGCGCAGCGTCGCGGCTCCCTCGTCTCGCGGGTGACGAGCGACGTCGACACGGTGTCGCTGTTCATGCAGCGCGGCGGGCTCGTGGTGCTGACGAGCACGGGCCAGCTGCTCGTCGCCACGGTGCTCATGGCCTTCTGGTCGTGGCAGCTGACGCTGGTCGTGTGGGGCTGCTTCCTGCCGCTGTTCTATGCGCTGCGCTGGTTCGCCATCGCGGTGCGCAATGCCTACGCCGACGTCCGCGTCCGGGTCGCCGACATGCTCGCCGCTGTCGCGGAGTCCGTCGTCGGGGCGACGGTGATCCGCGCCTACGCGGTGGAGGAGCGCACGGGGGCGCGCATCGACCGCGCGCTGATCGAGCAGCGCGACTCCCAGGTCAGGGCGCAGCGGCGATCTGTCATGGCGTTCTCCTGCGGCGAGATCGCCTCGGGCGTCTGCACGACGGCGCTCGTCGTGGTGGGAGTGGGCCTCGGCGTCGGAGGTCACCTCTCCGTCGGGCGGCTCCTGGGTTTCCTGTTCTTCGTGCCGTTGTTCGTCGGACCCGTGCAGTCCGGCACCGAGGTCATCAACGAGGCGCAGAACGCGATCGCCGGCTGGAGCAGGGTGCTCGCCGTTCTCGACACCGTGCCCGACGTCGCGGATGTCGGCGCCGACGGTTCCACCGGCTCCCTGCTCACGGCCGGCCCGCTCGAGGTGTCCTTCCAGGAAGTCCGCTTCTCCTATCCCGAAGGGCCGGAGGTGCTGCACCGGATCGACGTGGCGATTCCGGCCGGGAGGCGCGTCGCGGTGGTGGGGGAGACGGGGTCGGGCAAGACGACCTTCGCGAAGCTGCTCGTGCGCCTCATGGACCCGACCGTCGGCTGCGTACGCCTCGGTGGCGTGGACCTGCGCGAGGTGGCCAACGCCTCACTGCGCGCCCGCGTCGTCCTCGTGCCCCAGGACGGCTTCCTGTTCGATGCCTCGATCGCCGACAACGCGCGCTACGGCCGTCCGGACGCCACCGACGCCGACGTCGAGGCCGCGCTCGTCGAGCTCGGTCTCGAGAACTGGCTGACGTCGCTTCCGCACGGTGTCGCCACCCGCGTCGGCCAGCGTGGCGAGCGCCTCTCGGCGGGGGAGCGCCAGCTCGTGTCGCTGGTGCGTGCCGGGCTCGCGCGCCCCGACGTGCTGGTTCTCGACGAGGCAACCTCAGCCGTCGACCCGGCCACCGAGGTGCGCATCGGCCGCGCCCTCGAAGCCCTGAGCCGGGGACGCACGGTCGTCACCGTGGCCCACCGGCTTTCCACGGCCGAGGCTGCGGACGAGGTTCTCGTCTTCGACCACGGTCACGTGGTCGAACGCGGCGTCCACCGCGACCTCGTCGGCGCAGGCGGGGTCTATGCCCGTCTGCACGAGAGCTGGGCCTCGACGACGCGCAGCCAGTGACGGCCGCGAAGCCCTCAGACGCGTCGCGTCCGCCAGCACCGCGTGACATAAGGAACCTGCAGCCGCATCGACCCGCCGCGCGTCTGGCGCATCCCGAGCTGCCTGACCTGCTCGAGCAGCGCGGCTCGCGCCGTCGGGTCCAGCAGGATCACGAAGCTGCGGGAGGCGACGAGGTCGACCAGCCCCTCGACGTCGAGCGCGTGCTGCCAGGGGACCTCCAGCGACTCCTGGGCCGAGAAGGCACCGGTGGCGGCGACGGTGCTGTGCGAGGCGGCGTTGTCCGGCCGTTCGCGCCCGGCGCTCTCGAGCAGGTCGCCGAGCTCGGCCACCCACGGCACCCGCTCGTCGCGGATGTTCCACACCAGGCCCAGCCTGCCTGCGGGCCGCAGGATCCGGGCCATCTCCGGCACCGCGCGCGACGGGTCGACCCAGTGCCACGCCTGCGCGAGGACCACCGCGTCGACGCTGCTGTCCGCCAGCCCCGTCTCCTCCGCCGTTCCGGCGCGGACGTCGACGTCCGGCAGCCCGAGGGCGAGCTGCTCGCGCATGCCTGCCGACGGCTCGACCGCGACGACGTCGAGCCCGCGGCTCACGAGCTGGCGCGTGAGCGCCCCCGTGCCTGCTCCCAGGTCGAGCACCGAGCGCACGCCCTCGACGAGCCAGTCGACCGCCTCGTCGGGATAAGCCGGGCGCGACTGCGCGTACGCCGCTGCGACTGCTCCGAAGGAGGCTGCATGTCGATCGCGCTCCGCTGAGCTCCTTGCCGCCACCCCGCTGCCCGCCCCCGCGTCGCCCGACGTCATGCACCCGCCCCCTGGTTCACCGTGCGCCACCGAGGCGACCGCACATGCTGCGGCCTGTCAGCACATCCTGGCAGGATGACTGCGTGCCTGCATCGACCCCCCCGTCCACGCTCGATCCCGCCGTCGCCGCCCGCCTCAAGCGTGACCCTGCGGGCCTTGTCGCCGCCGTGGCGCAGCAGTGGGACACCGGCGAGGTGCTGATGGTGGGCTGGATGGATGACGAAGCGCTGCGCCGGACGCTGACGAGCGGCCGGGCGACCTACTGGAGCCGCAGCCGCCAGACCTACTGGGCCAAAGGCGACACCTCGGGCCATGTCCAGGTCGTGCGCGAGGTCCGGCTCGACTGCGACGGCGACGCGCTGCTGGTCAAGGTCGAGCAGACCGGGGCCGCGTGCCACACCGGCGACCGCACCTGCTTCGACGCCGATGTGCTGCTGGCCGGCTCATGACGGCCGGCACCATGGCCACGAGCGTTCCCGACCTCGAAGGGTTCCGAGCCCTCGCGCACGACCACCGCGTCGTCCCCGTGACGCGGCGCCTGCTCGCCGACGGTGAGACGCCCGTGGGTCTCTACCGCAAGCTCGCCGCCGAGCGACCCGGCACGTTCCTGCTCGAGTCCGCCGAGCACGGCGGCGTCTGGTCGCGCTACTCCATCGTCGGGGCAGGCAGTCCCGCGACGCTGACCGAGCGTGACGGCGAAGCGGTCTGGCTCGGCACGCCGCCCGCCGGGTTGCCGACCGGCGGGAGCCCGCTCGCAGCCGTGCGCTCGACGCTCGAAGCGCTGCACACCGCACGGCTGCCGGGCCTTCCCCCGCTCACCGGGGGGCTCGTCGGCTACATCGGCTACGACGCCGTACGCCGCCTCGAGAGGCTGCCGTCCACGGCAGCCGACGACCTGGCGCTGCCGGAGCTCGCGCTGCTGCTCGCGACCGACCTGGCCGTGCTGGACCACATCGACGGCACTGTGCTGCTGGTCGCCAACGCCGTCAACTGGGATGCTTCCGACGCGCGGGTCGACGAGGCCTTCGCGGACGCGGTGTCGCGGCTCGACCGCATGACGGCCGAGCTCGCGCAGCCGGCGGCTCCCTCCGCGGCATCGCTCGACACCGACGTCGAACCGGAGATCGTGCGCCGGCGGACGTCCGAGGACTACCGCGCCGCTGTGGAGTCGGCGAAGGAGGCGATCCGGGCCGGCGAAGCGTTCCAGGTCGTCGTGTCCCAGCGGTTCGAGACGGCCACGACGGCCAGCGCGCTAGACATCTATCGCGTGCTGCGCCTGACGAATCCCAGCCCCTACATGTATCTCCTGCGCCTTCCGCAGGGTTTCGACATCGTCGGCTCCAGCCCGGAGGCACTGGTCAAGGTGACGGGCGGCCGGGCCATGATGCACCCCATCGCTGGCAGCCGGCCGCGCGGCGAGACCCCGGAGCGCGATGCATCGCTGGCTGCCGAGATGCTCGCGGACCCCAAGGAGCGCGCCGAGCACCTCATGCTCGTGGACCTCGGACGCAACGACCTCGGCCGTGTGAGCGCCCCGGGCAGCGTCGAGGTGGTCGACTTCATGAGCGTCGAGCGCTACTCCCACATCATGCACATCGTCTCGAGCGTCGTCGGGCGGCTGGCACCCGGTCGCACCGCGTTCGACACCGTGGCTGCCTGCTTCCCCGCCGGGACGCTGTCAGGTGCGCCGAAGCCCCGGGCCATGGAGCTGATCGAGGCGCTGGAGCCGACGCGACGCGGTCTCTACGGTGGCATCGTCGGCTATTTCGACTTCGCCGGCGATGCCGACACCGCGATCGCCATCCGCACCGCTGTGCTGCGTGACGGCAGGGCCTATGTCCAGGCCGGGGCCGGCATCGTGGCCGACTCCGACCCTGCGTCCGAGGACGCCGAGTGCCAGGCCAAGGCTGCGGCGGTCCTGCGGGCGATCGCCACGGCGGGCACGCTGCGGCCCGTCGGTGCGTCCTGACGTCGCGCGGCGGCGAGACACGAGCGCCCAGGGAGCCCGGTGCAGGTCCCACGGTGCTGGGTCTGGTGCTGGGGGCCGGTCTCGCGCTGCTGTCGGCGTCCCGGCCGTGGGTCCGTGTCGTCGTGACGACCTCGCCAGGCCTGCCGAGCACGTCTCTCGCCGGTTCGGGCAACTCCGTCGGACCGGTCTCCGCAGTCGCTCTCGTGGCGCTCGCGGCTGCAGGCGGTCTGCTGGCGGCCCGCTCGGCGCTGCGTCGCCTCGTCGCCCTGCTGGCATCGCTGGCCGGTTCCGTGCTCGTGGTCATCGCTGTGCTGGGCCTCGACACCTCCAGTCGGAGCCGGGAGCTGGTCGGCGACGTCCCCGGGGCCGAGGTGCAGCATGCCGCGGCCTCCGGCTGGGCGGTGGTCGCCCTGCTCGGGGGCGTCCTGGTCCTGCTGGCGGGGCTGGTCGCCGTGCGGTTCAGCGGCTCCTGGCCCACCATGGGCGCCCGCTTCGACCGCGCCGCGCCGCCGTCGCGAGCATTCGACCCGCGCGACCAGTGGACCGCCCTCGACCGAGGCAGCGACCCGACGCTCGATCCGGTCGATGAACGGCCCGTCGACCCCCCGGCCGCGCAGCGCCCACACTGACGCGCACCTGTGCAAAACCCCGGTGCGCGGCCGAACGAGTCACTACGCTACGGCGCGCCTGGCAATCCGCTGCCTGACTGGCCGCCTTGGGCAACCGCCCGTGCGTCCGGGCCGCCGCACCCTTCTTTCTAGAGAGACACCACGTGAGCACCTACGGATCCATGCCGCCCTCCGAGCCCGACGCCTACGGCGTGCCGGAGCAGGGGCCGCCGCCGGCCCACGGGGCGTCTGGCGCGCCCCAGCCCTACAGCCAGCAGCCCTACAGCCAGCAGCCCTACGGCCAGCAGGGCCCCCCGCTGGTCGGGGCCTACGCCTCCTGGATCTCTCGGGTCGGGGCCTCGCTGCTCGACTCTGTGGTCGTGCTCCCCGTGCTGCTCGTGGCACTGGGCATCGGGGCACCGATGAGCGCGTCGAGCAGTACGGGCGTCGCCGCGGCGGGCACCGTCATCATCGTGATCGGCTATCTCGCCGGCCTGGGCGTCGCCGTGTGGAACAGCGTCTTCCGGCAGGGCAAGACCGGCCAGTCGCTCGGCAAGAAGGTCCTCGGGATCACGCTGCGCAAGGAGGCGACCGGTCAGCCGATCGGTGCCGGGCTGGCGTTCGGACGGATCTTCGTGCACGTACTCAACACGATCCCGTGCTACCTCGGCTGGGTCTGGCCGCTGTGGGACGCGAAGAAGCAGACGTTCACCGACAAGGTGCTGGCAACCGTCGTGGTCAAGGTCTGACCCTCACCAGGGAGTGACGAATGCCGCCGAACGCCCGGGCGATGCCCCCGCACAGTCCTGCAGGCGTCGTCCCAGGTCTGAGCGCCACGTCCTCGCCGTGGCAGCGCGTGCGTCCCGGGCTCGCGCTGCTCGGTGGGGGTCTCGTTGGCGTGGGCCTGCTCGCGACGCGCGACCCGCACCGTCACGGCAGCTACGGTGTCTGCCCGCTGCTGGCCCTCACGGGTCTCTTCTGCCCGTTCTGCGGTGGGCTGCGCGCTGTCAACGACCTCACCCGGGGGCACTTCGTGGCGGCGTTGTCGAGCAATGCCCTGCTGGTCCTGGCACTGCCGTTCGTCGCCGTGGTCGTCGTGCTGACCCTGGGGTCGCGTTGGCGCGACACGCCTGCTCTCACGGCGCCGCGCTGGCTGCGGTGGGCGGGATTTGCCGTGGTCGTCGCGTTCGGCGTGGCGCGCAACTTCCCCCTGGGCGCCGCGCTGGCCCCGTGAGACGCCCGTCGCGGTGGGTCTACCCTGGGGCGCAGCTCGGCGCACCACACTGCAGTTCGGACTTGGCCGCACGCGACAAGGGCGAGAGGAATGGCGACATGAGCACTCTCGACTTGATCCTTGCCGGTGTGCGGTCCGACCTGGCTGAGCGCCAGAGCAGGACCTCCCTCGAGGACCTCAAGGAGCGCTGCTCACGGGTCCAGGACGTCAGGCCGATCCTCGCGACGTTGCGCGGTGACGGGGTGCAGGTCATCGCCGAGGTCAAGCGGCGCAGCCCGAGCAAGGGCGAGCTCGCCGACATCGCCGACCCTGCAGCGCTGGCACGCGACTACGAAGCGGGCGGTGCGAGCGTGATCAGCGTGCTGACCGAGCGCCACCAGTTCGGCGGCTCGCTGGCAGACCTCGACGCGGTGCGCCAGGCGGTCGACGTGCCCATCCTGCGCAAGGACTTCATCGTGAGCAGCTACCAGCTCTGGGAGGCTCGTGCGCACGGCGCCGACCTGATCCTGCTGATGGTCGTCGCGCTCGAGCAGAACGCGCTCGTCTCGTTGATCGAGCGCGCCGAGTCGATCGGGCTCACTCCGCTCGTCGAGGTGCACAGCGCCGACGAGGTGGCGCGTGCCGTCGACGCGGGGGCCAAGGTGATCGGTGTCAACGCCCGAGACCTGCGCACCCTGCAGGTCGACCGCGACACGTTCGCCCGGGTGGCTCCGCTCATCCCCGACGAGCTGGTGAAGATCGCCGAGTCAGGAGTTCGTGGCCCGCATGACGTCATCGACTACGCGCGGGCAGGAGCCGACGCCGTCCTCGTCGGAGAGACCCTCGTGACGGGCAAGGACCCCCGCACCGCGGTCGCCGACCTCGTGGCTGCGGGTGTGCACCCGGCCCTGAAGCACCGCCCATGAGCGCCGTCGACGCCCTCACCTCGCAGCCCGACGCCACGGGTCACTTCGGGACCTACGGCGGCCGGTTCGTGCCGGAGGCCCTGGTCGCCGCGCTCGACCAGCTCGCCGCCGAATACGCCGCAGCCCAGGCCGACCACACGTTCCGGGCCGAGCTCGACGGGCTGCTGCGCGACTACACAGGGCGGCCGAGCCCGATCACGGACGCCTCGCGCTTCGCTCAGCATGCGGGAGGCGCACGGATCCTGCTCAAGCGCGAGGATCTCAACCACACCGGGTCACACAAGATCAATAATGTGCTCGGTCAGGCGCTGCTCACCCGGCGCATGGGCAAGACCCGGGTCATCGCCGAGACCGGTGCGGGCCAGCACGGTGTCGCCACAGCGACGGCGGCTGCCCTGTTCGGTCTCGACTGCGTCGTCTACATGGGCGAGGACGACACCAAGCGCCAGGCGCTCAACGTCGCCCGGATGCGGCTGCTCGGTGCCGAAGTGATTCCCGTCAGCGTCGGCAGCCGCACGCTCAAGGACGCGATCAACGAGGCCATGCGCGACTGGGTCACCTCGGTCGACACGACCCACTACCTCCTCGGCACGGTCGCCGGTCCGCACCCGTTCCCTGTCATGGTCCGCGACTTCCACCGGGTCATCGGCGACGAGGCCCGCGCGCAGCTGCTCGACCGCACAGGCGCCCTGCCCGACGCGGTTGCGGCGTGCGTCGGCGGCGGCAGCAACGCCATCGGCATCTTCACGGCATTCCTCGGTGACGCTGACGTCGCGCTGTGGGGCTTCGAGGCGGGCGGTGACGGGGTCGAGACGGGTCGTCATGCCGCGACCATCACCGGCGGGGCGCCGGGCGTCCTGCACGGTGCGCGGTCCTACCTGCTGCAGGACCAATACGGCCAGACCATCGAGAGCCATTCGATCAGCGCCGGCCTCGACTATCCCGGGGTGGGGCCCGAGCACTCCTGGCTGCACGACATCGGGCGCGCCCACTACGAGCCGGTCACCGATGCCGAGGCGATGGAGGCGTTCGGGCTGCTCTGCCGCACCGAGGGCATCATCCCGGCGATCGAGAGCGCGCATGCCCTCGCCGGCGCCATGCGCCTCGGCCGACGGCTGGGGGAGTCCGCGACCATCCTCGTCTGCCTGTCTGGGCGCGGCGACAAGGACGTCGACACGGCGGCGCGCTGGTTCGACGTGGTGAGCGACTCCGAGATCGTCGAGGCGGCCGAGCTCGCCGTGGAGGCTCCGGTCGACGATTCGGCCGGAGAAGGTTGGTGAGGGCTGGTGGGCGGGGCTGAGGTGACGACGCAGACACCGGTGGGGCGGGCCCTCGCGGCTGCCCGAGCCGAGGGCCGCGCGGCCCTCATCGGTTATCTGCCGGCGGGCTTCCCGAGCGTCGACGGTGCCATCGCTGCGCTGCTCGCCATGGTCGCCGGTGGCGTCGACATCATCGAGGTCGGACTGCCCTACTCCGACCCGCTGATGGACGGCCCGACGATCCAGCGAGCCGCTGAGCGAGCCCTTGCCGCGGGCACGACCCCCGTCGACGTGCTGCGCACCGTCGCCGCGCTCGCGGAGCAGGGCGTGCCCAGTCTCGTCATGACCTACTGGAACCCCGTCGAGCGCTACGGCGTCGACCGGTTCGCCGCCGACCTGGCGGCCGCAGGCGGCAGTGGCGTGATCCTGCCCGACATGATCCCTGACGAGGCCGATGCCTGGCTGGTGGCGGCTCACGCCCACGGCCTCGACACCGTCTTCCTCGTGGCGCCCTCATCGACGGATGCGCGCCTCGCCAGCACGTGCGCGGCGTCGAGCGGCTTCGTCTATGCCGCGTCGACCATGGGCATCACCGGCACGCGCACCAGCGTCGGCAGTGCCGCGGCGCAGCTGGTCGCGCGCACCCGCCCGGTCGCAGACCTGCCTGTCTGCGTCGGGCTCGGCGTGTCCACGGGCGCGCAGGCGGCTGAGGTCGCCGCGTTCGCCGACGGGGTGATCGTCGGTTCCGCCTTCGTCGCGCAGCTGCTCGACGCGGCCACACCCGCCGAGGGCTGCGCGGCCGTACGCCTCCTGGCCCAGGAGCTCGCCGCCGGCGTACGCACGGGTCGTCCTGCGGTGTGAGCTCGGTCTGCGCGGGCGGGAACGACTGGGCGCCTCCGCGCGTCTGCACATCGTGACCTTGCCCGACGTCTGGCTCGGCCGGATCGCCCTCGTCGCCACAGTCGCCCGCCTCCTCCTCGGCGCAGTCGTCCTCGTCGCGGGCGCCCTGAAGATCTCCTCGCCCGCGCAGAGCGTGCAGGCGGTCCAGGCCTACCGCCTGCTGCCGCTGTCGGTGGCTGAGGTGGTCGGGCACGGCCTGCCCTTCCTGGAGATCGCCGTGGGCCTGCTGCTCATCGCCGGCATGGGGGTGCGGCTCTCCGCCGCGGTGGCGGGTGTGCTGATGGTCGTCTTCGTGGCCGCGATCGCCTCGGTGTGGGCACGGGGACTCTCGATCGACTGCGGCTGCTTCGGCAACGGCGGTGCCGTGGCCGACGGCTCCACCCGCTATGTGCAGGAGATCCTGCGCGACCTGGGCCTGCTGGCCTGTGCTGCCCTGCTCGTCGCGTGGCCGCAGACGAAGTTCGCTGTTGACGACAGAAGAGCACGAGGAGCCCAGCGATGACCGCGCGCAAGGACGTCAGGCGGAGCGCTCGCGATCGGGCGGCCGCCGAGGCCGCAGCCGCCCAGGCGAGGCGTGACAAGCGGGCTCGCACGTTGCGGGTCGCCGCCCCAGCGGTCGTCATCGTGCTGGTGGTGCTGGTCGGCATCGTCGTGCAGGGACGGCGCACCAGCAACGCGGTCGATGCCAACGCGCCCCGTCCCAAGGGCGTCACCACGGTGGGCGGTGGGTGGGTCGACGGCCCTGCAACGGCGCCGGTGGTCGACCTCTGGGAGGACTTCCAGTGCCCGAACTGCAAGAAGTTCGAGGGCCAGACCGGCACCACGCTGACCGATCTCGCTGACCAGGGCAAGGCCCGCGTCGTCTACCACCCCCTGTCGTTCCTCGACCACAACCTCGACAACAGCAGCTCGTCGCGCGCGGCCAACGCCTTCGGGTGCGCGATCGATGCCGGCGCGGGCGCGGACTTCCATGGTGTCGTGTTCGGCAACCAGCCGGAGGAAGGCGTGGGCTTCACCGACGCCACGCTCAAGGAGTTCGGCAAGAACTCAGCGATCTCTGGCGCGGCCCTGACCACGTTCGACGCCTGCGTCGACAAGCGGACGTACGCCGGCTGGGTCCGGCAGGTCGCCGCCGAGATGGCCAAGCACGGGGTGACCGGAACCCCGACCATGTTCATCAACGGCAAGCGCTACGACTATGCCGTTCAGGGGGCGCTCAACCCGGTCTATACCCCCGAGGGGCTGCGTGCCGCCGTGGCAGCCGCAGCTGCTGCCGGTCCGGTCCCCAGCGGCGACACCGCCTCGAGCACGCCGAGCGTCGGCTGAACGCGCCCCAGCCGACTCGGGCGGGCCGATAGCGTGCCCTCCGTGCTCCGTGCCTCCTTCCCCAGCCCTTCCACGGGTGTCCTGCACCTTGGCCCCCTGCCGCTACGTGCCTATGCGTTCTGCATCATCATCGGCGTCTTCGTCGCGGCGCGAATCGGTGAGCGCCGGTGGATCGACCGCGGTGGCCGTGCCGGTGAGGTCGGCGACGTCGCGGTCTGGGCGGTCCCGTTCGGCATCGTCGGCGGGCGCCTCTACCACGTCATCACCAGTCCGGCCCCCTACTTCGGGGCCCATGGCGACCCGATGCGTGCGCTGCGCATCTGGGAGGGCGGCCTGGGGATCTGGGGCGCGGTACTGCTCGGTGCCATCGGCGCCTGGATCGGCTGTCGTCGGCGCGGCATCAAGCTGGCGCCCTTCGGTGACGCGATCGCCCCGGGCATCGTGCTGGCGCAGGCCATCGGCCGGTGGGGCAACTGGTTCAACCAGGAGCTCTTCGGCAGGCCTACCACCCTGCCCTGGGCTGTGCAGATCGACCGTGCGCACCGGCCGGGCGACTCGCTGGACGCAGCGGCCTACCACCCGGCGTTCCTCTACGAGTCGCTGTGGGACATCGGCGTCGCGGTCCTGGTGATCTGGGCCGACCGGCGCTACAAGATGGGCCATGGCCGCGCCTTCGCGCTCTACGTCGCGGCCTACTGCCTCGGCCGGTCGTGGATCGAGGCGCTGCGGGTCGACGACGCCGAGCATCTGCTGGGGCTTCGGCTCAACCAGTTCACCTCGGCCGTCGGCTTCGTCGGCGCCATCGCCTACATCGTCATCTCCGCGCGACTCCGCCCCGGACGCGAGAGCCAGGTGCGCCGGGCTGACACCGCCACCGCAGCTTCCTCCGGAACGGCCGAAACGGTGGTCACGGATGTCGACGCGACTTCCCAGCCCGAATCCCACTAGGTTGGGGTTGCCCGACCGCTCGAGCACGTGGCCGAGCCGGCGGTCGACCGAGGCGCATTTTTCTCGGCAGCGTTGCCACGACACATTGCTGTAACCTGCGCAAGCAGAGGGCCAACGTCGTCCCGAACCACCGCAAGCACGAGGAGACGACGCATGAGCGGCCTGCATTCCACGCGCCCGCAGAACTCGACGACGCCCGTTCGGACCACCCTGCGGGGCACGCCGAAGGCTCAGGGGCTCTATGACGGGTTGACCGAGCACGACGCCTGCGGCGTCGCCCTGGTGGCCACGCTTCGCGGCACGCCGGGCCACGACATCGTCGACAACGCGCTGACGGCGCTGCGCAACCTCGACCACCGCGGGGCCTCCGGCGCCGAGGCCGACAGCGGTGACGGCGCAGGCATCCTGACCCAGGTCCCCGATGCCTTCTTCCGCGACATCGTCGCGTTCACGTTGCCGCCGCAGGGGGCCTATGCCGTGGGCACGGCGTTCCTCCCGATCGACGACGAGGCTGCCGATGTCGCCGCAGCGGGCATCGAGGCGCTCGCGGTGGAGGAGGGGCTCACTGTCCTCGGCTGGCGGGCCGTCCCGATCGCGCCCGAGTCCCTCGGCCGCACCGCGCGAGCGTCGATGCCGCAGTTCCGCCAGCTGTTCGTCGCGGCGTCGGACGGTCGCGTCGGCATCGAGCTCGAGCGCCTGACCTTCTGCCTGCGCAAGCGGGCCGAGCGCGAGGTCGACGTCTATTTCGCGTCGTTGTCCGCCCGCACACTGGTCTACAAGGGCATGCTCACCACTGGTCAGCTCGAGTCCTTCTACCCCGACCTTGCCTCCCCGCTCTATGCCACCGAGCTGGCGCTCGTGCACTCGCGCTTCTCCACCAACACGTTCCCGTCGTGGCCGCTCGCGCACCCCTACCGGCTGATCGCGCACAACGGCGAGATCAACACCGTCCGTGGCAACGAGAACTGGATGAAGGCCCGCGAGAGCGCGCTGGCCAGCGACGTGATCCCCGGCGACCTGCAGCGCCTGACGCCGATCTGCACGCCCGGTGCCTCGGACTCCGCGAGGTTCGACGAGGTGCTCGAGCTTCTCCACCTCGGCGGGCGCTCGTTGCCGCATGCGGTGCTGATGATGGTGCCGGAGGCGTGGGAGCGCGCGGTGGGCATGGATCCCGCGCGCCGCGCCTTCTATGAATACCACGCGACGCTGATGGAGCCCTGGGACGGCCCGGCGTGCATCACGTTCACCGATGGCACGCTCATCGGCGCCGTCCTCGACCGCAACGGTCTGCGGCCCGGACGCTACTGGGTGACCGAAGACGGCCTGGTCGTGCTCGCGAGCGAGGTCGGCGTGCTCGAGCTCGACCCCGCCACGGTCGTGCGCAAGGGCCGCGTCCAGCCGGGTCGCATGTTCCTGGTCGACACCGCGCACGGTCGCATCGTCGAGGACGAAGAGGTCAAGGGCGAGCTCGCAGCGGCGGAGCCCTACGCCGAGTGGCTTCGCGTCGGCAGGATCGAGCTGGCCGACCTGCCCGAGCGCGAGCACGTGGCCCACACCCGCACCTCGGTGACGCGCCGGCAGCGGACGTTCGGCTACACCCAGGAGGCGCTGCGGGTCCTGCTCGCCCCCATGGCCCGGGCGGGCGCCGAGCCCATCGGCTCGATGGGCACCGACACCCCCATCGCCGTCCTGTCCACCCGGCCACGGCTGCTGTTCGACTACTTCGCCCAGCTGTTCGCCCAGGTCACCAACCCGCCACTCGACGCGATCCGCGAGGAGCTCGTCACGTCCCTCGGTTCCACCGTCGGGCCCGAGCTCAACGTGCTCGCGGCGACGCCGGAGCACTGCCGTCAGGTCGTGCTGCCGTTCCCCGTGATCGACAGCGACGAGCTGGCGAAGATCGTGCACATCACGGCGCAGGGGAGCGACGTCCCGCGGTCCGGCGCGGCGGTCATCAAGGGCCTCTACCGCGTCGACGGCGGAGGCGACGCGCTCGCCGCGCGGCTCGACGAGATCTACGGCGAGGCCTCGGCTGCCATCGCGGCCGGTGCGCGTTTCCTCGTGCTGTCCGACCGCAACTCCGACGCCACCCTGGCGCCCATCCCGTCGCTGCTTCTCACCTCGGCCGTGCACCACCACCTGATCCGGCAGAAGACGCGACTCGCGGTCGGTCTCGTCGTCGAGGCGGGCGACGTACGCGAGGTGCACCACGTCGCGCTGCTCATCGGCTATGGCGCGGCAGCGGTGAACCCCTACCTCGCCATGGAGAGCGTCGAGGACCTCGTCAGCCAGGACGTCGTGCACGGCATCGAGAGCCAGGAAGCCGTACGCCACCTGGTCAAGGCGCTGGGCAAGGGTGTGCTCAAAGTCATGAGCAAGATGGGCATCTCGACCGTCGCCTCCTACCGCGGCGCGCAGGTCTTCGAGGCCGTCGGGCTGTCGCAGGAGCTCGTCGGCCGCTACTTCACGGGCACGCCGTCCAAGCTCGGCGGCGTCGGCATCGACGTGATCGCCGAGGAGGTCGCCCTGCGGCACCGGTCGGCCTACCCGACCTCCGGCGCCCTGCCCGCACACCGCCGGCTCGAGGTCGGTGGCGAATACCAGTGGCGCCGCGAGGGTGAGCCGCACCTGTTCGACCCCGAGACGGTGTTCCGCCTGCAGCACTCCACGCGTGAGCGCCGCTACGACGTCTTCAAGCAATACACCTCGCGGGTGGACGAGCACTCCGAGCGGCTGATGACGCTGCGCGGGCTGTTCAGCATGCAGGACGGCCTGCGTCCTGCGGTGCCCATCGACGAGGTCGAGCCGGTCTCCGAGATCGTCAAGCGTTTCAACACGGGTGCGATGTCCTACGGCTCGATCAGCCAGGAGGCGCACGAGACCCTCGCGATCGCCATGAACAAGCTGGGCGGGCGCTCCAACACGGGCGAGGGTGGGGAAGACGCCGAGCGCCTCCACGACCCGGAGCGGCGCAGCGCGGTCAAGCAGGTCGCGAGCGGCCGCTTCGGCGTGACGAGCGAATATCTCGTCAACGCCGACGACATCCAGATCAAGATGGCGCAGGGCGCCAAGCCGGGTGAAGGTGGCCAGCTCCCGGGCCACAAGGTCTATCCCTGGATCGCGCGTACGCGGCACAGCACCCCGGGCGTCGGCCTCATCTCCCCGCCGCCGCACCACGACATCTACTCCATCGAAGACCTCGCACAGCTGATTCACGACCTCAAGAACGCGAATTCCCGTGCGCGCATTCATGTGAAGCTCGTTGCGGAGGTCGGTGTCGGCACCATCGCCGCCGGTGTCAGCAAGGCTCACGCCGACGTCGTGCTGATCTCCGGGCATGACGGCGGCACCGGCGCGTCACCGCTGACGAGCCTCAAGCACGCCGGTGGGCCGTGGGAGCTCGGGCTCGCCGAGACGCAGCAGACGCTGCTGCTCAACGGCCTTCGTGACCGCATCGTCGTGCAGACCGACGGCCAGCTCAAGACCGGTCGTGATGTCGTCATCGCTGCGCTGCTCGGCGCGGAAGAATACGGTTTCGCCACCGCGCCGCTCGTCGTGTCGGGCTGCATCATGATGCGCGTCTGCCACC
>CAXSDR010000039.1:0-29378 GCA_964236445.1 uncultured Motilibacteraceae bacterium | reverse complement strand
GGTTCCGCTCACGGCCCGGGCGCTGCTGCATCCCCCGTCTGCAGCGCCCGGGCCGCTCCAACCCGAAAGGGTGACGTCTCAGGCGTCCCGGCGCACCGGCGCCGACATGCACCGGGGCCCGCCGCGGCCGCTCCCGAGCTCGCTGCCCGCGATGGCGAGCACCTCGATCTCCGCCGCCGCCAGCCGCGCGTTGGTCGCCGTGTTGCGCTCGTACGCCACACAGAGACGCGGCCCGATCGCCAGCGTGTTGTTGCCGTCGTCCCACTGCTCGCGCTCGGCCGTGACCGCGTCGAGCGCCGTGTCGATGACCCGCAGCGCAGGGATGCCCATGGCGGTCGCAGCGGCCTGGAGGAACGGCGCCGGGCCACTGACCTCGATCGTGGCCGCGGCGTCTGCCGGCTCGCCTCGCAGCGTGAGCGTCCACGCCGTCAGCGAGGTGCCCGGCGCCATCACCACGGCGTCACGGTCGACCATCGTGCACACCGTGTCGAGGTGCATCGTCGCGCGGCGCTGCGCCACGGGCACGGCGAGGACGACGCGTGCCAGACCGGGCAGCAGCAGGGCGCGCGCAAGGCGTTCGACGCCGGCCGGGGTCGTGCGTTCGCCTGTCCCGATGGCCACGACGCCCGGCGCGAGCAGGAGCACGTCACCGCCTTCGAGCGGCTCGTCCGTGGGCTCGTAGAGGTGCGCGGTGCCCGCGAACCGGGGGAAGTGGGTGTAGATCGCCCGGGTCAGCGACGTCTCGCGCGTACGCGCCGGCATGGCCAGCCGTGTGACGGCCACGCGGTCGCCGATCCACACGCTGGAGTCCCGCGTGAAGAGCACGTTGGGCAGCGGCGCGAGCACGAAGTCCTCGTGGTGCATCAAGGCGAACGACAGGCCCGCGGCTCGGGTCGAGGAGTGCGCGGCGAACTCGTCACGCGACAGGCCGGCGATCAGGTCCGAGCACAGGTCAGCGGGGTGCAGGCCATGCAGGTGGCTGGTCAGCGCCTCGCGCAGGTCGTGTCCCAGGCGCGGGTCGGCGACAGCGGCGGCGATGACTTCGTCGCGGGCCGGCGCCAGGTGCAGCGTCTCGGTCAGCAGCTCGCTGAGATAGAGGACCTCGACGTCGTGGCTGCGCAGCAGGTCGGCGAAGGCATCGTGCTCGCGCTGGGCCTGCGCGACCCAGGGGATGCCGTCGAACAGCAGGCGGTCGCTGTTGCGCGGCGTCAGCCTGGCCAGCTCGGCACCCGGGCGGTGCAGCAGGACGCTTCGCAGCCGGCCGGTCTCGCTGTCGACGCTCATGGTCGAAGGCTAGGTGTGGGACGACGGGTAGCCTGCGCCCGTGAGCGACTCGGGGAAGATCAACGACAGCAGCCTCGACCCCACCACGGGCCCCGAGGGCTCGGACCAGCCGATCGCCGTGCTGATTCCGGCCAAGGACGAGGCCGAGCGCATCGCCTCGACGGTGCGGGCGGCAGCGACCATCGTGGGCGTCGACCTCGTGGTCGTCGTCGACGACGGCTCGAGCGATGCCACCCGGCACGTCGCCGAGGCCGCCGGGGCGGTCGTGGTGCGCCACGCGACCAACAGGGGCAAGGCCGCCGCGCTGCAGACGGCGGCGGAGGTGGTGCGCGCCCTGGAGATGCGTGACGGCGCCGGTGCACCGCAACGCTGCCTGCTCCTGCTCGACGCCGACCTGGGCTCGAGTGCGAAGAACGCCTCACCGCTCGTCAGCCCGGTGCTCGCCGGCCTCGCCGACATGACCGTGGGTGTGCTCCCGTCCCAACAGCTCGCTGACGGCGCCCCCGCTGGCGGGCATGGCTTCGTCGTGCGACTGGCGCGTGACGGCATCCGGTCTGCCACAGGCTTCCGGTCGCGCCAGCCGCTGTCGGGGCAGCGCTGTCTCACGCGCGCGGCCTACGAGGCGGCGCTCCCGCTCGCGGCGGGCTTCGGGGTCGAGGTGGGCCTGACGATCGACCTGCTGCGAGCCGGCCTGCGGGTCGTGGAGGTCGATGTCGAGCTGAGCCATCGGGCCACCGGCACCGACTGGCGAGCCCAGCGGCACCGTGCGCGCCAGTGGCGCGACGTGGCGCGAGCGCTCGGCGCGCGGCGCGCGTTGCCCCTGCGCAAACCCCTGCGCTGAAACCGCGCCGCGCTGAACCGCTCCTTGCCTGAGCCCGCCCGCGGAGGCGTTCAGCCGCGCGGCTCGCTGCCGCGCCCTGCACCCCCGCCGCGTCGCGGACCACGCGGCGAGGTGGCGTCACGCACCTCGCCCACGAGCTCTTCGAGCACATCCTCGAGCGCGACGACGCCCAGGGTCGTTCCAGCGCCGTCGACGACCCGGCCGAGGTGCGACCCGCTGCGCTGCAGGATGGCGAGCACTCGCTGCAGCGGGTCGCTCGCGGCAACGGTCGCGAGCGGACGGACCCAGCGCCGCGCCACCGGTGACGTGCGCGCCACCGGATCGGTCTCCAGCACGTCGGTGAGGTGCAGATAGCCGCCCAGCTCCCCGTCGGCGGTGAGCACCGGGAAGCGCGAGAAGCCGGTGCGCGTCACGAGCTCCTCGATCTGGGACGGCGTCACGTCGGGCGACACCGTGACGAGCGCGTCGGTCGGCAGCAGCACGCTGTGAGCGCGTCGATCCTCGAAGGCCAGGGCCCCGGTCAACAGCTGGTGCTGCTCGGGGTGGAGCAGGCCCTCGCGGCTGGACTCCCCGATCAGGGCCGCGACACCGTCACGGTCGGTGGCGTCGCCCACCTCGCTCACCGGTGAGGTGCGCAGCAGGCGGACCAGCCCCGTCGCGACCGCCGTCAGGGCGACGATGACGGGGCGGAAGATGCGCACGAACGTCATGAGTGGGGGCGCGAGCAGGAGGGCGGCGCGCTCCGGGCCGGCCAGCGCGAGGTTCTTCGGCACCATCTCCCCGAGCAGCATGTGCAGCGCCGACACCACGATGAGGGAGAGAACCAGCGACAGCGGGTGCAGCAGCCCCGCGGGCACCTGCACGTCGCGCAGCGGCCCACGCAGCAGCTTCGCGACCACCGGCTCGCCGAGCGCCCCCAGCCCGAGGGAGCACAACGTGATGCCGAACTGACAGCCCGAGATCATCAGCGGCAGGTCCTCGATGGCGCTCAACGCCGTGCGGGCCCAGCGCGAGGTGTCGGCCAACGGCTCCAGCCGCGCCCGGCGCGCTGCAAGCACGGAGAACTCGGCACCGACGAAGAAGCCGTTGCCCAGCACGAGCAGGACGGCCAGAGCGAGCAGCCCGGTCATGCGTCGGCCGGGGTCAGGACGGGGTGGATCGGGCGGATGAGGACGCGGTCGACCCGCCTGCCGTCCATGCGTTCGACCGTGAGGCGCGCCCCCGCGACGTCCGCTGACTCCCCGGTCATGGGAATGTGGCCGAGCGCCGCGATGAGCAGACCTCCCAGGGTCTCGTAGACACCGTGCCCGTCGGGCAGGGCGATGCCGGTCACCTCGAGCACCTCGTCGGGGCGCAGCAGACCCGACAGGGCCCAGGCACCGTCGCGCCGGCGCCGGGTGCCCGGTGACACGCGGTCGTGCTCGTCGACCACGTCACCGACGAGCTCCTCGACCAGGTCCTCGAAGGTGACCAGACCGTCCAGCCCGCCGTATTCGTCGACCAGGACGGCGAGCTGGAGGCCACGCTCCTGCAACAGGTCCATGAGCGGGTCGAGGCCCAGCGTCGCCGGCACGAGGACCGGCTCGGTCATGATCTCGGTCACCGTCGTGCCGGTGCGGTCGTCGGCGGCCACCGCCACGGCCTGCTTGACGTGGACGAAGCCGATCACGTCCTCGGCGCTGCTCGCGTCGCGCACCGTGAGAACAGGGAACCGTGAGTGTCCCGTGGAGCGGGTGAGCGCGATCAGCTCGGCGAGCGAGGTCGCCGCGGTCACGCTCGTCATCCTGGTGCGCGGCGTCATGACGTCGGACGCGCTCTTGTCGCCGAAGGTGAGTGACCGCTCCATCATCGCGGCGGTCGCGTCGGCCAGACCGCCCTGCTCGTTGGCCCGGCGCACGACCGAAGCGAGCTCGTCGGGCGTCCGCGCGGATCGCATCTCCTCGACGGGCATGACGCCGACGACCCGCAGGATCAGGTTGGCCGCGCCGTTGAGCATCGCGATGAGCGGGCGTGCGGCGCGCGCGAAAAGGGCGAGGGGCACGATCACCGCGCCGATGGTGCCGACCGGCCGCGCCAGCGCGAGGTTCTTGGGCACCAGCTCGCCGAGGACCATCTGCACGATCGTGGCGATGAGCAGGGCCAGGACCACCGAGACGGAGTTCGCGGCGTGCTCGCCGAGCCCCGTGCGCTTCACCAGCGGCAGGACGAGCTCGGCGACGCTCGGCTCAGCGACGAGCCCGACGGCCAAGCTGGTGACGGTGATGCCGAGCTGTGCGCCGGAGAGCTGGGTCGAGAGCGTCCGCAGCGCATCGCTCACCATGCTCATGCGCCGCGACCCGGCCTGTGCCGCGTCGTCGACCGTGGCCCGGTCCACCGTCACCAGGGCGGTCTCGGCGGCCACGAAGACGGCGTTGCCTGCGATGAGCAGGACGCCGAGCAGCAGGAAGAGCCACGCCGTGGTCACGGGTCGATTGTGTCGTGCGGGAGCCGGGTCGTGCGCGCAGCGGTCGGTCCTGTGGGCGGCGACGACTCGCGGTGCGCCTGTGGACGGTCACCCGCACCGTCGCGACGCATCAGCTCCCGGTCGACGCCACCAGTGCCGCCTGCGCCTCGTCGCGGATGCCGTCGGGCAGGTCGTCGCCGGCGGCGAGCAGCCGGGGCAGCAGGCCCCGCTCGAGCGTGAGCGCGCGGAAGCACAGCGCCACCGTGACCTCGTGCGACGGCCGGTGCAGCACGGTCACCGGGTCTCCGGCGGCGATGCGCCCCGGCGTGACGACCTTGAGATAGGCCCCCGGTACGGCGGCGCCGGTGAACGTCTTCAGCCAGCCGCGACGTCCCATCCAGCCCGCGAACGTGCCGCACGGGATGCGCGGGCACGTCACCTGCAGCTCCACTGTGTCCCCCACCCGCCACCGTTCGCCGATGCGCGCATCCGTCACGTCGACTCCCACGGTGGTCAGGTTCTCGCCGAAGAACCCGTTCGGGAGCTCCCGCTCGAGGCGCTGCGCCCAGGCAGCGAGGTCCTCGCGTGCATAGGCGTAGACCGCCTGGTCGGCGCCGCCGTGATGGCGTCCGTCGCCGATGAAGTCACCGACGAGCCCGCTGCCGAGCCCGGTTGTCTTGGCGCCTGGATCGCGCACCTCGACGGCTCCCTCGACCGGTCTCTTCCCGATGCCGGTCGCGAACCTCTCCTTGTAGGGGTTGGGCTGGGGCTGCGCGGCGTTCACCGTGTCGACGAAGGGCACGCCCCGACGCTAGCGCCATGTTCACAGTCCGGGTTCACAGTCCGGGTTCACAGTCCGGACATCGGCTGTTGCCATCATGTGCCCGTGGACCTCACCACGATCGAGGCCGTGGTGGTCCCGCTCACCCGCGCCGAGCTGATGGCCGGGCTCGCGGGGTCCGGCGCCGCTCCCCTCGCGGGCGGCACGTGGCTCTTCTCGCAGCCGCAGCCTGCCCTGCGCACCCTGGTCGATCTCGACGCCATGGGCTGGCGGCCGCTGATCGTGACCCCGGACGGTCTCACGATCGCCGCGACCTGCACCCTCGCCGACCTCCTGGCGTTGCCCCCTCAGCCCGGGTGGTCTGCGCAGCGGTTGTTCGCGCTCAGCTGCCGTGACCTGGTCGCGTCGTTCAAGGTGCAGCACACGGCAACGGTCGGCGGCAACATCTGCCTCGCGCTGCCGGCGGCCGCCATGGTCTCGCTCACCACCGCTCTCGACGGGACGGCGCTGGTCTGGTCGCCCGACGGCACCGACCGCCGCGTGCCCGTCTCCGAGCTCGTCATCGGCGCGCAGCAGAGCTCGCTGCGCCCGGGCGAGGTGCTGCGCTCGGTGCAGCTGCCGGCGTACGCACTCGGGTCGCGGGTCGCGCACCGCCAGCTCTCGCTCTCTGCTGTCGGGCGCTCCGCGGCGGTGGTCATCGCCCGGCGCGACTGCGCTGGTGCGTGGGTCGTCGGCGTCACCGCGTCGACCCCGCGCCCCCTCGTGCTGCGGTTTCCCGCCGCGAGCGACATGGCCGAGATCATGGACGCCGTCGTGGCTGCAGGCGACGCGTGCGGCTGGTACGACGACGTCCACGGCGCGCCCGACTGGCGGCGGGCGGTCACCGTGCTCCTGGTGCGCGAGGTCCTCGCCGAGCTTCGCGCGGGCGTGGACGCATGAGGCTCGACGTCGACGGCGAGGGTGTCGAGCTCGCGCCCGAGCCGGGGCAGTGCCTGCGGACGCTGCTGCGCGGCTCCGGTCACTTCGCGGTGAAGAAGGGCTGCGACTCCGGTGACTGCGGCGCCTGCACCGTGCTGCTCGACGGGCGCCCGGTGCACTCGTGCCTCGTCCCGGCACACCGTGCCGAGGGTCGCGCCGTCACCACCGCGGCTGGTCTCGCCCCGTCACGAGACGCCGCCATCCTTCATCCGGTCCAGCAGGCCTTCGTCGATGCGGCGGGGTTCCAGTGCGGCTTCTGCACGGCGGGCATGGTGCTCACGTGCGCGTCGCTCGACGACGAGCGCCGCGCCGATCTCGGCCACGCGCTCAAGGGAAGTCTGTGCCGGTGCACGGGCTACCGGTCGATCCGTGACGCCGTCGAGGCCAGGGTCAACGTCGCGGCGTCGACCTCCGGCGTCGGCAGCTCGCTGCGAGCACCGGCCGCAACGCGTCTCGTACGCGGCGGGGAGCCGTTCACCCTCGATGTCACCGTGCCGGGCCTGCTGCACTGCGCGGTGCTGGGCAGCCCGCACGCGCACGCGCGCATCCGCAGCATCGACACGACAGCTGCGTCGCGGTTGCCGGGCGTGCACGCGGTGCTGACGCATCAGGACTCCCCCCCGACGCACTTCTCGACCGCGCGCCACAACGACTACCGCGACGACCCCGAGGACACCCTCGTCCTCGACCCCGTGGTCCGGTTCCGTGGGCAGCGCGTCGCTGCGGTCGTCGCCGAGTCGCGGCGCACCGCCGAGCAGGCGCTCGGGCTGCTCGCGGTCGACTACGAGGTGCTGCCCGCAGTCTTCGATCCGGCCGAGGCGATGAAGCCCGACGCGATCGCCGTTCACGCAGACAAGAACTCCGATTCGCGCATCGCGGATCCTGCACGCAATCTCGTGGCAGAGCTGCACGGCGAGCGGGGCGACGTCGACGCCGCCGTCACGGCTGCAGCAGCGGTCGTGCGCGGCACGTGGCGCACACAGCGGGTGTCGCACGTCGCGATGGAGACGCACGCGACGATCGGTTGGCTCGACGACGACGGCAGGCTCGTGCTGCGGACGAGCTCGCAGGTGCCGTTCCTGGTGCGTGACGAGATCGCGCGCATCTTCGGGTTGCCACAGCAGGAGGTGCGTGTCTTCACCGCACGCGTCGGCGGTGGCTTCGGTGGCAAGCAGGAGCTGCTGACCGAGGACCTCGTGACGCTGGCCGTGCTCACGACAGGCCGGCCGGTGCAGCTCGAGCTGACCCGCACCGAGGAGCTGACGGCCGCCCCCTGCCGGCACCCGATGACCGTGACGGTCGACCTCGCCGCGGGCAGCGACGGCCTTCTCACCGCCCTCGCCGTCGACGTGACGGCCGAGGCTGGCGCCTACGGCAACCACAGCCCGGGCGTGATGTACCACAGCGTGCACGAGTCCCTGGCGCTCTACCGCTGCCCCAACAAGCGGGTGGATGCCCGCTCCGTCTACACCAACGTCCTGCCCTCGGGGGCGTTCCGTGGCTACGGCCTCGGTCAGGTCATCTTCGCGATCGAGTCTGCGTTGGATGACCTGGCACGCACGCTCGGCATCGACGCCTTCGAGCTGCGCCGGCGCAACGTCGTCGTCCCCGGCGACCCCTTCGTCGTGACCTCCGACGCCGATGACGGCCTGCGCTGGGGCAGCAACGGGCTCGACCAGTGCCTGGACCTCGCCGAGGTGGCACTGCGGACGAACGACGTCGAGCCGCCGGAGGGCCCGCGGTGGCGCACCGGCACCGGCATGGCCGCGGCGATGATCGCCACGACACCGCCGCGCGGGCACCACGCCGACGTCTCGGTCACCCTCGACGCCGGTGGCGTCTGGACCCTCGCCGTCGGCACCGCCGAGTTCGGCAACGGCACGACGACCGTCCACACGCAGATCGCCGCGAGCGCGTTGCACACCACGCCCGACCGGCTGCGGCTGCGGCAGTCCGACACCGACGTCACGCGCTACGACACCGGCGCGTTCGGCTCGGCCGGCGTCGTGGTCGCAGGCAAGGCCGTCCTGATCGCCTGCAACGACCTCGCGCGCCAGGTGTGTGACGTCGCCGCGACCCTGACGGCAACCGCGCCGGCGAGCTGCGAGCTGACGCCCGAGGGTGTGCGGTGCGGCGAGCGGTTGGTCAGCCTCGACGAGGTCCGGGGGGCGGCGACCTTCCCGCTCGTGGCCACCGGCAGCGACAGCGCCCAGCTTCGCTCGGTGGCGTTCAACGTGCACGCATTCCGGGTGGCCGTCGACGTCGGCACCGGTGAGGTGCGCATCCTGCGTTCGGTGCAGGCTGCCGATGCCGGCACGGTCATGAACCCCGAGCAGCTGCGGGGGCAGATCGAGGGCGGCGTCGCGCAGGCGCTCGGCACGGCGCTGTTCGAGGAGCTCCGGCTCGATGGCGACGGCCGGGTGACCACCGACGTGCTGCGCAGCTATGGGGTGCCGTCGATCGCTGACGTGCCGTTCACCGAAGTGTTTTTCGCGCAGACCCACGACTCCATCGGCCCGCTCGGTGCCAAGTCGATGAGCGAGTCGCCCTACAACCCCGTGGCGCCGGCACTTGCCAATGCCGTGACAGACGCGATCGGCGTGCGTCCCTACGAGCTCCCGATGTCACGTGACCGCATCTGGCGGATGATCGATCAACCACCCGGCGGGTGACGGCGGTCGAGCACGTCGATCGCCACGAGCGTCAGGAACGGCGGCAGGTCCTCGCCCATGGCGGCCCCGCGCACGACGTCGGCGGCATCTTCGAGCAGGCCACGGTCGAAGCCGGCTGCGGCGAGCTGCTCGATCTGGGCCTGCAGCTCGGTCTCGACCCGCTCGCGCGTCACCGTCGAGCCGTCGTCCAACGTGACGCCCAGGTGCAGCCACTGCCAGACCTGGCAGCGCGACACCTCTGCCGTGGCGACGTCCTCCATCAGGTCGTGCACCCCCACGGCACCTCGTCCGTCGAGCCATGCAGCGAGATATTGCAGCGCCGCATCGAGGTCGGCCGCCAAACCGCCCGCTGTGCAGCGGGCGCCTGGAAGGCGCGTGTCGAGCAGCGCAGCGGTCGAGTCGGGAACCGGCGGGGTGACGTCACGCTGGTCGACCCGGTCGCCGAAGGCCGCGCTGAACACCTCGAGCGCGATCGGCACTAGGTCGGGGTGCGCGACCCAGGTGCCGTCGTAGCCCAGCGACGCCTCGCGCTCC
Organism: uncultured Motilibacteraceae bacterium; assembly: GCA_964236445.1. Taxonomy (GTDB): domain Bacteria; phylum Actinomycetota; class Actinomycetes; order Motilibacterales; family Motilibacteraceae; genus CAXSDR01. The sequence continues at coordinate 19,845 of CAXSDR010000039.1, read as the reverse complement.
TTGTCTGCGCGTACGGCCGCCATCGCCCGGTCGTTGACCCCGGGGTTGCGCCGGTTGGGGATGAACGCCGCCATGCCGCCCATCGCCTGAGCACCGCGCGCATGGCACACCGCGACCAGGCGCTCGGCGTAGGCAGCCATGAACGGCACGCGCATCGTCACGGCGCTGCGGTCGGGGAGCAGGTGCGCCGGGTCGGCCCCGATCGTCTTGATGAGGCTGAAGAGATAGTCCCAGCGGCCCGCGTTCAGCGCCGCCGGCCGCGACTGCAGGGCCGCGAGCACCTCGTCCATCTGCAGCCCGAGCGGGAGCGTCTCGACGAGCACGGTCACCGGCACGGAGTCGCGCCCGATGCCGACCTGCTCCTCGACGTCGTGCAGGACCTCATGCCACCACGCGGCTTCCTCGGCGTGCTCGAGCTTCGGCAGATAGAGGGCCAGCCCCGTGCCGCGCGCGATCCAGGCCTTCGCGGTGTGGACCGCGACGAGGGCGACGTCGACCAGCGGGGCCATCGCGGGCGAGCCGTCGACGAGGAGCCGCGGCTCCGGCAGGTGGAGTCCCCGCGGGCGTACGACGACCAGCGCTGCATCGTCACGCGGGCGCTGCACCTCACCGTCGCTTCGTACGCGCGTCAGCGTCCCGGCTGCCGCGTCGCGCAGCGTGCGGTAGCCGACCACGATGTTGACCCAGGTCGGGCTCAGTGCGTCCTCGAGGTCGGCGAGGAAGACGCGGGCGCCGCTGTTCAGCGCACTGACCATGAGGTTGGGCTCGGCCGGTCCGGTGATCTCGACCCGGCGGTCGCGGAACCACGGCGGCGGCTCGGCCACGCGCCAGCTGCCCTTCGTGCCCACGCCCTCGGTGCCGGGCAGCTCGCGCAGGGGTCGTGCGGCCAGCAGCTCGCGCAGGGCCGGTGCGTGGCGCTCGTGGAGTCGGGCGACGAGCGCCAGGGCATCGGGGGAGAAGACGTCGGCGACATCGGTCTTCTCTGCCCCGCGGGTGAACGTCACCGATGCGCTCGTCACAGGATCGCCCTCCAAGTGGTCGGCGGTCGGTCGGCTGCCGGGTGCGAACGGTAGCGTCCGCATGTGTCAGAAATGCTGCGCCAGTCGTTGAGCGCGAAAGAGCGCACCGCCTTGCTGGCGCCGTTGGCCGCCGTCGACGCACGACTGGCCGCGACCTATCCCGGCGGCGTCCCGGCGCAGCCACCTCACACCTGCTATGTCCCCGCCGACCGCCTGCGCGTCTCGGAGGCCCGGCTGTGGGGCGACGCCGCGCTCGGGCTGCTGGCGCAGCACGCTCCCGATGCCGGCACGCTCGGTGCCGCACTCGGTCGCGACATCTGCGACGCAACCCATGCAGACGTCACGCGCATCCTCACAGTCTCACCCGTGCGCGACCTGCGCGTCGACTTCGAGGACGGCTACGGCCGGCGCCCCGATGGTGACGAGGACGCTGCTGTCGACGCGGCCGTCGCGGCGCTGCAGGGCGACCCGCCACCGGCCTACGGACTGCGTGTCAAGGCTTTCGAAGGTCCGTCGGCCCAGCGCGGGGCGCGCACGCTCGACCGCTGGCTCACGGGCCTCGCGGCGGCGGGGCTGCCCAGCGGGACGCTGACGCTGCCCAAGGTGCAGGCGCCCGAGCAGGTGACCGTGGCGCTCGACGTCCTCGAGGCTCTCGAGTCCGTGCTCGGCATCGACCCCGTCCGGGTGGAGCTGCAGATCGAGACCGCCGCCGGCGTGCTCGACAGGAGCGGGCGCGTCACGGTGGCGTCGCTGCTCGACGCCGGCCGGGGACGCGTCGCGGGACTGCACTTCGGCACCTATGACTACACCGCCGCCCTCGGACTCTCGCCCCGCGAGCAAGCGCTCGATGCGCCACCCGCTGACGCTGCGAAGGACCTGCTGCAGCTCGCTGCGGCGGCACGCGGTGTTTCGGTGTGCGACGGCTCCTCGAACCGGCTGCCCGTGGGCGACCGGGCCGCGGTCCATGTGGTGTGGCGGGAGCACTCACGACTCGTGTTCCGGGCCCTGTCGCGCGGCTTGTGGCAGGGATGGGACATGCATCCGGGGCAGCTCGTGAGCCGCTGGGCGACCCACGTGCAGTTCCTGCGTGACAGGGTTCCCGAAGCCCGTGAGCGACTTGCCGGGGCCCGACCGGAAGTTCTCGACGAACCCGCGACCGCCGTCATGTTGCAGGCGCTCCTGGTGCGCGCTGCCGCTCTCGGTCTCTCCGTCGACTGAGAGGGTCCCGTCATCTTCCGCCCGCTGCCTTCGCTGCTCCCTCTTCCGGTCGTCGCTGCCCTGGTGCTCACCGCCGGCTGCACGCAGCACTCCCGGGCCGACCTCGGCTCACTGCACCTCGATGGCTCGCCCGCTCCCAGCCGTCCCGCCCCGCCCGCGGCCCCGCATGCGCTCTGGACGACGCAGGACCTGCGCCCCGTGGGCGACCCGGCGGTGAGCGGGAGGACAGCCGCGGTCTACGAGGCTGCGGGCGGCCGGCTCGACCTCGTCGGAGTCAGCACGGCCGACGGCTCCGTGCGCTGGCGCCGCCCGGCCTCACCGGGGCTGGTGCATACCGATGTCGCCGTCGTCCCGACCGTCGTCGGCAGCAGCTTCGTCTATCTGCGGCCCGATCCCGCGGCCACCCTGCGGACGCGCCTGGTGGTGGCGAACCCCGTCACAGGCAAGGACGCCTACGTCAGCCCGTCGATGTTCTTCACGACTCCGCCGCAGGTGTGCGACGACGACCCCGCTGCGGCCTGCACGACGGCGAGCGCAGGGCCGGTGGGGACCGCCGTCCACGACGCCGTCACCTGGCGGTGGAGCGCGCGAGCGAGGGTGCTCGCGCAGCCGAGCCATCGACCGACGCCCGCGGGGTCGCGATCGATCGGCTCGGGCGGCCTGGTCGAGCTCGGCAAGCGCAACCCCGAGATCCTCGCCGCGTACGCCGGTGGGCACGAGACCTGGCGTCGCCCTGTCGACGCGGTCTTCGGTGCCGGCTACTCCACCAACAACGGCTGGGCGTTCTACGAAGACGTCCGGCGCAAGCAGTGGATGGGCTACGTCGGCATCGCCGCCGGTGTCGGCACGAGCCAGAACTCCCTGTCACTCGCGGGCTACACCACCGTCGTGCTCGACCAAGGGACCGGTCGCACCGTCTGGCGTCAGAGCGGCACGCTGCCCTACTGCAACGGCGTCGTCGCCGTGCCCACCGACAAGGCGGCCCGGCGGACCGCGAGCGCGCCGTCGAGCATGCACATCCCGACCGACGAGGCCGACCTCATCCCCGTCCGGTGCCGGCTCTCCGGGTTCATCACCTTCTCGGGACAGGGACCCGCGCTGAGCGAGGACGCCACCATGAAGCTCGAGGGGTTCGACCGCGACACCGGCGCGACGACGTGGAGCGTGGCGCTCGAACCGTCGCTCGAAGCGATCGGCTTCGGGGCGGCCGATGGCGACCGCGTCCTTCTCGGCAAGCACTCGATCGTCGTGAGACGCAGGGGCAAGCCCGTGTCGGTCGACCTCGTGAGCGGTGAGGCGCAGCCCATCGCGCCGACGGCGCCGGCGTGGTGCCAGCGGCACGGCATCGCGTTCGACTACGCCGAGCCCTATCCCGGCCCCGGCGATCCCGCGACCCAGCGTGAGGGGGGGACGGTGGCGCGGCCGTGCCAGGTCGACGGCAGCAGCCTCGACGCGGATGCCCCGCTGCCCGTGCCCAACGCGGTCGGGACCGCAGCGGCGAAGGTGCTCGTCGTTGCCGGACCCACCGGTCTGTCGGGCTTTCCGCTCTAGTCAGGGGAGTACGACGACCCGCAGCGAGGCGTCCCCGATCCGCCCGCGCGGCTGGTGACTGTTCTTCTGTAGCTGACCGCCGCGACACGTACACGCGAAGGTTCCAGCCAGACTTGGTGATGATGTTCAAGCAGGGACAATCGGTGGAAGGTGGCCGACATGACGGTCGGCAAGTCCAGTTGCAGGGGTGTCAAGTGACCGGTGCAGTGCCCTGCACTGCCCTGGCCGGGCGAGGCTTGACCGCGCGCTACCGCGACCAGACCTAGGTCTCCCGCGCGACCGTGCCCTCGATGACGCCGAAGGGACGGTCGGTCACCACGAAGATCTCGTTGTGGTTCTCTCGACCGAAGGGTGTGAGGTCCACGCCGACGTGATGCCGGTTGGGCATGCGGATGCTCACCTGCTCGATCTCTGGAACGGCATCGAGCGCTGCCGTGGCCATGGCGTGCAACGTCTGCTGCACAGCACGTGAATCCAGCTGCGCGAACACTGCTTCGTATGTCTGCTGCACCACCCGTCGCGCCGCCGGGTAGGAAGACGGGACGGCGTTCCACGTCCAGGACGACGTCACGGCAGTGGCGAGGATGCGGTCGTCGGTGGGGGCCAGGACGGTGAGCTCGTCGGTGAGGAAGCCGCAGTAGGAGGAGCCCGTCGTCTTGGCGACGACGAGCTCGTCGAGCCCGCTGGTCACCGTGACCGGGCCGTCGCGCTCGACCACGACGGTGGCGGTGTTGACGGCGGGCGCGCCACGGAAGCTGTGCGGGTGCTCGACACCATCGATCACCATGCGGTCCCAGCGGTGCTCGACGACCTCCGCGCGGCCCGACGTCGCGCGTGGTGTCGAGGTCAGCAGCTTGCGGATCACGGCTTCGGCATAGCGCTCGACCTCGTCGAGGCTCTCGTCCTGCGCGACGACATAGGCCGTGCTGCGCATGGTGTCCGTCGGCAGGGTCGTCGAGTTGTCGCCGTCGACGTACGCCGCCGAGAAGTCCCCTTCGAGCATGAGGCGCACCGTGAGGTCGTGGAAGGTGTGCACGTCGCCAGAACGCGAGATCTTTGCGAGCCGGATGCCGTCCTTGCCATAGGTGTGCCTCACCAGGCGAGCCACGTCAGCTCCCTCGATAGGTGCTGAAGCCGAACGGTGACAGCAGCAGTGGAATGTGGTGATGCGTGCTCGTCGTGGCCTGGAACTCGACCGTCACCCGCGGGAAGAAGGCGTCCGCGCCGAGGTAGGCGCCCGTGTCGAAGACCACGCGCCACCGGCCCGGTGCCCAGGTGCCGGCAGCCACGAGCACGGGGACGCGACCGTCGACATCGGTGACCGCGGTGCCCACGCCGAGCCAGCCGCCGCCGTCCAGCCGGTCGACGCAGACACTGATGCCCGCGGCAGGACAGCCACGGGCGGTGTCGAGGACGTGCGTCGACAGCGTCACGCCGCCGGTCCGCTCAGCAGCGCCCGCAGGCGCAGCACGAGGATCTCCGCCTGCTGCGCGGCGGCGGCCACGAGCTCGCTCGCCGGGTCGTTGGCGAGCCGCTGCTCCAGCAGCGACAGCATCTCCTCCGCCGACCGCCCGCTCGCGCGCACGACATAGGTGAAGCCGAAGCGCTCTTCGTACGTCGCGTTGCCCTGCCGCAGCCGCACGGCGACGTCAGGCGCAGCCAGGGCTGCACCGGCCTGCTCGCGGCTCTCCTGCGTGCCGAGGGTGGGGCGGTCACCGATGCGCGGATGGGCCGCCAGTGCCTCGACGCGGTCGGCGTCGGTCACGTCACGCCAGATGTCGAGCGCCACCGCCTCGGCGCGGTCACCGAGTTCGCTGAAGGGCCGTGCCGCCGCCATGCGGCCCGCCCAGCTCCGTGATCCGCAGACCGACAGGAGGACCTCGGTCACCGCCGGCAGCGGGAGCGCATCGAGCCAGCGTCGCGCGGCCGCCTCCCGTCCGTGCGGCGTGGGATGACCGATGGCGTGCAGGCGCGCCACGCCGCCGTCGGGGTGCACCGAGAGTCGCAGCCACGACGCGGGCGGCGCGTCAGAAACAGTGCGCGTGTGCACCTGGTCGGGCTGCAGCCGCCACCCGGTGACAAGCGGGTGCCACGCGTGGCCGTCCGTCGACGTCTCGACGTCGCAGCTCGCCGGCGCGTTGCCGCGGAAGTGGCGCGTGTCCACGATGAGGCGCGCGACGGTGCCCTCGGTCGAGAGCGCGATCACAGCCCAGTCGTGGCCGGGACCCCGCCGCCGCCGCGTCTCCCAGCCCTCGCCCATGGAGCGAGACTGCCCCGGGGCGATCAGGTTGCTGCGCCGTCCGAAGTGCATGTCGCTGCACTCGACCACGAGCCCGCCCGAGAGCTCGGCGGCGAGGTCGAAGGGCAGACCGTCGAGGTCGCGCGGGTCGTGCACGACCTCGCCGTGCACCCGGAAGCGCGCGATGCCCCCGTCCGGCGAGGCGACCAGGCGCAGGTGCGTCGCGAGCACCTGCTCGTCGACCGAGAGCACGTGCTCGGCGTCGGGGCCGATGGGCGTCACATACACGACCGTCGTCCACGGTGCCGCGAGCACCTCGTCCGGCGAGGGGTTGCCGGGCAGGTAGGCACCGTCGATCGTCACGCTCTCCGGCTGGTTGCCCGAGAAGTGCGTGGTGTCCACGACCACCGCGTGCACGATAGCCGGGGCCCCGAGGCGCACGACGACCCAGTCGTCCTCGACCGCCCCGGAGGCCGGCCGGCTGCGGCGCGTCTCCCAGCCGTCCATCCACTGGCCGTGCTCGTCGAACTCGCCCTTGCGCGCGATCGGTGCCGTCGGCGCCAGCAGCCGCAACGCCGGGCCGAAGAACTCGTCGCTGCACGCCACCACCGTGCCCCCGCTGCGCAGACAGGCGAGGTCGGGGAAGTCGGTGAGGTCGCTCATGGGACTCGTCTCCCGCGCTGCAGCAGCGCGCCGGTGGGAGGCTCGCGGATGTCGACAGGCGCACCGCGCAGCCACGTCTCGTGGACGACGCCGTGCAGCCGCTCGCCGTGCCAGGCGGACACGGCGTGACGGTGCTGCAGGGCAGCGGCGTCGACCACGAAGGTCTCGTCAGGATCCCAGATGACGAGGTCGGCGTCGGCACCTTCGGCGATCGCGCCCTTGCCCGGCAGCCCGGCGAGCGCCGCGGGCCGTGCCGACTGCCAGCGCGCCACGTCGAGCAGCGTGTGGCCGCGCTCGCGCGCCTGCGTCCAGATGACCGGCAGCGCGGTCTGGATCCCGGCGATGCCGCCCCACGCCGTGGCGAAGTCGCCCGTGTCGAGGGACTTGACCGACGGCGGCGCGGGGGAGTGGTCCGAGACGATGCAGAAGATGGAGCCGCTGCCGAGGGCGTTCCACAGGGCGTCGCGGTTTGCAGCACCTCGTACGGGCGGTGCGCACTTGGTCTGCGTCGCCCCGTCGGCGATCTCCTCGGACGCGAGGGAGAGATAGTGCGGGCACGTCTCGGCGGTGATCCGGATGCCGTCGGCGCGCGCGGCGTCGAGCAGCGCGACCGACTCGGCGGCGGACAGGTGCAGGATGTGGGCCTGCCCGCCCGTCGCCCGGGCAGCGGCGATGACCGCGCCGACCGCCTCGGTCTCCGCGGCAGGCGGCCGGGAGGCCTCCCAGCCGGCGTAGGCCCGACCGTGCGGCGGCGGTGCGTCGGCAAGCGGGCCCGGAGACTCGGCGTGGACCACGACCGGGACGTCGACGCGGGCGGCAGCGGCGAGGGTCTCGTGCAACCCGTCGAGCCCGACGCAGCAGAACTCGTCGACGCCCGACTCGACCATGAAGACCTTGAAGCCGCAGACGCCCGCGGCGGCGAGCGGGCCGACCTCGCTGGTGTCCGTGGACGTGACGCCCCCCCAGAAGCCGACGTCCACCCACAGCTGACCGTCGGCGGCGGCGCGCTTGAGCTCGAGCGCCGCCACGGTGGTCGTCGGCGGGATGGAGTTCAGTGGCATGTCGACGAGCGTGGTCACGCCGCCGGCTGCGGCCGCTCGTGTCGCGGTGGTGAAGCCCTCCCACTCGGTGCGGCCCGGCTCGTTGATGTGGACATGGCTGTCGACGAGCCCAGGGGAGACCACGAGCCCGGTGACGTCGTGCAGCGCATATGGCGCAGGAACCTCGGCGGCGTAGGGCAGAACCGCCTGGACGCGGCCGTTCCGGAGAAGGATCGTGGCAGGCACGACGCCATCAGGCAGCACGACGCGGTCGCTGCGGACGGCCGCGGGCACGCCGCGCGATCTGCTCATGCCCGACCTTAGCGAGCGCTGGGCATGGGTGTCGGCGCCATGGCGGCGACGTTAGGTCGGGCCTGTGTCGGGCTTGTGTCGCAGAGGTGACGACCACAGCGCGGGACGCTTTTTCAGCGGAGGATGAAACGGGCGAGGATCGAGCTGCCGTCGTCGAGGGTGATGACATAGGCGTACGCCTGGTCCGCGGCAAGCCCCGCGGTCGGGAGGTACATCTCCCACTGCTTTGCTCTCGGGTTCCAGCGGAAGTCGGGTTGCATCGGCGCGGGCGGGTCGACCCAGGGGCCGAACGAGGTGACGATGCCGGGCTTCGCCATGGACACGCCCTCCGAGTCGCAGACGCGGAACTTGATCGGGACGCGCTCGCCGGCCCGGAACTCGGCGGTCCCGTCGGGCTTCACGGGTCCGAGGGCGGTGTGGCCGGGGCCGCCGTTGCAGGTTCGGGTCGCGTACTTCACGGAGTAGGCCACCCGCGACGCCGACCACGCGCCGGCCTTGTCGGTGGCGACGACGAGCAGCAGCTGCCTGCCGACGGTGTCGGTGTCGACGGGCTCGCCACTCGGCACCGTGCCGGTGCACGAGGCCACCAGCGCCTCGTCCGGGCCGCAGGTGTAGTCGGCGACCACCTTCTCGTGCAGGACGTACGTCGCTCCGTCCGTCGGCTCGTAGATCCCTTCGACCTTGGCCACACTGCCGAGCAGGGTGACGTGGGCACTGACGTGGCTGACGATGCCGCGGGCATCGGCGGCAGTCCAGGTCACGGTGACCGTGCGGCGCCCTTCGAGGCCTTCGAGGCCACGCAGTCCCCGCGGACCGACCGCCGTGTCGAGGTTGTTCGTGACGAGGACGCGCCGACCCGCGCGGTCGTCGTGGAAGTCGAGTGCCGTGACGCGTCCGGCCCAGGCGTGCAGGTCGGAGTCCGCGGTCCGTCCCAGTGCGAACGTCGTGTCCACCGGCGGGTCGGGGAAGGTCGGGCCCATGTTCTGCGAGCAGCGCACATAGCTCGGCATGCCCAGCGAGCCCGGTGGGCGGGTGGCCTGGGCAAAGGGCACCTCGCAGTTCGCGAGGCCCAGCGTCGACGCCGGTGACGGGTCTTCCTGTCCCGCGCACGCCGACGCCAGCACGAGCATGGTCGCGGCGAGTCCGGTCGTCCGCAGCCGGGCACGCCCGATCCGCTTCATGACTGGTGTTCCCCCGCTCGCCCCCCGACAACGTCCCGCCGATTGTCTCGACTTCGCGACCTCACCGCCACCGTCCGGACATCCGGGCCGGCAACCGGCACCCGTACGGCCCTGCCGCGTCTACGGTGGCGTTGTGGATGCGGCTGAGATCACGACCCTGCGGGCGCTCGCGCGATGGCGTCAGGCGGGGCTGCCGTGCGCCGTCGCGACCGTCGTGGCCACCTGGCGCAGCGCCCCGCGCCCGGTGGGAGCGCTGATGGCGGTGTCGGCGGACGGGCAGGTGGTCGGCAGCGTCTCCGGGGGGTGCGTCGAGGGCGCGGTGCACGACCTGGCCACGACGGTGCTCCACGACCAGACCCCGGTGCTGGACTCCTACGGCGTCGCGGACACCGACGCGTTCGCGCTCGGGCTGACCTGCGGCGGGACCATCGACGTCCTCGTCACGCCGGTGACCACGCACGACACCTGGGTGGACGAGCTGCTCGCCGCGATCGACCGGCGCGTGGCGGTCGTTCTGAGCACGACGGTTTCGGGCGACGGGCTCGGGCGGCGGCTTGTCGACGCCTCCGGTGGTTCCCCCGATGCTCCCGGCCGCACCCGTCAGCCCGACGCCTCGACGCTTGTCCAGACCTTCGCACCGGTCGCCGAGCTGCTCGTCTACGGCGCCAACGACTTCGCCGTCGCCATCGCCGCCGTCGCCGCGCACCTCGACGTGCGCGTCACCGTGTGCGACGCGCGCGCCGTCTTCGCTACGGTGGCGAGGTTTCCCTCAGCCGACGAGGTCGTCGTCGACTGGCCGCACCGGCACTTTGCGCGACTGCTGGCCGAGGGTCGGATCGACGGTCAGACAGCGCTGTGCGTCCTGAGCCACGATGAGAAGTTCGACATCCCCCTGCTGCTCTTGGCGCTGCGTTCTCGTGCCGGCTATGTCGGCGCCATCGGCTCGAGACGCACGGGCGCGCATCGACTCGCCACGTTGCGCGAGCAGGGAATGAGCGAATCAGAATGCCTGCGTCTGCGTTCACCCATCGGTCTGGACATCGGGGCGCGCACGCCGCACGAGGTGGCGGTCGCCGTCGCTGCCGAGATCATTGCGACGAGGCGAGGGGGAGCGGGATCACCGCTGTTCGAGGGATCCGGCCCGATCCACCGATGACTTCCGCTGCTCGCGTGGCCGGGCTGGTGCTCGCTGCCGGCGCCGGGACGCGGCTAGGCGCTGCGAAGCCGCTCGTCATGCTCGGGGGGCGCCGGCTCGTCGACCGCGCGGTCGACGAGCTGCGCGACGGCGGCTGCGATCCCGTCGTGGTCGTCTCGGGTGCACACCCGCTCATGGTGCCGGCGGCGACTGTCGTGACCAACCCTGCGTGGGCGTCAGGCATGGCGTCGTCGCTGCGGTGTGGGCTGGCCGCGCTGGCGCAGAGTGCGGATGCCGTCTGCGTCCTTCCGGTCGACATGCCAGGCGTCGGAGCAGCGGTCGTCCGCCGGCTGCTGACCGCCTACGAACGACGGCGCAGCGGTGCCGTGGTGGCGACCTACGACGAGGACATGCGCAACCCCGTCGTGCTCGACCGCTCCGTCTGGCAGGACCTGTGCGGGCAGCTGCGCGGTGACGAGGGGGCGCGCGCCTACCTGCGTGCACACCCTGAGCTCGTCACCACGGTGGAGTGCGCCGACATCGGCGACCCGCGAGACGTCGACAGCCCGGCAGATCTCGCAGCCTGGCTGGCCGCGGACCCGCCGGGCGGTCATGACGCACGCGGGCCGCTCAGCGCACCAGGCCGAGGCGTGCGGCCACGCCCCTGGTGACCTCGGTCGTGCGCTGCTGCTCGCCGGCGAAGGCGCTGATGACGACGAGGCTGCCCGTGAGCGCGGGGATCACCCACTGCAGCACGTGCAGCTGCTTCTGGGCCTTGGCCACCTCCGGGGGCGTGGCCGCGGCCGGGGTCGTGCCCGACTCCGCCGGTACGCCGTCATAGCTCGCCGCCTTGCGCCCGAGCACCCGGCTGTAGGCCGTCACACCCAGGGCCGCTGCGGTGAGTCCGGTTTTCAGCAATGACATCGTCGCGACGCCCTGCTGGGACTTCAGTCGTTCGGCATTGCCGGCCAGCTGGCCGACGCTGCCGACGAGGTGGCTGCCGATGGCGGCGGCGTTGACCGGTGTCCAGCGGTCCCAGCCTGTGTTGGCGACCCGTCCCGTCGAGCTCTGGCTGCCCGCCTCGGCAGCGGCTGGGTTCAGGGCTACGGCGTTGGCGAGCGTGCCGCCGAACCAGGCGGCGAGACCGATGTCGTGCAGTGAACGTGAGAGCGTGTTGCGAGCCATGGGAACATCCCTCGTTTCGACGGTTTCTTTTCCGCCAGGTGCCCGCCGCGAGAGACCAGAAACCGTTGTGGGTCCAGGCTTGTCGCCGACTGGCGACATTGGTGTGACGGCCTTATGGTGCACGCCGTCATCGTTGCGGCGCACCCGGCGCTCTGCCGGAGCGAGACGGCGAAGCCCTGGAAAATCTGGATCACCTGGATCACCGGTGGGCATCGGCCGCGGCACGTAGCGGCCGAAATCATTCGCCGCGAATTCACGTCAGTGCGTGCCCGCACCCGGTCTTTCGGCGCGATGTCGAGAGCCTCGCGTTGGCGTCACGGTCGCTGCGCCAGGTGACTCACCGTCCGAGCTTCTCGCGGTCACGCAAACGTTGGTGCGTCGATGACGACTCGCCAGGTGCCGTCCGCTTGTCGTCGAGAGACTTCGGCGGTGACGACGCGCATGACCGCGTGACTGCCGTCGGGCCGCTCGGTGTCGAACTGGTAGTGAGTCGACGTGAGCGCGATATCGCCTGCAACTATTGCCTTCTGCGGGTCGCCTTGCATTGTCAACCCGGCTTGGAGCAAGCGGGTGAAGACACCGGCCAACTCGTCCGGCCCGGTCAAGACAGTCCCGTCCTGCTGGACCTGGATCGCACCCGCCTCGTAGAGGTCCACAAGTGATCCGACGTCACCCGCGGCGAAAGCCGCGGCAAATGTCGTGTGCAAGTCGTCTGGTCGGGCGAAGGACATGAGATCACTCTCTCTCTGTTTGACGGATGGCCCTGGGCTAGGCCGTCGTACGTGGTCGGAAGACTGCTGCTCTCGACCATCGGAGCTCCTCCGGGAAGTGTCCTGGGCAAGTCCCATCGTTCCACTGATGACTTGCCCAGTCAAGTCATGTCTCTGTGGATCCGGCGCCTGGCCACGCACGGGTGAGGTGCGTCGTCCCCGTGCCCGACGCACACAGCGTCGCCCGTGACGTGCGAAGCCACTTGTCGGCGGGTGCAGCGCCAGGCGACGAGCCGCGTCATGCCCGTTCGACGCGGCGGCGACCTGATCGGCTTCCGGTTGCGCGAACGTCAGCCGAACCCCACCACACCGTGCGGGACGTAGGGCGCCTCGAGCGCGGCGATCTCATCGTCGGTCAGCACGAGAGACATGGCGGCGAGCGCGTCGTCGAGGTGCTGGGGCTGGGTCACGCCGACGATCGGCGCCGAAACCAGCGGGTTCTGCGCAACCCAGGCGAGCGCCACCTGCGCGCGCGACACGCCACGGCCCTCGGCCAGCTTGGCCACGGCATGGATGACGGCGAGGTCGGCGTCGTACGTCGCGTCGTAGAGCGTGCCGCTGAACTGGTCGGACGTGCCGCGCTCGGTCGACTCGACGACGTCGCGCACCAGCCGGCCGCGGGCGAGCGGGCTCCAGGGCAGCACGCCGATGCCCTGGTCGGCGCAGAGCGGCAGCATCTCGCGCTCCTCCTCCCGGTGCAGCAGGTTGAGGTGGTTCTGCATGCTGACGAAGCGCGTCCAGCCGTGCCGGTCGGCGGTGTAGAGCGCTTTCGAGAACTGCCACGCATACATCGAAGAGGCGCCGAGATAGCGCACTTTCCCTGCGCGTACGACGTCATGCAAGGCTTCCAGCGTCTCCTCGATGGGGACGGTGTGGTCCCACCGGTGGATCTGGTAGAGGTCGATGTAGTCGGTGCCGAGGCGGCGCAGACTGTTGTCGACCTCGGTCAGGATCGCGGTGCGGGAGAGGCCGCCGCCGTTCGGGCCCGGGCGCATGCGACCCCACACCTTGGTGGCGATCACGACGTCCTCGCGGCGGGCGAGCTCCTTGAGCGCGCGGCCCAGGATCTCCTCAGACGTCCCGTCGGAGTAGCTGTTGGCGGTGTCGAAGAACGTGACGCCCGCCTCGAGCGCACGGGCGATCAGCGGTCGGGACGCGTCGTCGTCGAGGGTCCAGGGGTGTGTGCCGCGTGACGGGTCGCCGAAGCTCATGCAGCCCACGCAGAGCCGGGACACTTCCAGCCCGCTGGAGCCGAGTTTGCCGTAGTCCATGGCCTCGACCCTAGGCTTCGACCGTGTACCTCATGATCTCCACCTATCTGCGCCCCGCCGACGAGATCGACGCCGCGCGCCCTGACCACCTCGAATGGCTGGCGACGGTCGAGGCTTGCGGCCTCGTCGCGCTCGCCGGTCGCCAGGACCCACCGGTCGGCGGAGTCGTGCTGCTCGACGTGGCAGACGTGGCGGCGGCGCAGGCCGTCATGGCCGACGACCCCTACGTGCTGCGCGGCCTGGCGACCTATGCCGCGATCGGCTGGCTCCCCACGCGCGGTCTGCTCGCACCTGCCCGCGACTGATGCCGGCCGCGCTGGGTCGCCTGGGCCTTGCGGCGGTCGCCCTCAGCGTGGCGCTGTTCGTGCTTGTCGGCTCGCTCGGTCCCTCGGCGACGGAGCCGTTCCTCGGCACCGGCTCGGGACCGCCCTGGACCGCCCTGGACCGCCCCGGCGACGCCGACCCCGGCGTCGTCACACTGCTGCTGATGGTGGCGCTGCTCACCGGGACTCTGGGCCTGTCCTGCGCGTACGCCGCGGTCACCCGTGGCTGGCGACCCTCTCCGCGCCGCCTGCTCGCGGGCTCCGCGGTCGCCGTCGCTGTGCTGCTGGTCGTGCCGCCGATGGGGTCGGCCGACCCCCTGAGCTATGCGGCGTACGGCCGGATCACCGTGACCGGGGGCAATCCCTATGTCACGGCCCCCGACGCCTATCGCGGTGGCACCGACCCGGTGACCTCCGCAGTGCAGGACCCCTGGCGGTCCACGCCGTCTGTCTACGGCCCGGTCGCCACGGCGGTGCAGGCGGGCGCATCAGCCGCCGGGGGGACCTCGGTCCGGTTGACCGTGTGGCTGCTGTCGCTGCTGTGCGGCGGCGCGTTCCTCCTCACCGGCGGGCTGCTCTGGCGCCTCGCGCCGGACGACCCCCGGCCGCTGGTGCTGTGGTCGCTCAACCCGCTGCTGCTGTGGGCGCTCGTGGCCGGTGCGCACGTCGATGCGCTGCTCGTGCCGGCGGTCGCGGGAGCGTTCCTGGCGGCGCGGCGCTTCCCGCTGCTCGCGGGCGCACTCATCGGCGTCGCGGCTGCGGTGAAGGTGCCGGCGCTGCTCGTGCTCGTCGCGCTGCTGTGGACCCTGCGCCGCGATCCGCGTCGCGCGGCTCTGGGCGTGCTCGGGGCGCTCGTGGTGCTGGCTGTGGGCTATGCGGTCACGGGACCGCGAGCTCTCGGCCAGCTCGGCCGGGCGTCGCGGCTGGTGTCGCTGGCGTCGCCCTGGAACCCGGTCTCGCAGTGGCTGCACGGACCGCTGTCCTTCGGCACCTCACGCCATATCATCAGCGTGCTGTCGCTCCTCGTCGCGGCCGTGCTCGTCATCGCGCTGCACCGCCTGCTCCCGACCGTCGTCGGCGTCCAGCAGGAGCTGGTGCGAACGACGGCCATCCTGGCGACGGCCTATCTCGTCGCGGCGCCGTACGCGCTGCCCTGGTATGACGCGCTGATCTGGGTCGGCCTCGCCGTCTCGGCCGGCCCGCGGGTGATCCCGCTGGTCATCGCCCGAAGCGCAGTTCTGGCTTCGGCTTACGTTCCCGGTCGCGTGCACGGTGTGCCGGCGGGCCTCGACAAGGAGCTCCTGCAGTGGCGGGGTGACGTCGTGCCGTGGCTCGCCTGGGGGCTGGTGCTCACTCTGGTTCTTTGTGCGGCTCCTCGTCGAGCTCCAGCGCCCTGACGCACGCCGCGAGCAGCAGCGGCACCGCGATGGTGAGCGCAACTGCCGGAATCGTGATTCCTGAATCATTGAACGCGAAACCGACTGCCATCGTCACGGCTAGCGCCACGAAACCGGCACGGAGCATCGGCTCTCGCGCCTGCAGACGTGACAGGGCGCTCGGATGCCAGCCGCCCGGACGGCGGAGCACGAGCATGACGAAGGCGACCGCCGCAGGCACGATCAGGCCCAGCCACGTGAGCAGCACCCGCAGGTTGGCGCGCGCCTTGCGCCGCAGCACCGTGCCGCCCTCGCCGTCGAGGACCTGCTGCACGAAGCGGCCCAGGTGCGTGCGACCACCGAGCAGGCCCTGCCAGTCGGCCAGCGCCACGACGACGAGCACCGCAGCGCCCGCGACCAACGCCAGGGCGAGCCGCCGCCAGGTGACTGCGATGCCGGCGACGCCCATGCCGAGCACGAGGAAGCCGGGCACGAGTGCGAGCACACCGCCCACGTCGTCCCCCCAGAACGGTGCGCCGTCGACGAGCACCGTGGCAAGTGCGACGGCGATCGTGGCGGCGAGCGCGAGGGTGCCCTGTCCACGTCGCGTGAGCTGCGCCGCGACGACGGTGGCGAAGAGCACGGCGCCCGTGGCAAAGATGGAGAAGGCGACGTTGCCGAAGCCGTAGAACCGCCCGCCGTCCGGGGGGAAGTAGCCCATCAGGGACGCCTCCTCGAGCCGTCCCCCGAGCACCATGTCGGCGGCCAGGACGACGAAGGTCACTCCGGCAACGAGTCCGATCGGCCCGAGCAGGCTGCCATGCGCCGCGCCCGTCCACGAGCCCGCCCACAAGGCGACCGCCGTGATGGCGAGGACGATGACCGCCACGAGCAGGGCGATCGTCGCGCCAGGGGCCGGGCTGTCCCACCACGGCGCAATGTTGGCCAGGAAGGTCGCCACCGGCACCGCGGCGAACCCCACGGAGGCCCGCCGGGTCGCGGCGAGCACTCGCAGCCGTGCGGCCTGACCACCCCAGCGCCGGCGCAGGCCCAGCGCCGCCGTTGCATAGAGCAGCAGCTGGCTGAGGACCAGGAAGGTGAAGAAGTTCTTGCGCGACGCGGCCACCGTGCGCACCTTGTCGTCATAACCCACGAGACCGCGGGCCGCGGCCGCCGTCTCGGGGCGTACGCCGCCCGCTCGCCACGGCTGCCCGATGGCGTCCGGGGGCACCGCGACACCCAGCAGCGTCAGCACGGTGGGAGCCAGGTCGGTCATCGTCATGAGGTGCGGCCGGCGGGTCGAGGACGAGGTCAGCCAGCGGTCCGCCGGAAACCCCGGACCGGCGGCTGCGGCCACCCGCAGGTGGGCCTGACCCGCGGCGAACTCGTCACTGACCCCGGCGAGGAGCACCGTCGCGCCGGTTGGCACACGGGCGAGCGCCGCGGCGGCGGCCCGGTCCACGGACCCGGGGTCGCGCGCGCCCCCCACGAGCGGCTGGGTGGTGCCGAGATCGACCACGGTGAGCCGGGCGGCTGTGCTGTTCGAGACGCCCGAATGGCTCGGCATGTCGTCGACCGCGCCGACGTAGGCGGGCACCCGTCCGCCACTGGTGGCGAGGGTGAGTGCCGCGCCCGGCCCGACTGCCAGCGACGCGACCGAGGCATGAGCGAGAAGGTCGCCCAGCCAGCCGGGCTTCGCGTCGTAGGTGCCTCGCGCGTTCACGGCCACGATGTCGTCCCACGTCGACACCTCGCCTGCGCCGACGCCAGCGGGCGCGATCGGGGGAAGGTCTGCGCACCGCCGCGGGGACGGGCTCACACGGCTGCGGCGGCCCGTGCCGAGCGCCAACCAGCCCTCTGCGGGGCAGGTGCGCGACGCGGTGCCCCGGACGACGAGCGACCCCACCGCACCCCGGTCGACCAGCGCCCAGAGGACAGGGGTCCGCGCCGGGCTCAGGTCGTCCCAGCGCAGCCCGGCGACCCCGAGCACCACGACAGACGCACCTCTCGCGCCGGTAGCCGCGCCGGTAGCCGCGCCGGCAGCCGGGGCGGCAGTCGCGGACGCGGTCCCGGCGAGCACGGCGACGAGGAGAAGGGCCAGGACGCCGACGACCCGGATCGGCGGCCTCGCGCCGCTGAGGCGGCTGAGGCGGCTGCGGCGACGTGTGGTGCGCGTCGCCGCGGAAGTCATCGCGACAGGCTATGCGTACGCTTGAGCAAGTGATTGCAGGCACGAAGTCCGCCGCTCCCGCGGTTCAGGAGCCCGGAGCGAGCATCGTGCCCGCCTCCCGTTCGGGAACGCGCACCATTCTCTGGTGGCTGCTCGCGGCCGTCGTGCTCGTCTTCACCGTCGTCCCCTCGCTGCGGGCCGCGCTCGATGTGCCTGCGTGGCAGCACGAGGTCGACCTCGAGGTCTATCGCTCGGCCGGCCAGTCGGTGCTGATCGGCCGCCCGGTCTATGGCTATCTCACACCGGCGCCCAACCTGCTCCCGTTCACCTATCCGCCGCCTGCCGCCCTGCTGGCCGTGCCGTTCGCGATGATGGCGGTGGCCGTCGCGCAGAACGTGTGGGTCGCCCTGCAGCTCGCGCTGATCGCGCTCATCTGTGCCATCGCGGGGCGGCCGATCCTGCGACGCTTCCGCGGGGCGTGGCCGGTCGCGCTGGCCGCACTCATCGGTGCCGCGTGCGCCACGATGCCGATCGCCGACGGCCTGTTCTTCGGTCAGGTCGGCACTCTGCTCGTCGGGCTCTGCCTGGTCGATGTCGCACTGTCGCGTGAGGCCGACACGTCGCCGACGGGCCGCGACGCAACCGCCGGGCTGGGCGGACGCTGGCGCCGCTGGCGGCCAGGCGTTCTCGTGGGGCTCGCGACATCGCTCAAGCTGGTGCCGGGCCTGTTCGTCATCCACCTGCTTTTCGCCGGCCGGCGGCGCATGGCCTGGTCGGCCGCAGTGAGCGCCGTCGCGGCGACGCTGGTGGCCTTTCTCGTCATTCCCCAGGACTCGTGGGACTACTGGACCGGCGCCGTGTTCGACACCTCGCGCATCGGCGCGGTCGCGAGCACCTACAACGTCTCGCTGAACGGTGCCGCGCAGCGACTCGGACCGCACACGACCGTCGGGCGGCTCGGCTGGGGAGCGGTGACCCTCGGCATCGCGGTGTGGGGGCTGTGGATCGCCCGCCGAGCGTCCAAGGCCGGGTTGCAGGTGACGGCGGTCGGCGTCATCGGCCTGCTCAGCGTCCTGCTCTCGCCTCTTTCGTGGCTGCATCACCTCGTCTGGATCATCCCCGCGCTGCTCGCCCTGCTCGGCGACGGCCGCGACTGGCGTCGGGTAGTGCTCGCTGCCCTCGGCTATGTGGTGCACCTCGACTATTTCCAGCTACCGTGGAAAGGCGCGCGCGATCTCTACAACCCCGCGGTGCCGCACCTGCTCGCGCGCATCGAGCAGTCCTCCTACACGATCACCGCGGTGCTGCTGATCCTGGCGCTGGACCTGCTCGTCGTGCGTGCCGTGCCTCGCGGGGTCAACGCACGCGAGGCCGCTGACCTCTAGCACATCTAGCCAGTGCCGATTCAGCGCTCGCTGTCCATGAAGTTCTTGATGCCGCGCACGGTGTCCATGAACTGTGCCGGGAAGATGATCGTGCTGTTCTTCTCCACGGCGATGTCACTGAGCACCTGAAGGTTTCGCAGCTGCAAAGCGATCGGGTGGGCCGCGATGATGTCGGCAGCCTCGCCGAGCTTCGCCGCGCTCAGCTGCTCCCCTTCGGCGGCGATGATCTTCGCGCGCTTCTCGCGTTCGGCTTCGGCCTGCTTGGCCATCGCGCGTTGCATCGTCGCCGGCAGGCGGATGTCCTTGAGCTCGACGCGGCTGACCCAGATGCCCCAGTTCTCCGTCGAGGTCTCGAGGATGACCCGGATGCGGTCGTTGATGGCATCGGTCGAGCTCAGCACGGTGTCGAGCGCGCTCTGGCCCACGACGTTGCGCACGGTGGTCTGGGCGATCTGGTAGACCGCTGAGATCACGTTCTCGATCTCGACGATCGACTTGATGGGATCGCGCACCTGGTAGTAAGCGACTGCTGCGACATCGATCGACACGTTGTCCTGAGTCATCACCTGCTGCGACTCGACGGGCAGCGTGACGATGCGCAGCGGCACCTTCCGCATCTTGTCGATGACCGGAATGATGAAGCGCAGGCCTGGCTCCTTGACGTGTTGGCGTACCCGCCCGAGGCGGAAGACCACACCGCGCTCGTACTGATTGATAATTCGTACGCCTCGCACCACCGCGATGAGCACGAGAATGACAGCGGCAAGAGCGGTGTACGTCACGGCGGCGATCCCTGCACCATGAGCCATGGCAGGCCCGGAGAGGGCTCACCGTAGCGGTCGCGGCACGCGAACCCTGACGCGCAACGGCGCCGCTCCGGAGAGGAGTGAGCGGTGACACCTCCCGCTCGGCCAGCCCGTCGGTCATTCCCACGGCGACGTGTCGGTTCCCGCGGCGGCGAGCAGGCGTGCGACGGTGCATGCCCAGTCGAGGGTGGTGAGGGGGTC